>JBOGXF010000071.1:0-7932 GCA_050694275.1 Actinomycetota bacterium | reverse complement strand
GTGGTCGGAGCTTGAGCAGCTCCGTCTTGCTCCTGGGCCATATAGGTGTGGTTCTCCTCCCTACAGAAATTTGCCCCCTTTTACGGGGGCTGAAAAAAAGTATATGCGCTGGTAACCAAGGGCGTCGCAAGATGGGGCGAGGGGAGCGGCCCCCCGCCCCGCTCCCCTCGTCGTCGAGCGTTACTTCGAGAGCTGCCCCCGTACTGCCCCGTTGGGGAACGGCTCGTTGTGCAGGTTCACGTAGTACTCGTCCGGGCTCTGCCGGATGTCCTTGATCAGCCCGGCGTCGACGTTCTCGACGCACGCGGACGCGGGATAGGACGTCGGGGCGTCCGGCGTCGTCGTCGGCTCCGCGTTCGCCGGGGCACCCAAAAGCGTCAACACGATGGGCCCCGGGTCATCCGGCCCGGCTATGTGAATGTGCCCGCCGAAGGGGAGCGGATCGACGTTGCTGAGGGAGATCTCCCAGCACACGGTCCCCTGCCCCTGATTCAGCTCGAGATGCGCGGTCCCGAACCCGTCGGGATCTCCGGGGCCGGGGCGCTCGGCCGCCCCCGTTAGCGTCGTGTCGAACGGCCGCCCCCCCGCCCACGCGTGGGGCAGAGCCACGATCGCGACCGCCAGCAGCGCGACCGCCGCGATCGCCAGGATTCTCTTCATCGCCGCCTCCTTCGCCCGATACCACTCTTCCGCCTCCCTACGCCGGCGCGTTAGAGCATCGGTAGCCGGGGAGGCCGTCCCGCAGGTAATACGAAGCTCGGAGGCGATCGGATGGCTTGTGCCCCACTAGCCTTTGGCGTCGGCCCAGCTCGACCCGAACGAGACGTCGACCTCAAGTGGGAGCTTCATCTCGTACACCCCGGTCATCTCCCGGGTGACGAGCTCTGCGGCCGCACTCTCTTCTTTGGTGGGGACCTCGAACACGAGTTCGTCGTGCACGGTCAAGATCATGCGAGTGGAGAGCTGTGAGGAGCGCAGCGCGCGATCCACGTTGATCATCGCCAGCTTCATGATGTCGGCGGCCGAGCCCTGGATCGGAGAGGCGAGCGCTCTACGCTCGCCGATGGCGCGGATGCGCGGGTTGCCGCTGCCGAGCTCACCGATGATCGCTCGCCGTCCGAACATCGTCGTCGTGTAGCCATCGGCGTAGGCCTTTGTGACGTTGGAATCGAGGTACTCCTTGACCCCGGCGAACTGTTCGAAGTACGCGTCCATGATCTCCTCCGCCTCGGCCACCGGCACGTTCAGTCGTTCGGCGAGACCGGGGGCGGCCATGCCGTACTGCAATCCGAAATTGATCATCTTGGCCGCCGAGCGATGTTTGACCTGAAGCTTGCTCGGATCGAGCGAGAAGACACGGCTCGCGGTCGCGGCGTGCACGTCTTCCTTCTTCTTGAAGACCTCGAGCAGGATCGGGTCCTCGGACAGATGAGCCATCACCCGTAGCTCGATCTGCGAGTAGTCCACCGACATCAGGACGTGTCCGGCCTCGGGAACGAAAGCGCGCCTTATCTTCCGGCCGAGCTCGGTGCGCACGGGGATGTTCTGAAGATTGGGATTGGTGCTCGACAGCCGCCCCGTGGCGGTGGCGGTCTGGTCGTAGGTCGTGTGCAGCCGCCCATCTTTCGGATCCACGAGCGGCGGCAGCGCGTCCACGTAAGTGTTCTTGAGCTTCGCCAGCTCGCGATAGTCGAGCAGCTTCTGCACGAACGGATGCTGGTCGACGAGCTGGGCGAGGGCGCGGGCGTCGGTCGAGAGCCCGGTCTTGGTGCGGCGGGTCGTCTTGAGTCCGAGCTTGTCGTAGAGGAGAACTCGAAGCTGCGGAGGTGAACCGAGATTGATTCTCTCACCGGCGAGCTCGTAGCACTCGGCCTCGAGCTCGGCGATGCTCTTGTCGAGGTCGCGCGCCATCTCCGACAGGTAGTCGAGATCGATGCTCACCCCGGTGCGCTCCATGCCGGCGAGCACGCCGATGAGCGGGTGCTCGATGTCCCGATAGAGCTCTTTCATCCCCAGACGCTCGAGCTCGGGCTCGACCGCCGCCGCGATCTCCACGATCGCCAGGGCCCTCAGACAAGCGTCCTCGGCCTGTCCGGGATCGAGCTCGTCCCCGCCGAGGTCGAGAGAGGCCTGGGCCTCCTCCTCCGGTCGCTCGACCGGCTCGACGGCTCGCAGCTCGCGCCCCGTGTAGCGGCGCGCGACCTCGTCGATCGAATAGGCCGACGCGCCCGGCTCGAGCAGGTACGCAGCGATGTGTGTGTCGAGGGCCAGGCCCTCGAGTTCGATCCCGATGGCCGACAGGGCGACCAGCGCGCCTCGGCCCCCGTGCACCGTCTTGGGCACGGTCTCGTCCTCGAGCACGGCTCGGAGGGCGCCCGCGAGCTCTTCTTGCGACACGCCGGCTGCGCCGACGGGGATGTACGCCGCGCTCCCGTCGCCCCACGAGAGCGCCAGCGCACGCGGTCCCCCGCGCGGGGACGACGGGACGATCTCGATCGAGAAACCGTCCGACGCGGCGAGGGTGGACGCGAGCGAGCGAAGGCCGGCGGGGTCGGACACGGCGAGGACGTCGACCTCGAACGGTTGACCTTCTCCCTCGGGCGCCTCCGGTAGGTCCGACAGCAGGCGCTCGAGCAACGTGCGGAACTCGAGCGAGACGAACAGCTCTCGCACCGCGTCGATGTCCCACGCGCCCATCTTGAGATCCGCCAGGCCAACCTCTTCGATCGGCACCTCGACGAGCCTCGACAGCTTCTTGTTGAGCGCGACCTGCTCGGCGCACTCGGTGAGGTTCTTGGACAGCTTCGGCGTCTGCTCGGCGGCGTGCTCGCACGCGGCCTCCGCGCTCCCGTACTTCTGGATCAGCTTGGCGGCGGTTTTCGTTCCCACGCCGGGGACGCCCGGGAGGTTGTCGGAGGGATCGCCCTCGAGCGCCTTGAGATCAACGTACTTGTCGGGGGGCACGCCGTAGCGCTCCTCGACCGCCTTGGCATCCATCTCGACGATGTCGGTGATCCCCCGCCGGTTGTAGAGGACGTGAATGTCGTCGTCGACGAGCTGGAAGAAGTCTCGGTCGCCGGTGACGATGCGCACGTCCACTTCCTTCTCGGCCCCCATGCGCGCGAGATAAGAGATGAGGTCGTCGGCCTCGTGCCCGGGAAGGTCGTAGACCGGGATCTCCATGACCTTCAGCACCTCGAGGATGAGCGGAAGCTGGGGGCCGAACGTCTCGGGGGCCTCGGTGCGAGTCGCCTTGTAATCGGCGAACTCGGCCGTGCGCTCGAGGGGCTCTCCCCGATCGAAGCAGCACGCGATGTGATCGGGCTTCTCCTCTTGCAGCAGCTTGATGAGCATCGAGGTGAAGCCGTACACGGCGTTGGTGTGCGTGCCGTCGGATGTCTGAAGGTCTTCCGGAAGCGCGTAGAACGCCCGGAACGCGAGCGAATGGCCGTCGAGCAGCAGCAGCTTGAGCTTCTTCGCGGTTTTCTTCGGGGGCATCCCGCGAGACTACCGCCCGGGTACGCGACCTCTACGGTGCGGTGCGGCCCCCGAGCTCCTTGTCGAGTAGGTACAGCGCGTCGCCCCGGTCCCCGATCCGCTTGAGGGAGTCGACGATCTGACCGACCATCTTCTCCTCCTCGACCTGTTCGGTCGCGAACCAGTCGAGCCACGCCTGGGCCGCGTAGTCCCGCTCGCCGACGACCAGTGAGTAGAGGTCGTGGATCGAGCGAGTGACGGCGCGCTCGTTCTCGAGTGACTGGTCGAACACGTCGAGCACCGACGAGTACTTCCCCTTGGGCTTGTCCAGTGCCTGGAGCTCGACCTTGCCGTCTCGATCGCAGATGAAGGTGTAGAACCGCAGCGCGTGGTCGAGCTCCTCTTTGAACTGTTCCCGCAGCCAGTGGGCGAAGCCCGGGAGGCTCTCCGACTCGCAGTACGCCGACATGTCGAGGTACACATACGCGGACTGCAGCTCCTCTTTGAGCTGATCGTTCATCGCTTTCTCGACCTTTTTGGTCAGCATCGCAGGTCCCTTCTTTTGATGGCAGTCAACGCGGATTGTAGGGCGATGATTACTCACGCGGTAGTTCGGTGCGTCTAAGCGACCAGCGACGGAACGCCGACGAGGTCGCATCGGCCCCACGAACAAATCGACGCTTCTTGTGGCTGTCGCTACTGATTCGGTTCGTCACACGAGCGTGTCTCCACGCCTGATGACCAGTAGCCACGTCAGCACTCCCGACAGCGTGATGAGGACCAGGGCGGCGATGCTCGCGTCCGCGAAGAACGCGCTCTGAGTCGCCTGCCAGATCTTCGTCGCCAGGGTCTGAAATCCGGTGGGCGCGAGGAGAAGTGTGGCGGGCAGCTCCTTCATCACGGACAGCAGGACGAGCCCCCCACCGGCGAGCAAACCCGGAACCATGAGCGGCAGTTCGACACTCATCAAACGACGCACGCGCCCGGCTCCCAACGTCTTCGCCGCGTCCTCGACGCCGGGGGGGACCCCGGCGAGCGCAACCTGCGCGGTTCGCATGGATTGCGCACCGAAGTGGATCACGTAAGCGAGAACCAAGAGCGGAAGACTCTGATAGAGCGCTCCGAGGATCCCCGGCCCTCCCACCGTCCAGACCACGAGAGCGAGGGCGATCGCAAGACCCGGAAGCGCGAAGCCGCCCACGATCACTGCGTTCGCGACGTCTCCCACGCGGCTTCGGTACCGCACCGTGAGGTAGGCGACGGGTAGGACGAGCAGAACCGCCAAAATCGCGCCGGCGACGCTCACGAACGAAGTATTGACGGCGGGACCGGCAAGACCCCCCAGGCCCGCGTAGCTCGCGCCGCCCCCTGCCGTCCCGCGCAACACGCCGCGGGTGGCCCACCACGCCATCACCCCGACCGGCGCGGCGAGCGCGAGGGCGAGCAGAAGAGCCATGCCCCCGAGCGCCGCGCTCTTCCACCGGCCAAGACCAACCCGCAACGGGCGTGTGCCGCGCGGTCCCCGCAGCGCTCGCGCCCCGCTCGTAACCGCGCGCTCCGCCGCGACGACCGCGAGCGCGAGCACGCCGAGTTGAAGGCTCAGCGTCAAGGACGTAACGCGGTCGATGAGCCGGGTCGAGTAGATGACCCGCGTCAGGGTGTCGTATCGCATGAGCTGGACGACCCCGAAGTCGCTCACCGAATAGAGGAAGACGAGGAGCGTGCCCGCGAGGATCGCCGCCCGACACTGGGGCAGCACCACGGTTCTGAACACCGCCGCCGGTGCCCGTCCCAGAAGACGCGCCGACTCCTCGAGGGAGGATGGAAGCTGGCGCAGGCGGGCGGCTGTGGGGAGATAGACGTAGGGATAGGTGAACAGGGTGAGCACGATGAACGACCCCCAGAATCCGTGCACGCTGTGAAGCCGTTGGACCCCCAGCGGTTGCAGGGCGGCTTCGAGCAGCCCCCCGGGCGCGAACGCAGCAAGGAGGACGAACGCGCCGATGAACGACGGGATAACCAGCGGCAGCGGCAACAGAACGCGCCACAGGTGCTTGCCCGGGAGATCGGTCCGCGTCACCAGCCACGCGGCGGCGGTCCCGACTGTCGCGGCGGCCGCGGCCACCGCGGTCGCCAGGACGACGCTTCGGAGCAGAGGCCCGATCGCCCGACCCGTTGTCAGGAAGGACCAGAGGCTTCCGCCCTCGGACAGATTTCGGATCAGGAGATAAAGGAAGGGCGCCGCGAACAATCCCGCGACGATTGAGGCCACGGTGGTGAGCCACCACGCGGCGCGCCGGCCATGACTCGCGCTACCGGAGCCCACTCTCCTCGATCATGCGCGCCGTGGTCGCGAGATCGCCGCCGAGATCGTCGATATCGAATTCGGGAACCTGGAGGGAATCCAGCGGTTGCACCGCATCGGACGCCTCGACCCCCGCGACCAGCGGGTACTCGAATGTCTCCTGCCCGAAGTATTCCTGCGCCTCGTCGGACAGCAGGAACTCGACAAAGCGCTCGGCACGGTCGTCGTCGTCGGATGCCTCGAGCACGCTCACGGTCGTGACGAGAAGAAGAGAGCCGAGATCCTCGTCGGGGAACTGATAGTTGCGAGAGGCAAGCGAAGGATCCTCGGCGAGGGCTTGCTCGTTGTAGTAGTGGTTCACCAGACCCATGGGGACCTCGCCCCGCGCCACGGCCGCGACGATCGAGCTGTTATCGGCGAAGGTCGGGGCACCGTTCTCGGACATGGCTTCGAGCCAGTCGCGCGCCGCATCGTCGCCCCCGATGTGACGCATCGCGGTGACGAAATCCTGGAAAGACGAGTTCGTCGGAGCGATCGCTACCTCGCCGGCGTACCTCTCTTCGGTGAGGTCGTATACGGAATCGGGAAGGTCGGAGCGATCGACGATCCCTTCGTTGTAAACGAGGACACGCTGTCGCCCGCTGATCCCCACCCAGCGACCCTCGTCGCTCCGGTACTGCGCGGGAACCGCCTCGAGCGACTCCATTCCGAGGCGTCCGATGAGCCCGCGCTCCTGGAGGAACCCGACCGCGCCGGGGCTCTGCGAGTAGAAGACGTCGGCTGGGGTGTCGTCGCCCTCCTCGGCGATGAGCAACGCGAGCTCGCCCGAATCCGCGTAGCGAACCTCGATCGGTACGCCGGTGTCCTCGGAGAATCGCTCGAGGAGCGGCCCGACGAGCGATTCTTCGCGCCCCGAGTAGATCGTCAGAGCGTCTTCCTCTCCCGAACAAGCCGCGAGGGTCACGAGAGACACCGCGGCGAGGGCGACGATCCTGCTCAGCATGCCGATCACGGCAAAGACCTCCTCTTGTCCGGCCACCGCCGCTTGGACGGGGCTCCGATGGACTTATGTAAGGTCTGCCGAACCTAGCACATAAGGGGCGGCTAACTTCAGGGACGGGGTCAGCGAGGAAAGGCGACCGTGGGCTTGCCGCTGTACTTAAGCGACACGCCCTCCCCGGGGCGGAGCTCCGGGGAGGCGAGAACCCGCGACCGCAAGCGGTATCCCCCGTGTGTTCGCAACGCGTACACGGCATCGTGGCCGTAGAACTCGACCGTCTCGATCACCGCGTCGTCCCCGGGATGGACGAGAAGCTCCTCGGCCCGGATCATGACGTCGACCTCCCCGAACACCTCGCGCAACAGGGGAATCTCGCCCAGGCTTGTCTCGGCCCGTCTGCCGCGCCCATGTCCGGCCAGGAAGTTGGCGTCTCCAATGAACGAGGCGACCGCCCCAGTTGCCGGGGTCTCGTATATCTCCGCGGGAGTCGCCTGCTGCACGACGACTCCGTCGAACATGACGGCGACGATTTCGCCGACGGCGAATGCCTCTTCTTGGTCGTGGGTGACGAACAAGGTCGTCACCCCCAACTCGATCAAGAGATCCTGTACGCCGGAGCGAATCTGTGTGCGCAGGGTCGCGTCGAGGTTCGAGAACGGCTCGTCTAGCAGGATCGCCGCCGGGCGATTGGCGAGAGCTCGCGCGAGCGCGACGCGCTGTTGCTGACCTCCGGAGAGAAAAGCCGGCAGCCTCTCGGCGAACGCCTGGAGGGACACCATGGCGAGTGTCTCCTCGACGCGGCCGGACCGGCGCTCGGAGCGCGACAGCCCGAAGCCGACGTTGCGCGCGACCGACAGGTGTGGAAACAGCGCCCAGTCCTGAAAGACCATCCCGACGCGGCGAGCCTCGGGGGGGACGAAGGTTCCCGCCCCGCTCAGTGCCCGCCCGCCGATCGCGACCGTTCCCGAATCGGGACGCTCGAGGCCGGCGATGCACCGGAGCAGGGTCGTCTTGCCGCAGCCACTGGGGCCCAGGAGCGCGACGATGGCCCCGCGCGGGACCTCGAGGTCGACTCCCCGGAGCACCGGGGTCCCCTCGAACGACTTGAACAGAGAATCGACCCGAAGCGATTCTTCGGGCCGCCCGTCGA
>JBOGXF010000070.1:0-35142 GCA_050694275.1 Actinomycetota bacterium | reverse complement strand
GAGGCGCGCGCCGGATCGATGTCCGACATGTCGGTGGTCGTACACGTCTACGAAGACGACGCGGGACACCAGGTCACGGTGTACCAGGCCGACAAGACGTTCCCGGTCGCCCGCGAAGCGGACCACGGCGCGGGCGGCGTGACGTGGACCGCGAGCACGGACGGCATCCTTCTGTACTGCTCCGATCGCCCGATCCCATCACTGGTCGTGGGGGACGATTCCAAGGAGGTCCTGAGGGCGGCCGAGGAGCTCGATCTCCGGTGAGGGTCGAGGCGCGTCCCGTCGAGCGGGCCGCGGAAACCGAACGCGGCGAGCCCGTCGGTCGAGGGGTCTTCCCCGGTCTCGCCGCAGGTGTGGTCGGCCTCGCATGTTGCGTCGGCCCGGCCGTCGCGGCCCTGCTCGGCATCACGTCGGCGGCCGTCGCCGTCGATGTCGCCAACGACCTCTACGGGAACTGGGGCTGGGCCTTCAAGCTGGCGGGAGCCGGCGTCGGGCTCGGCGCCATCCTGGTGGCGCGCCGGCGCTTGAGGTCGTGCGAGGCGGAGCGCCCGAGACTGCGCCGGTTCGCGGCGACCCTGACCGTCACTGGGGTCCTCACCTACGGGGCCCTCTACGCGCTCACGACGTGGGCCGGAACCCGCGCGTAGCGCCGCCGTGCTCGAGATTCTCTTGCCGCGGACCGATGCCGGAGTGCTGGCTCAGATCATCGCGACGGTCCTGTTGGGCGGGCTGTCACTCTCCGTCTTGATACGACGACGTAAACAAGACATCGCGTGGTTCGTCGGAGGCCTCGTCACGATCTGGGTCGCGTTTCTGGGCATCAGAACCCTTCACTAACGATTTGCCCGGTTTGTGCAATCGGCCCTGGGCGCGCCGCATCCCAACTTGGCGATGGGTTCGGGCGTAGTTCGCGCACAAGCGGAGGTGATGCGCGTGGTTGCGGCACCAGTTGGGCGCAGGGAATTCCTGAGAAGGAGTACCAGGTACGGTCTCGCCGGATTGTCGCTGCCGGCGCTGCTCGCAGCGTGTGGAAGCGACAATCCCGAGGTTGAAGCGGAGGTCCGGGGCACCCGGCAGGAGCGGGACGCGTTCGGCACCCCGATCGTCGGAGACGTCCTCGACTTCGCGCTGACGTCGGACGAGTGGGCCGGCGCGTTCGGCTTCGTGACACTTCGGCTCCACCGCGGCGTCTGCGACGGAAATGACGTGTTCTTCATTCGTACCGATACGTCGGACGAAGGCTTCGCCCAAGAGGAGGGACTCGTGTTCGCGCCGAAGCTGGGCGGGCTCACCGGGCCCGGCCTCGCGGGGACCGCGTATCTGTTCGATGACGGGACCAACGACCAGGCGGCGGTGCTGTCGTCGGAGCCCGGTCGCCCCGACTACACGCCGGCGTGGAAGGTCAGCCGGGGGACGTGGAACTCGACGCCCCGCACCCTCTCCTCGGTCGCGGAGGTTGAGGACGCCCGGCGCAAGGGCGACCTGAAAGTGGAGGGCGAGAACATCATTCTCAACGCCGCGGTCGTCAGGTGGCCGAAGGGAGAGCTCGGCGTCGACTCCGAGCTGACCGAGTATCTCGGAGGAGGGCAACTCATCGAGGCGCCGGACACCTCGGCGATGGAGGTGACCTTCAAGCTCCACGAGTGCTTCCCGGCGTCGCGCTACATCGTCACCGAGCACTCGATTGCCCCCGCGGCCGAGATGACCACCACAGGCTTCGCTCCCGGGCTTCACGCCGGACCCAATAAGGCCCAGGCGACCGGCCGCACCAACGTCTTCATGAACGGGCTCGAGGGGCCGGGCCCGATGGGCTTTCAACCGTCGGTGTTCGACTCCGACCCCGGATCGGCGAAGTGGAGCCCATACTGGGATCACTTCGCATACGAGTGGAAGCAAAAGGCGTCGCCGAGCGTCCTAAGAGAAGAAGAGGACGTCCACGCGGCGCGCGATGCGGGAGAGCTAAAGGAGTACCCGGGCACGCCGGATACGAAGGGCGAGCTCTTCACGGTCAACTGCCCGGTACCGGTCACCGCTCCGCCGACCTTCTCCGGTTGAGCACTACGCCCATCTCGACCGGTACCGGGCCCGCCACGGCCGCCCACTCCCCCCGGGCGGTCGTGAGCGGCCGGGGCTACCAGGGGAGATCGGCGACGGCGGCGGAGAGGTCCTTGCGGATCCCGGTGAGAAACGGCACCTCGAGCTTGACGTAGCGGCGAGACTCGTTGGCGCGCAGGTGGCGGATGAGCTCGACGAGTCGGTCGAGCGAATCGGCCTCGAACGCCAGGATCCACTCGTAGTCACCGAGCCCGAATGCGCTCGTCGTGTTCGGAGTGACGTCGGGATACTCCCGTCCCATCTCGCCGTGCGCCCGCAGATGCGTGGCGCGCTCCTCCGGGTCCAGGAGGTACCACTCAGGAGTGCGGACGAACGGGTACACGCTGAGGTATCGCTTCGGAGCCACACCCTGCACGAAGGCGGGGACGTGATCGGGCGCGAACTCTGCAGGGCGAACGAGTCCGAGCCAGGCATGCGTCGGCGTGAGCGCGCCGCCGAGCCGGGTGCGACGAAAGTCCGCGATCAACCCCTGGACGTCGTCGGCGCTGCTCGCCACGAACCAGAACATCAAATCGGTGTCGGCTCTGAATCCGACGAGCGAATAGACGCCGCGCACCTCGACGCGACCGGAGTGCTCCTCTACAAGCTCGGTGACCTCCTTGATCGCGACGTCGCGATCGACCTCTGCGAGCCGGTCCGGCCGAGCGGCGAAGGCCGGGTAGGCGGCGAACACGGATTCCTCGGTCATGGCTCAAGCGTAGCCCGGATGTGTGCCGCCGCCTGCTGTGCCTGCCGAATGCAGTCCGGTAACCCCGATCCCCGATAGCCGGCCCCCGCAACAGCCATCGCAGGGGGAAGAAGCGCCTCGATCTCGTCCATGCGCTCGGCGTGCCCGACCGCGTACTGCGGGAGCGCGCGCTCCCACCGTGTCAGCGCCCTGGCCACGGGCGGTTCGGCGAAGCCCATCGCGTCGTGGAGCTCGCCGGCGACGCGCGCGATCAGCTCGTCGTCGGAGGCGGCGAGGGCGCCGTCACCGGCTGCCCGCCCGACGAACGCGCGCACGATCTGGCGACCGTCTACCGGAGCCGCATGGGGCCACTTCGTCGAGTACCAGGTGCATGCAGCGACCGTCCTACCGGCCCCACTCGGGACCAGAAAACCGCTTCCTCCTCGAGGGGGAGCGAACGATCTCGGGGGAAACACGAGCGTCGCCACCGCGACCGATGCGTACTCGACGCGCGCGAGCAGGGCGGCCGCGTCGGGGAGAGCTTCCTCGAGCAGGTTCGCCGCGACGAACGCCGGGACGGCGAGGATCACCGCGTCGCTAACGATAGAACCATCTGTCGTCTCGAGGCGGTAACGGCCTCGCTCGACGCCCACCCGTGTCACCCTGCGTCCGGCATGCACGTCGGCCTTTCCCTCCAACTCGTCTTGGAGCCGATCGACGACGCGGACGATCCCACCCTTGACCGCGAGAAACGGCGGCGGACCGGACTCGAGCCGGCCCCGTCGCCTCTCCCGGCGCACGGCCCGGATGACGCTACGGTCGGAGCGCGCGAGCGCGTCGATCTGAGGAGTCGCGGCGCGCAGGCTGATGTCGTCGGCCCGGCCCGCACGCGTCCCGGCCAGGAGCGGATCGACGAGCCGTTCGAGCGCCTCGTCGCCAAAGCGGGATCTCACGAATTCGCCGATGGAGACGTCGGAGTCGGACAGGCGGTTCGGGAGCACGAGGTCGGCTGCGGCTCGAGCCGCGCCGCGCGCGGTGAGGACCCCGGTCCGCCACGCGGCCGCGGGGGCGACGGGAAGCCCGTACGGGAAGCCGGCCGGAACCTTACGTAGATCGCGACCGAGCCAGACGTAGGCGCCGAACACCGCCGGGGAGACGAGCTGGTCGCCGAGCCCGAGGTCGCGGCACAGCTCGACGGCTGCGGGGTCACGCGCCAGAAAGGAGTCGGGGCCGGCGTCGATCTCGACGTCGTCCACCGCCTCGGTGGCGATCTTTCCGCCGAGCCGATCCGACTCTTCTAGCAGCGAAACGTTGAGCCCCGAGCGAACGAGCTTACGCGTGGCGACGAGCCCGGCTATGCCGCCGCCGACCACGGCGACGCGCGTCGGGGATGCCACCGTCAATCTCCGAAGGCTCTGCGAACTACGTCCGCGAGGGTGTCGAGGAACGAGGGATCGACGTTGGGGGACGGTGTGCGGGCGAAGGCGATGCCGAGGTCGTCGGCGAGGTCCCTACACTCGATGTCGAGGTCGTATAGAACCTCGAGATGGTCGCTCACGAAACCGCACGGACAGACGACGACTCCCCGCGCGCCGTGGGCCGCGAGGTCCGTGACGATCTCGAGCACGTCGGGACCAAGCCAAGGGTCGTCGGTGTGGCCGGCGCTCTGCCACCCGATCCGCCAGCGCCGGAGCCCGCAGAGATCCGCCACCGCCTGGGCGGTCTCTTGGAGCTGCTCGGGATAAGGATCGCCGGCCTGAACGATGCGGGCCGGCAGGCTGTGCGCGGTGAAGACCACCGTCGTGTCGGAGCGCTCGGTTTCGGCGAGTGAGTGAAGCGCGTTGCTCACGGCGCGCGCCAGGAACTCGATGTAACCGGGCTCGAGGTGCCAGGAGCGGACGACCTCGAGGTCCCCCTTCCACCCCGTCTCCTCGGCCGCCGCCGCGGCGCGGGTCGCATAATCGCCGATGCTCATCTTCGAGAAGTGAGGGGCGAGCACCAGCCCTACCGCTCGCTCGACGCCGTCTTTCGCCATGGCCGCGACGCCGTCGCGGACGAACGGGGGAGCGTGCTTCATCCCGAGGTAGGTCGAGATGCCGAGTCGCTCCTCGATCCCCCGCGCCTGCGCGCTCGTGATATCGAGCAGCGGCGATGTGCCTCCGATCGCGCGATAGCGGCCGACGAGCTCCTCGAGGAGGTCGGCTGGGGGTGGCCGGCCCCGCCGGATATCCGTGTAGTACTCCTCGACTGCGTCAAGATCCCCGGGCGTGCCGTAGGCCATGACGAGGATCCCGCGACGGTCAGCCATCCGCGGCCCACTCGTGAACCAAACCGACGAGCCGGGTGAGTGTGTCGGGATCCGTGCCCCGATGCACCCCGTGACCGAGGTTGAAGATGTGACCCCTGCCGCCCCCGCGCCGCAAGACATCGAGCGCGCGCTCCTCGACGACCTCCCAGGGGCCGAGGCAGGCCGCGGGATCGAGGTTCCCCTGTAGCGCAAGCGAGCCCCCGACCAACTCACGGGCCTCGTCGAGCGGAACGGTCCAGTCGATGCCGGCGACGTCCGCGCCCACGGCGCCAAAACGCTCGAGGAGATGGCCGGTGTGGATGCCGAAGTAGATGCGCGGCACGGCGAGATCGTCGAGCCCAGACAGGATGTTCCTAACGTATGGCTCGGCGAAGGCATCAAAGTCGATGCGCGACAGGTTCCCGACCCACGAATCGAAGAGCTGGATGGCCTTCGCTCCTGCGGCGACCTGAGCGCGCAGGTATTCGAGGACCGCCGTCGACAGGACTTCCATCAGCCGATGCCAGGCCTTCGAGTCGGAATACATCAGGGCCTTGGTCAAGGCGTGATCTTTCGAAGGACCGCCGTCGACGAGGTAGCTCGCGAGCGTGAACGGTGCACCGGCGAATCCGATGAGCGGGACATCGAGCTCGCCGGCGAGCGCCCGCACCGCATCGAGCACGAACGGCACGCCCTCCTCGGGATCGAGGGGGCGAAGCCTGTCGACATCGGCCACGGTCCGTATCGGGTCGAAGACGATCGGCCCGACGCCCTCTTTGATCTCGAGGTCGACCCCCATCGCCTGGAGCGGGACGACGATGTCGCTGAACAGGATCGCCGCGTCGACCCCGTGACGTCTGACCGGCTGCAGGGTCACCTCGACCACATGGTCCGGCGTGCTGCACAGCTCGAGAATCGAATACCGCTCGCGCAGCTCCCGGTACTCGGGCAGGCTGCGTCCCGCCTGCCGCATGAACCACACCGGCACCCGATCGACGGGCTCCCCGCGGCACGCCCGCAAGAAGAGGTCGTTTTGCACGAGCACTAGTCTCTCGCGTGCAGTACGGCCGCTCCGGCGACGCCGCCGGATCTCAAGGCGGACAGCGCCTCGTTCGCCTCCGACAACAAAAAGGGCACGGTGCTGACCTCGATCCCGATGCGTGCGGCGATGTCGAGGAACTCCTCACCATCCCGGCGCGTGTTTGCGGTGACGCTCACGATCTTGCGTTCGAAGAAGAGGTGGGCCCGGTAGTCGAGCGGGGGGATCTCACTCAGGTGGATGCCGGCGATCGCCAGCGTTCCGCCTCGGTCGAGCGCGGCGAGCGCCGCGGGCACGACCCTCCCGGACGGCGCGAACAGGATCGCGGAGTCGAGCGGCTCCGGTGGGGCCTCGGGTGGCGTGACCGCCGAGGCGGCACCGAGATCGAGCGCGAGCCGCCGGGCGCGTTCGGAGCGGGTGACGACGTGCACTTTCGCCCCTTCGGCCACCGCGACCTGGGTCGCGAGATGGGCCGACCCGCCGAAGCCGTAGACGCCGAGCCTGCCGCCCGGCGGAAGCTCGGCCCTTTTGAGCGCGCGATAGCCGATGATCCCCGCGCACAGAAGGGGAGCGGCGCGCTCGTCGTCGAAGCCGTCGGGCAGGGCGTAGGCGTAGCTCTCGTCGACGACCGCATACTCGGCATACCCGCCGTCTGCGTCGTAACCGGTGAACGCGGAGTCGAGGCAGAGGTTCTCGGCCCCCCTGCGGCAGTGCTCGCACACCCTGCAAGTCAGTCGCAGCCACGCGATGCCGACCCGCGCGCCGGGCGCGAAGCGCCGGGCTTTCTCGCCGGCGGCGTCGACCGTGCCGACGACCTCGTGCCCCGGCACGACGCGCGGCCGGCGCGGGGGGAGGTCTCCTTCGACGATGTGGAGGTCGGTGCGGCACACCCCGCAGGTCGACACCCTGACGCGGATCTCTTGGGGGCCCGGTTCGGGCGGCGCCTTGTCGACGAGCTCGATGGGGCCGGTCGCCAGGGGGCCGGGCCGGACCACTTCCCACGCCTTCATGCCCCGATCTTCGCCCGAGGACGGCTTTTGGGCTGAGATCCGGCCCTCAAAACCTTGCATATCGAACATATGTTCGATATGATGACACATCATGTTGATACAGGACATCGAGGATCTCAAGTACCAGGTGGCGGCGGATCGAAAGGCGCTCCGTGACGGTCTTGACCGAGCGAGCGCAGCCGTCGGTGCGGCGGACCGAGAGTTGTTGCGCTGGGTCCTGTCCTGCGACCGTTCCGAGCTGTGGCGCCAGGACGGCTGTCGGAACATGGCGCAGTGGCTGTCCGGGCAGCTCGGAATCTCGAACTGGAAGGCGCGCCGGTGGATCGACGCCTCCTACGTTCTCGAGCACCTCCCCCATACCTCCGCGGCGCTCCAGTCCGGCGCGCTGTCGCTCGACAAGACCGTCGAGCTCACGAGGTTCGCCACGCCCACCACCGAGAAGAAGCTGATCGCGTGGGCCCGGCGGGTCACAGTCGCGTGCATCCGTCAGAAGGGGGACGAGGGGACCACGCGCTCTCTCGAGAAGGTCAAAGCCATTCACGAATCGCGCCACCTCCGCTGGTGGTGGTCCCTCGACGGAGACTTCCTCGGATTCGACGGCCTGCTGCCGGCGGACCAGGGCGCGGTCGTAAAGGAAGCCATCGATCGCCTGGCGCGCGAGCTGCCCTCGCCGCCGGACCAGGGGGACGCGCCCGAGGCCATGCCGGGTCTCGAGGATGAGGAGCCCACGATGGACCAGCGGCGCGCCGATGCATTCGTTCATCTGGCCTCCGCTCGGGTCGGCGATCGGTCGGATGCCGAGCGGACCACGCTCGTTCTGCACGCGCCGATCGAGAGTCTCGCCCACGACGAGGGGAATTGCTCCATTGCCGGGGGCCCGGTGTTGCATCCCGAGACCGCGCGCCGGCTCGCTTGCGACACGCGACTCCAAGTCGTGCTCCACGGCAAGGACGGGAACCCTCTGGGCATCGGCGGGACGTCGCAGATCACGCCCTGGTGGCTCCGTCGGTAAGTCTTCCACCGGGACGGCGACAGGTGCACGTTTCCCGGTTGCGAGGCGAAACTGTTCCTCACCCCACATCACATCCAGTTCTGGACCCGAAAAGGCCCAACGGATCTCGACAACCTCATCACGTTATGCAGCTTCCACCACACGCTCGTGCACGAATTCGGGTGGATCGTGGAGCTGGTCGGCGGGACTGATCCGGTGTGGTTCCGGCCGGACGGGCGACGCTACGATCCCGGGCCCGACCCCCCACACGATCTTCCCGAATCGAGACCCACCGACCCACCTCTGTCCGAAGCGATCGCCTACTCTCGCCTCTTCGATCTCTTGTCGACTCTGTAGGTTGGGAGCCCTTAACTCGAACCGGTATGCCTTACGGTCGAGTAGATCTCGTGGAGCGCATTTCGTTTGACGCGGTGGTGCTGGCGGGCGGGGGGGCGCGCCGGCTCGGCGGCGCGGACAAGGCCGAGCTTAGGGTCGCCGGGCGCAGGCTGATCGACCGGGTCCTCGGCGCGCTCGAGGGGGCCGAGCGCATAGTCGTCGTCGGGCCCGCGCGCGTGGTGGACGCGCCCGTGCTGTGGACCCGGGAGGAGCCGGTGGGCGCGGGTCCGGTTGCGGCCGTCACCGCCGGGCTTGAGCTCGTCCAGGCCGAGACCGTCGTTCTGCTGGCGGTCGACCTTCCGTTCGTCGAGACCGCGACCGTCGAGCGCCTGGTGACCGCCGTCGGCGACGGCGACGGCGCGCTTCTGGTCGACGGAGAGGGACGAGATCAGATGCTCGCCGGCGCATACCGGGCCGCGGCGCTGCGGGCGCGAGTTGCGGAGCTTGGCGACACGGCTGGTGCGTCCATGCGCGGACTGATCGAAGGTTTGTCGCTCGCGCGCGTCGTCGACGAGCGCGCGGCGACCGATTGCGACACGTGGGACGACGTTGCCGCCGCGGAGGAAGGATGACGCGCAGCTAGTTCCCCGCGGGGACGACGGTGATCGAACCGTGCATGAGCGCGGTGTGAACGGCGTTGATCGTGCACGTGTACTCCCACTTGCCCGGCTCCTCGAAGCGGAACTCGTGCGCGTTTCCGACGGGGAGGTCTTTCGAGTCGATCCGCGATCCGTCCCCCGCGCCGTCGGCGGTGACGGCGGCCAGCCCCCGCACGTTGTGAGTCAGCCCGAGGGTGTCGCGGTTGACCCACCTGACCGTCGTGCCCTCGGGGATCACCAGCTTCTGAGGGATGAACTGATAGGCGTTCATCTGGACCTCGACCACCCTCGGTACCTCGACGATACGGGTCACGCGGTAGATGACGCCGGAGAAGTCGGCGACGTACATCGCCCCCTTGGCGTCGAAGGTGAGGTCAAGCGGAAGTGCACCGGAGAGGAACTCGCCCTGCCGCACGACCCGGTTGCCGGCGCGGTTGAGCTCGACCCGGGTCACCTGGTGACCGACGATCTTGTCGCCGAAGAAGTTTCCGAACTCCGCGACGAACAGGTCGTTGCGGAAATCCCTGCCCCACGCGCCGGTGGTCTGGAACGCGAGACCGTCGGCCGAGACGTGGAGACCGAAGCTCGCTAGTGGGCGCGGCACCGACTGCGCCGGGCATCGCCCGAACTTCTTTGTTACCTCTGGGTGCGGGTTGTCGTAAGGCCTGAGGTTGCCCTGGCGCTCGGTGTTGTAGAGGCACTCGGGGAACCCAAAATCATCTGCACGCCCGTCTTTCACGTCGGTTGCGTACAGGAGATCGTCGGAGTCCTCGATCTCTTCCGTCGGGTTGTCGCCCCCCTCACCCGGCCGGGCGTCGTCGACCCCGTTGGTCGGCAAGAACAACTTCGTCCTGTCGAGCGGTGAGAAGGCGAGATCATAGACGTTGCGCATTCCGGTCGCGATCAGAGCAGAACTTCTGTTCAGGTCCGTCAGAGAGACTTCGTTCGCTTTCGGGTCGACTCGCACGACCGATCCCGACCAGGGGACGGCCTCGGGCTCACCCCCCTCGATGCCGTCGTCGGTGGAGTTCCCGTTCGTGACGTACAGCATCCCGTCCGATCCGAGTGCCAGCCCGTTCGTGTTGTGCCGCCCGTTCGGCAGATCCTTGAGCACGATCTTCTTCTCGTCGGCGACCCCGTCGCCGTCCTTGTCGCGCAGTCGCCACACGCGTCCGTACGCGCGCGTCCCGAACGGACCGTCGCGAGGCGCCTCGGCGTCGGACACGAAAACAGTCCCGGAATCGTCCACCGTCACTCCGAGAGGGTTACGGAAGCCCGAAGCAAACTCCCGGATGGGCCCCGGCGTGCCCTCGGTCGCGTCGATGGCGAGGATGCGCCCCCCGGCAAAATCGGCGACGTACATGGTGCTCTGCATCAGCCCGTAGCCGACGTCGTCGCTTGGCCCGAAGGCGAGGCTCGTCGGAAGCCCCCCGACGGTGGCGAAGACCGATACCGCGAAGCCCGGGGGCACCCGGGGCAAGGTGTGTTCCTGGGCGCGAACCGGGCCGAGCGATAGCTGGATCAACGCGAGCAGGCAGGCGAGAGCGACGACTCGTCGCGCGGTCCTTCCGGGACGTGCGTTCGCGTTCACTCGTTGAATTCCCCTCATCTGGGACTTCGACGCGGGGGGCGGCGTTCCTTCGGCTCCCCGTGCTCCTCTAGATCAGTCGATGAGGGTCTCGATGAGATCGACGTACTGCGTGAGGTGGCGGGGGCCGAGGAAGTCTGCCCTTATCCGTTCCTGGGCGGCGCGACCCATGCCACGCGCCCGGTCGGGGTCCGACAGGAGGTCTCGGACGGCCTTGCCGTACGCGGCCAGGTCAAGCGGGTCGTCGATCAAGAGGCCGGTGTCGCCGTCGGTGACCTGATCCTGAATGCCCCCGATGCGGGACGCGACCACGGGCCGTCCCTTCCACATCGCCTCCGCGACGGTGAGGCCGAACCCCTCGGCGAGGCTCTTTTGCACGACCACGTCGGCGCGGCGCTGGAGCGCGTTGACGATGGCCGCGTTCTCCTCGCCGTCGTACATCGGGAGGCACGCGAGATGTATCCGCGATTTCGCGGCGCCGGGCAATCGATCCCAAGCCGCACGGGCCTCCTCGAGCACCTGCTTGCCCTCGGGGTCGTCGGCGACCGCCTCGACGGCCGGGCCGGCGACGATTAGATGCGCCTCGGTGTCGGGCGCGACGTGCTCGGCGAACCCCTCGATGACCCCGAGGGGATCCTTGAGTCGATCCCAGCGCGACACTTGGACCACGAGCGGCGCATCCGGCGGAGGAGGCTCGGCTTCGTCGTAGAACTCGACCCGACGATCCACGCGACCGGGTGAGCCGTCCTCGCGCGTGAACGTCCTGCGTCGCCGATTGCTCGGCTTCCCCGCGGTCAATCCTGAGATCTTCACGATTGCGTCGACGGTCTCGGGTTTCATCTCCTGGTTCTTCGGAGAGAACGCATCGATCGACGGCGGGACGATCGAGATCCTGTCGGTGTCGAGATCTTCCCACGCGAAGGCACGGCGCGAGAAGACATACCCGTCGGCTTCCGTGACATAGGGAATGAGAAAGCGCCACGCCCCGCGAGCGAGCTCGTTCGGGACGTCCAGGCCGACGTGGCAGCGCCAGAGAACCGTGGCCCCCTTCTGCTTGAGGGGTGTCACAAGGCCGGCGGTCTGAGGATCATGCAGCATGACGACGTCCTCGGGGCGAACTCGGTCGGCCAGCTCCTCGGCGTTCCGTTCGAGCAGGGACTCGTAGACCTTGCGCTCGGCATCTCCGAGGGGTCCGCCGTCTCCCGGTGCCCCGTGGAGGTGGTTGTGGATTCGCTTCGTCACCGCGAAGAAGTCGTTGTTTCCCTGGATCACGATCCAGCGCGCGTTGATGCCGGACCCGCGCGCGTACGCGAGCAGCGAACGGAGCATCTCCGCGACGCCGCCGCCTTTGGCAGTGGAGTTGACGTTGAACAGGATGCGCCCTTCGAAGAGGTCTTGGGAGTGGTCGATGACCTGCTCGAAGCGCTCAAACTGCTCGGCGGAGAGCACGGATTCGAAGCGGCGCGGGTCGAAGCTGCCGACCGGGACGTGCTGGAGGAGGGCCATCGCCTTTCTTTCTACACTCTGGGACGCTCTACAACCCGGCGCGACCTCTGAGAAGATGCACCCGTGTCCAGGCTGTTCGGAACCGACGGCGTGCGCGGGATCGCGGACGAGGATCTCACTTCCGACCTCGTCATCGCGTTAGGACGTGCCGCGGGCGAGGTTCTCGCGCCCCGGGGCGGCTCGGTCGTCGTGGGACGAGACACGCGCCTGTCGGGACCGAGACTCGAGGACGCTCTCGTTGCGGGGCTGTGCTCCGCCGGGACGCGGGTGCATCTCGCCGGAGTACTGCCAACGCCGGGCATCGCCTTCTTGACCGTCGAGGAGAAGGCGGAGGCGGGCGCGGTCATCTCCGCTTCGCACAACCCGGTACAGGACAACGGGATCAAGTTCTTCGGGAGGGATGGACGCAAACTTCCGGCAATTGTGGAATCGAAGATCGAATCCCGGATCGAATCCTTCGATGCAGCATCACTTCCCGCAGAGCAAGAGATCGGCGACGTCGACAAGCTACCCGACGCGGCCGACCGCTACGTGCGACACGCGTCGGGCACCATCGCTGAATCCCTGCGCGGTCTGCGGATCGTGATCGATTGCGCATTCGGCTCCGCGTGGGCGGTCGCCCCGCTCGCATTCGAGCGGGCGGGGGCCGAGGTCGTGGCGCTGAACGCGGAGCCCGACGGCAGCCGCATCAACGTCGACTGTGGGTCGACATCGCTCGAGGGAGTCGCCAAGGCGGTCGTCTCCGAGGGAGCCGATTTCGGCATCGCCTTCGATGGCGATGCCGATCGTGTGCTCGCGATTGACGAGCGAGGTGAAGAGGTCGACGGCGACCGGATCCTCGCCCTCTCGGCGATCAGGATGCTGGAATCGGGAACGCTTCACGGCAACCTGGTCGTGGCGACCGTGATGTCCAATCTCGGGTTTCGGCGTGCTCTCGAGGCAAGGGGCATCGAGCTCATGACCGTTCCCGTGGGGGACCGGTTCGTCGCCGAGGCGATGTCGAAATCGAGCGCGGCCCTCGGCGGGGAACAGTCCGGTCACATCATCTTCTCGGCCCACGGTCTCACGGGAGACGGCATCATCACCGGATTGCAGGTCGCCGCCGCCGTGGCCGCCTCCGGCGTCCCGCTGTCGGCCTTGGCCCACATCTTCGAGCCCTACCCCCAGGTTCTCCTCAACGTGCCGGTCCGGTCGCGGGATGCGCTCGACGGCTGCGAGCCGGTGTGGGACGCGGTGCGGCGGGCCGAGGAGACCCTGGGCGACCAGGGGCGCGTGCTCTTGCGCGCGTCGGGAACAGAGCCGGTGATAAGGGTGATGGTCGAGGCCGCCGACGCCGAGAGAGCGGACGAGACCGCAAATAGCCTCGCGGATGTCGTGCGGGCCGAACTCGGCTGAGTCGCTGCCTGTCGGGATGTCTCCGGGTATCCTCTGGGGGCTGGCGAGAAGGAAAGCATCGTTTCGGAGCTAGCGCCTGAGCTCGCCGAGGAGGTGGATCGCACGGCGAGCTGACGAGGTAGGGGATCTCGGATCGAGCGATGTTTGACAACGGCCTGCCCGAAGGGCGCCCGGTCAAACATTGCTCGTAAATCGGCGGGTGACCCTCGGCCGGCCACGGTCGTGACGGCGTCGACAAACCCCGGGGGCGACCCCGGGTCACAAACCGGCGTCGGGGTGGCTCTTCTCGCAGGAGCAGCAGACTCTGCCGTTCAGAGGCTCTGCCGTTCAGAGGCTCTGCAGTTCAGAGGCAGGGCGTCGCGCGCCGGAGCACCTGAGAGGAGAAGCGTATGTGTGGGATCGTCGGCTACGTCGGCCGGGACCAGGCGCTGCCCATCCTGCTGGACGGGATGCGCAAGCTCGAATACCGCGGTTACGACTCGGCGGGAGTAGCGGTCGTATCCGGCGACGAGATCTCGGTCGTTCGGCGGGCAGGCCAGCTCGACAACCTCGAGGCGGAGCTCAAGCCGTCCGGCCCCGAGGGGTCGATCGGAATCGGTCACACGCGCTGGGCGACCCACGGCGCCCCCACGGACGCCAACGCTCATCCCCACCTCGATTGCTCGGGGCGGATCGCGCTCGTGCACAACGGGATCATCGAGAACCACGACGTGCTGAGGACCCGGCTGGCCGGCGAGGGTCACACCTTCTCCTCCCAGACCGACACCGAGGTCGTGGCGCATCTGCTCGAGTCGATCATCGAACGCAGGGGATGCTCGCTGACCGATGCGATGCTCGATGCGGTCGGCGTGCTCGAAGGTGCCTTCGCTCTGGTCTGCGTGTCCGCCGACGAGCCCGACGTCATCGTCGTCGCCCGGCAGGAGCCCCCGATCATCGTGGGCGCCGCGGACGGAGTGGGTCTCGTCGCGTCCGACATACCCGCCCTACTCGCTCACACCCGCGACATCGTTCCGCTCGAGAACCGCCAAGTAGCCGAGGTGCGCCCCGGTTCGGTGCGCGTGCTCGACTTCGATGGGACCGAGGTCACCTCGGCCCCCGTGCACGTCGAGTGGGACCTCGGCGCCGCCGAGAAGGGCGGCTTCGAGGACTTCATGTTGAAGGAGATCTTCGAGCAACCGGACGCGGTACGAAACACGATGCGGGGCCGTATCGACGCGCGCGGCCGGATCGTCCTGGACGAGGTGCACTGGGACTCCGAAACCCTCAGAGGCATAGACAAGGTCGTCGTGGTCGCCTGCGGCACGTCGTTCCATGCAGGGATGGCGGCCAAACACGCGATCGAGCATTGGACCCGCCTACCCGTGGAGATCGACCGCGCGTCGGAATTCCGCTACCGAGATCCCGTTCTCGACGATAGATCCTTGGTCGTCGGCATTGCGCAATCCGGCGAGACCGCCGACACTCTGGCCGCGGTGCGGTTTGCGCGAGAGATGGGAGCGAGCCTCGTAGCGGTGACCAACGTCGTCGGATCGTCGATCACGCGCGACGCGGACGCCGTGCTGTTCACCCATGCTGGCCCAGAGGTTGCCGTCGCATCGACAAAGACATTCCTTGCTCAACTCTCGGCGATGAATCTGCTCGCTCTGTATCTCGCCCAGGCGCGCGACTCGATGACCGAAGAGAAGCTCTCGGAGACGATCGCAGCCATGCGCGCGCTCCCCGAGCAGATCGAAGATGTTCTGCGAATACAGGATGACGTGCACCGGGCCGCTAAGCGATACGCGGACGCCCCCGATTTCCTGTTCATCGGACGCGGGGTGGGGACGGCCGTGGCTATGGAGGGCGCGCTGAAGCTCAAGGAGATCTCCTATATCCATGCCGAAGGCTACGCGGCCGGCGAACTGAAACACGGCGCCATCGCACTCATCGAGCCGGGAGTTCCGGTGGTCGCGATCCTGACGGGGCCGACTCTGTACGAAAAGATGCTTGCGAACGTCGAGGAGGTTCGCGCCCGCGGTGCGGACACGATCCTCATCGCCCCGCGTGGCGACGAACGGGCACGCAGTCTCGCCAACGAGCTCTTCGAAGTCCCGACCACCAAGCCGCTCCTGTCGCCGATCCTCGATACCGTCCCGCTGCAACTTCTCGCCTACTACATCGCCAAAGAGCGCGGACTGTCTCCCGATAAGCCGAGAAACCTCGCCAAGTCGGTGACGGTCGAGTAAGAGAACTCATGAGGCCCGTGCTCACTCCCGACGAGATGGCCGCCGCCGATCAGGCGACGATCGACGGGGGTACGCCGATCTCGACGCTCATGGACCGCGCCGGGCGAGCGGTGGCCCGCGCCGCGATCCGCCTGGCAGGTGGGCGCTACGGAAAACGGGTCGCGATCGTTTGCGGTAAGGGCAACAACGGCGGCGATGGATTTGCCGCGGCGCGCGTCCTCCGGCGCGAGGGAATGGGGGTTGTCTGCCTGACCCTCGCGGATCAATCGGAGTTTCGGGGGGCGGCCGCCGAGCACCTCGAGAACGCCCGTCGGGCCGGGGTCCGGATCGAGGCCTTCGAGCCGTCGAGGCTGAGGGGTTGCGAGGTGGTGATCGACGCCATGTTCGGCACGGGGTTTCGCGGCCCCGCCGAAGGCTCGGCCGCGGGTGCCATCGAGGCGGTCAACGGATCGGGGGCACCGGTCGTGGCCGTCGACATCCCATCCGGGGTGAACGGTGCTTCGGGAGGAGTCGACGGCCCGGCGGTTCGGGCAAACGTCACCGTAGTCATGGCGGCCGAGAAGCTGGGCACCGCTATTCACCCCGGCGCGGCCAACGCCGGGCTTGTCGAGGTCGCCGATATCGCCATCACCATCGAGGACGCCCGGGTGTGGATGATCGAATCGGAAGACGTGACGCGCGCGATCCCGTCCCGCCCACCCGATACACACAAGAGAAGTGTCGGCTCGGTCGCCGTCCTGGCCGGATCCGAGGGCATGAGTGGGGCCGCGCTCTTGTGCGCGCGAGGAGCGGGGCGCATGGGCGCCGGTTACGTGACTCTGGGGACGACGCGCTCGGTCGAGGCCGCCAAGGCGGCCGTGTTGCCCGAGGTCCTCTCGGTAGTGGTCGAGGAGTCGCACGTGCTCGGCCCGGGGGCGCTAAAGACGTTCGGCCCGGTTCTCGAGCGCGCCGACGCATTGGCGATCGGGCCGGGACTGGGGCAGGGGGAGGAGCAGACCTCGCTGGTGGCGGAGGCCCTCGCGGGCGTAGATCTCCCGATCGTCCTCGACGCCGACGGGCTCAACGTCCTCGCCCAGGACGTGGGCCCTCTCAGGCGGCGGTCGCACGACACGGTCATCACGCCGCATCCCGGAGAGATGGCTCGCCTGCTCGACGTGCCGACGAAGGACATCCTGGCCGACCGGGTGGGATCCGCGTGCCGGGCCGCCGCCGACTTCGGGTGCGTCGTGCTCCTCAAGGGATCGCGGACGGTGATCGCTGACCCCGCCGGTACGGCGGCGATCAATCCCACCGGGGGCCCCGAGCTCGCCACCGCCGGGTCGGGGGACGTCCTGACGGGGGCGGTGGCGGCGCTCCTCGCGGCCGGGACCAGTCCGTTCGAGGCGGCGTGGGCGGCGGCGTACGTCCATGGTCTCGCCGGGAAGATCGCGGCGCAGGACGCCGGCCGCACCGGGGTGGTCGCATGGGACGTCGCCGAGGCCCTGGGCGAAGCCGTCGAGCTCGTACGGGGCACCGGTACCCTTTCCGGGTGAGCTACTCGAGGGCCGAGATCGAGGCGCGCGGCCATCCGGTGTGGGCCGAGGTCGACCTCGGCGCGATCCGCCACAACGTACGGACCCTGAGTGCCCTCGCCCCGGGGGCCGAGGTCATGGGCGTGGTCAAGGGATACGCCTACGGTCACGGGAATCCCGCCTGCGCCGAGGCGATCCTCGATGCGGGAGCCTCGAGGCTGGGGGTGGCGCGACTGGCCGAGGCGCTGCACCTTCGAGAGGCCGGAATCGCTGCCCCGATTCACGTGTTCACCGAGCCTCCGCCCGAGGCGGTGCCGATGTTGATCGAGCACGAGATCACCCCCACCGTGTACACGGAGCCCTTCGCCCGCGCCCTGTCGGCCGCAGCAATCAGCGTCAACCGGACGATTCCGGTTCACGTGAAGCTCGACACCGGGATGCATCGCGTCGGGCTCTTGGCCGACGAGGTCCCGGACGCGATCGCGACGCTGCGATCCCTGGACGGGATCGAGATCGAAGGAGCGTGGAGCCATCTGGCGGTCGCGGAAGTCCCGGATCATCCTTTTACGCACAAACAGCTCGACCTCTTCGACGACCTCGCCGGACGCATCGAGGGAGCGGGGGTGCCGCTTCGCTACCGGCACATCGCCAACTCGGCGGCCACCCTGTCGCTGCCGGAGAGCCATCTCGACCTCGTCAGGTGCGGCGTCGCCGTCTATGGGCTGTGGCCCGGGGACGCCCTCGCCGGCAGCGCAAACCTGCGTCCGGCGATGGCGCTGCGGGCCCGCATCAACATGGTCAAGCAGGTCCCCGCGGGTGGCGCGCTGTCATACGGCCTGAAATACGAGCTCGAGAGAACGAGTCGGGTGGCGACGGTGCCGATCGGTTACGCGGACGGTTACGACCGCCGCCTCTCCGGACGGGCCGATGTTCTCGTGGGCTCGCAGCGATATCGCGTGTCGGGCATGGTGTGCATGGATCAATTCATGGTCGACGTCGGCGACGCGGACATCGATGTCGGCGAAATCGCCACCCTCTTGGGACGTGACGGCGACGAGTCCATTACCGCCGAGGATCTGGCGCGTCAGATCGGAACGATCAACTACGAGGTCACGACGCGAGTCGCGTCTCGCGTGCCCCGCGTATACGTGGACGGGAAGGACTAGATGAGAAAGAGACTGATCGGATTGGCCGGCGCGGCCGCCGGCATCGTGGCCGGGGTCGTGGCCGAGCGGGCCGTCCTGAAACGCCGGCGTGCCGCCGATCCGGAGGCCGCAGAGAGTTTTGGAACGCGCCGTGGCATCCGCGCGCGCCACATCGATCTCGAAGACGGAGCGAGATTGTTTGTCGAGGAAACGGGCCCCGAAGCGGCACGGGGGGCGGTGTTCGTGCACGGCTCGGGCCTCCGAACCGACCTTTGGCATTACCAGATGGAGGGGATCAATCGCCGTCGCCTCGTCTTCTACGACATGCGAGGGCACGGGCTGTCCCAGCCCAAGGGCGAGGCCCCCTTTTCGATCGAGACGTTCGCTTCCGATCTCGCCGCGGTCATCGAGAGCTGTGACCTGAAAGAGGTCGTGATCGTCGGGCACTCGGTCGGGGGCATGACCGCCATGGAGCTGTGTCGCAAGCGGACCGATCTGCTGGGGACCACGATCAAGGGGCTGGTGCTCCTTAACACGACCTACAGGCCTGCAGTCGAGACGATTCTTGGTGGCACCGCCGTCGCGAAGATAGAACGCCTCACCCGCCGTCCGTTCGATGCGCTCGGCTCACAGTCGTCTCGGCTGGACAGCTTGCGGCGGATCGTTCGACCGTCGGACGCGATCTTCTGGGGCATAGCGTTCGCCGCGTTCGGGCCCATGGCGTCTGCGAAGCAGATCGACTTCACGTACGACATGCTCGCCGATACCCCTACCGATGTCGTCTTCGACCTCATAAGGTGCTATAGGGACTTCGACGTGGCCGACGCGATCGGGGACGTTACGGTACCGGCACTGGTGATCGGGGGTACGCACGATCGCCTGACGGTTCCAAAAGCCTCGCAGTATCTTGCCCAGCATCTTCCCAAGGCGGAGCTGCATCTGCTCGAGGGCTGCGGGCATATGTCGATGCTCGAGCGCCACGATCAGGTCAACGATCTGGTCGAACGATTCATGGACGACACGCTCGGTGCGCCGAGCAGGAAGCGAAAGGTGAACCGATGACGGATCAGAGGATCGAGAAGCTGGCCGAGGTTCTCGTCGACTATTCGAACGAGGTGAAAGAGGGCGACAAGGTATCGATAAGAGGATCGTATGTGGCCGAGCCGCTGATCCTCGCGATCTACAAACGCTGCTTGCAGCGAGGGGCTTATCCGATGATCCGGGCGAGCCTGCCGCGCGCCGAGCCCATGTTCTATCGCTTCGCCGAAGATCATCAGCTCGAGTACATGTGGGAGACCGATCGTTGGCTCATCGAGAACCTTGACGTGGGTTTCGCGATCATCTCGGACACCAACACTCGCCAGCTCTCCAAGGTCGACCCGGCTCGCCAGGTCATCGCATCGAAGGCGCGCCGACCGCTGCTGGACACCTCCATGAAGCGGGCTGCGAAGGGCGAGTATCGATGGAACGTAACCCTGTTTCCCACCGAAGCGCACGCGATGGACGCGGAGATGAGCCTCGACGAGTACGAGGAATTCTTCTACGGGGCGTGCCTAGTGGACAAAGACGATCCCGTCGCGGAGTGGCGGAACGTCGCCGAGCGTCACGCAAGGCTGGTCAAATGGATAGAGGGCCGCAACGAGGTGCACATCGAAGGCGAGGGAACCGAACTGATTCTCGAGGTGGGTGGCCGGACGTTTCTGGCTGCCGATGGAAAGGAGAACTTCCCCGACGGAGAGATCTTTACCGGCCCGATCGAGAACAAGACGCGCGGCCATGTGACGTTCACGTATCCGGCAATCTACGGAGGCCAGTCGGTGGAGGACATCAGGCTTGAGTTCGAGGGGGGCCGGGTCGTCGATGCGAAGGCGTCCAAGAACGAAGATTTCCTCATCAAGACGCTTGATACCGATGCCGGAGCCCGCGTTCTGGGCGAGCTCGGGATCGGAACCAACTACGGCATCAGAGAGTTCACCGGCGAGATCCTGCTCGACGAGAAAATCGGCGGGACGATCCATCTCGCGCTGGGCGCGTCCTATCCGGAATCGGGTGGGGTGAACGAATCTGCGGTGCACTGGGACATGGTTTGCGATCTTCGACGGGGTGGACGCATCACGGTGGACGGAGACACGCTCATGGAGGACGGCAAGCTCCTGGTCTGACCGTCGATGGAGGGACGCAGTGGATATAGACGTCATTCGAGAACAGGCACTGCGATGTACGAAGTGCCGTCTTTCGGAGGGTCGGACGAACGTCGTGTGGGCCAAGGGGAATCTCTCGGGCGACCTCTTGTTCATCGGCGAAGCCCCCGGCTTCCACGAGGACCAGCAGGGCCTGCCGTTCGTCGGCGCCGCCGGACAGTTGCTCGATAGGTTGCTCGATGAGGTCGGTATTCCCAAGTCTCGAGCGGCGGTAGTCAACGTGCTTAAGTGCCGCCCGCCGGGCAACCGAGACCCCCTGCCCGACGAGATCGAGACGTGCCGCCCCTATCTCGAGGCTCAGATCCAACACATGACTCCCCGGGTGATCGTCACTCTCGGCAATTTCGCCACCCGCTGCATCCTGGAAGAACCAATCGGGATCACCAAGGCGAGGGGGCAACGGTTCGAGCGAGGCGACGCGATCGTCATTCCGACCTTCCATCCCGCCGCCGCGCTCAGAGGCGGCCGCTTCGGGGGTCTCAGTCCGGTCGACGCGATCCGCGAGGACTTCGAGCTGGTGAAGCGAGTGCTCGACGAGCCTCCGCCCGAAGAGGTGCGCGTCGAGACCGCGAAGGCAATCGACCCCGACGCCGAGCAACTCGACCTCTTCTAATCGACGTGTACCGCGGCCTCGGGATCACGACTCACTCGCCGGAGGAGACCCGCATCCTCGGGGCATCACTGGCCCCCGGGCTCGTTCCGGGCGACGTTTTAAGCCTTAGCGGCGATCTCGGAGCGGGAAAGACGGTGTTCGTTCAAGGCGTCGCGGGGGCCTTGGGGGTACACGGCAAGGTGACGAGCCCGAGCTTCACGATCGTGCACGAGTACGAGGGTCGCTACCCGATCGTGCACATCGATGTCTATCGACTCGACTCCTTTCAGGAGGTTCTCGATCTCGGTTTCGAGGAACTGCTCGATCCCTCCGGGATTCTCTTGGTCGAGTGGGGCGTGGCCGTCATGCCGCTGCTGCCCTCCCGCTATCTCGAGGTCGAGATTAGGAATCCTCTTGAATCCGAGACGGGAATGGATCGCAAGATCGCTTTTCGCCCGCGAGGGGCGGAATGGAGCGGCAAGCTGGACCGCATGCGGACCACCGCCGATGCGCTGCTCGACGCCGCCTCCCCTGAGTTGTCCAAGGGGTCGAGGTTTGTCGACGCGCTGGACCTCTCGCCACGCGACGATATAGGTCGTTCACACAGAGACGACCTGGAGGCCTGATGCTGGTCCTCGGGATCGAAACCTCGACCCCGCAAGCGAGTATCGCGATCGGCTCCGAGCAAGGACTGATTGCGAGCTCCACGATTTCACGCGGGCCGAGCCACACCGAGTTTCTTCTTCCCGCGATCCGCTACTGCCTCGATCAAGTCGGGTTGTCCTTCTCCAGTCTCGGGGGTCTGGCGGTGAGCCTCGGCCCCGGGCTCTATACGGGCATGCGGGTCGGGGTTGCGACGGCAAAGTCTCTCGCCCAGGCCTTGTCCGTTCCGATCGTGGGGATGGCAAGCCTCGATCTCCTTGCCTACGAGGTCCGTTACGCGGCGAAGACGATCTGCGCGGTGCTCGACGCCCGACGCAATGAGGTCTTTCACGCGTTCTACCGCTCGTCGCCGGGGGGGATTCAACGCATGACCGACTACCGCGTCGAGCGACCCGAGCGCCTCGCCGTGGGGATCGACTCCCGGCCGGAAGAGGTTCTCATGGTGGGCAACGGCGCCCTTCTGTACCGGGAGGTCTTTCGGGATCTGGGGTCGGTCGTGGAGATGGGAACAATGAGTCACGCATTCCCCGACGCGCGTTCTCTGGTCGAGCTCGCCCTGCCCCGCATGTTCCGCGAGGACTTCGATTCCCTGTACGACCTCAAGCCCCTGTACCTGAGGCGTTCGGCTCGCCGAATTCAATGGGACCGCATCCGGGGCCGGAGGCCCGCGTGATGGCGCTTGCGCGTAAGCCCGAGCCGGCCGCGCTGAGAGGAGTAGAGCTCACGCGCATGCGGCGGCGGCACTTGCGTCGGGTGCTGGCCATCGAAGGTCGCGTGTATCCCCGACCCTGGAGCGCGTCGTTGTTCTTGTCCGAGCTCGGTCAGCGCTCAACCCGCACCTATTTGGTAGCTCGCTATGAGGGGGTCGTCATTGGCTATGCCGGGATGATGTTGACCGGCCGCGAAGCTCACATCACCAACATCGCAGTCGATCCCGACTTCCAGGGTCTCAAGGTGGGCACGCGCCTTTTGATCGCGCTGCTGACGGAGGGGGTTGCGCGCGGCGCAGGCGTCATCTCGCTCGAGGTCCGGGTGTCGAATCAGTCGGCACAGGCCATGTACACGAAGTTCGGATTCTCGATCACCGGGGTGCGGAAGGGCTACTACATAGAGACCAACGAGGACGCCTACGTCATGGTGGTCGAGGACGCAGCGAGCACCGAGTTTCGCAAGCGATTGCTGGCGATCAGAGCCGAGATCGATGAGCTGACCGGGGACGGGCCATGAGTCAGGCGGTGTGGACCGTACCCAAGCCCGCGGCGCAGGAGAAACCGCTCGGAGACTGGGACGAGGATTCTCTGGTTCTGGGAATAGAGACGTCCTGCGACGAGACTTCTGCGGCGATGGTCAGGGGTGGTCGCGAGATCTTGTCCAACGTGATTGCCTCACAGTCCGAGCTGCATGGCGAATACGGCGGGATCGTGCCCGAGATCGCCGCGCGCGCCCACGTCGAGGCGCTCAGCCCGGTGATCCGGGAAGCTCTCTTGCAGGCGGACGTCACCTTCTGGGATATCGACGCGATCGCGGTGACGATCGGGCCGGGCTTGATCGGGTCGTTGCTGGTGGGAGTCGCCGAGGCGAAGAGCATCGCCGCGGTGCTCGACGTCCCGCTGGTCGGCGTCAACCACCTCGAGGCGCACATCTATTCGAACCTCCTCGCCGACAAGGGAGCCGACTTTCCGGCGGTGGCGCTAATCATCTCCGGGGGCCACACGCTGCTGGTACATGCGCGCGGCCACGGCGATTACGAGGTGCTCGGGGGCACTATCGATGATGCGGCCGGGGAGGCGTTCGACAAGGTGGCACGTTTTCTGGGACTGGACTATCCGGGGGGACCCGAGATCGACCGACTGTCGCTGCTCGGTGACCCGAAAGCGATCGATTTCCCCCGCGCCATGATCGACGAGCCGACTTTCGATGTCTCCTATTCGGGGCTCAAGACGGCCGTCATCAACTACGTGCGGAGGGCCGAGAAGCTCGGCGAAGAGGTATCGATCGAGAACGTCGCGGCATCCTTTCAGCAGGCGGTCGTCGATCTCCAGGTGACCAAGACCATGGCTGCGGCGGACCAGGCCCTGGTCGATCGGGTGTTCCTGTGCGGGGGGGTCGCGGCGAACTCCGGATTGCGCCAGGGATTGGCGGAGGCGTGTCGGGCACGCGCCAAGACCCTGTTCGTCCCTCCCATGGAACTGTGCACCGACAACGCCGCGATGATCGCCGCGTGCGGGACTGCGATGGCACGCCGGGGTGCCTTCCTCGGACTCGACGCGGCGCCCGACCCCAATTTGCCGCTGGCGGGCTAGGAGGCGTTTGACCGGGCGGGCCGGGCCGCGCTACATTTAGCACTCGTAGACTTGGAGTGCTAAACGATCAGTCCACCAGCACAGGAGGTACGGATGGCCACTGCGACCAAGACGATCAAGCCCCTCGAGGACCGCATCCTCGTTCGTCCGGAGGAGGGCGAGGAGACGACCGCATCGGGAATCGTCATCCCCGACACGGCCAAGGAGAAGCCCCAGGAGGGCACGGTGCTGGCGGTCGGACCGGGCAAGCGCAGCGACAACACGGGCGATCTCATCCCCATGGACGTGAACGAGGGCGACCGCGTCATCTACTCGAAGTACGGCGGCACCGAGATCAAGCTCGAGGGCGAGGAGCTTCTCATTCTCTCGGCCCGCGACGTGCTCGCCATCCTGAGTTAGGCCCAACAAGGTTTCAGACGTGCGCGGGGCTTGACCCCGCGCTCGTCGCGAGAGGAGGCACGAGGATATGCCGAAGCTGCTGAGATACGACGCCGAAGCGCGGCGCGGGCTCGAGGCGGGGGTCAACCGCCTCGCCGACGCGGTGCGGGTAACCCTGGGCCCGCGGGGCCGGAACGTCGTGCTCGACAAGAAGTGGGGCGCTCCCACGATCACGAACGACGGCGTCACTATCGCCAAGGAGATCGACCTCGAAGACCCATGGGAGAACATGGGGGCGCAGCTCGTCAAGGAGGTTGCGTCCAAGACCAACGACGTCGCCGGCGACGGAACGACGACCGCCACGGTGCTGGCGCAGGCGATGGTGCGGAACGGCATCCGACACGTCGCGGCGGGCGCCAACCCAATGGGTCTCAAGCGCGGCATCGAGAAGGCCGTTGCCGCCGCAGTCGAATCCGTCAAGTCTTCGGCGCGTGATGTCGAGGGCCGCGATCAGATCGCTCACGTGGCGTCGATCTCGGCGAACAACGATTCCGAGATCGGCGAGATGGTCGCCGAGGCAATGGACAAGGTCGGCAAGGACGGAGTCATCACCGTCGAGGAGTCCAACACCTTCGGGCTCGAGCTCGAGCTCGTCGAGGGGATGCAGTTCGACAAGGGATACATCAGCCCGTACTTCGTGACCGACCAGGACCGCATGGAAGCTGTGCTCGAAGAGCCCTACATCCTCCTGGCCCAGCAGAAGATCTCGACGGTGCGCGATCTCTTGCCGGTCCTCGAGAAGGTCATCCAGGCGGGCAAGCCGCTCTTGATCGTCGCCGAGGACGTCGAGGGCGAGGCCCTCGCGACCCTCGTGGTCAACAAGATCCGCGGCACGTTCAAGGCCACCGCGGTCAAGGCGCCCGGCTTCGGCGACCGTCGCAAGTCGATGCTGCAAGACATCGCCATCCTCACCGGGGGCGAGGTCATCTCCGAAGAGGTCGGCCTCAAGCTCGAGAACGTCGGACTGGACTTGCTCGGTAGGGCCCGCAAAGTGGTCGTCACCAAGGACGACACGACGATCGTCGAGGGCGAAGGCGAGGCATCGAACATCTCGGGGCGTATCGAGCAGATCAAGGCCGAGATCGAGCGCACCGACTCCGACTGGGATAGCGAGAAGCTCCAGGAGCGTCTCGCCAAGCTCGCCGGCGGCGTCGCCGTGCTAAAGGTCGGAGCCGCAACCGAGGTCGAGCTCAAGGAGAAGAAGCACCGGATCGAGGACTCGGTGTCGGCGACCCGGGCGGCCGTCGAGGAGGGCATCGTCGCCGGCGGCGGCGTGACCCTCACGCGGGCGCGCGAAGCGGTCGAGGCACTTGAGCTTTCGGGCGATGAGGCCGCCGGGGCGACGGTCGTGACCGCGGCTCTCGACGAGCCGCTCAGGTGGATCGCTCAGAACGCCGGCTTCGAAGGCGGAGTGGTGATCGAGCGGGTACGCAGCGAGAAGCCGGGCCACGGTCTCGACGCCCAGACCGGCGAGTACGTCGACATGTTCTCAGTCGGTATCGTCGATCCGGCTCGGGTGACTCGCTCCGCGCTGGAGAACGCGGGTTCGATCGCCGCGCTGTTGCTGACGACCGAGGCGACCGTGGTGGAGAAGCCCGAGGAGGAAGAAGCCGCGGTCCCCGCCGGCCACGACCACGGCATGGGTGGCATGGGCGGTATGGGCGGCATGGGAATGATGTAGGCGGACTCTCCGGTTATCAAAAAGGGCCCGACTTCGGCCGGGTCCTTTCTTTAGTGGTGCTGCGCTGAGAATCGCACGGTTGCGGGGGCGGCGAGGGCGGCGCCGATGCCGGAGGGCGACTCCGGCCGAACTCGTTGCAGCTGGTGGCGCATGGCGCCATTCACAGCAACAAGATCCCCCAGGCCGCGCCTGGCTCCGGACACGGCACCCGTAGCCCGGCTGAAGACTCGAAGAGATCGTTCGGAGCAGCGCTTACGGGGGCTTACGGCAGGTAATCCATCGGGTCGACGGGGTTGCCGTTGACCCGGACCTCGAAGTGAAGATGGTCGCCGGTGCACGAGCCCGTGCAGCCGACGTAACCGACGACTTCGCCCTGTTCCACCGCGGCGCCATTCGTCACCGCGAAGCCGGACATGTGCGCGTAGAGCGTGGAGATCCCGCCGCCGTGGTCGAGGATGACCGTGTTTCCGTATCCCGAGTAATACGACGACATGATCACGACCCCGTCCTTCGATGCCACGATCGGTTGCCCGGAGTAACCGTCGATATCGATCCCGGTGTGCATCCGGCCCCAGCGCTCACCGTAGCCGGACGTCACGGCCCCGTTGAGTGGCCAGATGAATCCCTGTGCCGATGTCCCGAGTGACTCGGCGGCTCTCTTGGCCTGCAACTCCTGGATCGTGTTTGTGATCTCGGCGATCTCGCGCTCGAGGTGGTGCTCGCGATCTCGCTTCGCGCCGAGTCGCAGGTTCAGCGCCGCGAGCTCCTTCTGGAGTTTGGATTTCACCTCGTTTTGTTTGGACAGCACTCTCACTCGATCGGACTTGACGCTTTCGAGCCCTCTCTTCTTGGCGAAGAGGTCGGCCTTCTGCGCCTCGATCGTCAACCGCAGACGGTGGAATCTGACCAGGGCGCCGGTCTGCTCCTTCGCCGCCACACCGAACATCTCGATCCGGTCGTTGAGCTCGGCGATAGAGGCGACGTTGAGGAGCGCGTCGAGCGTCTCGGTGTGACCGTTCATGTAGAGAGAAACCGCCTGGTCGGTCGCTCGATCCTCGACGCGGTCGATACGGGCCTGGGTGCGGTCGATCTTCGCCTGCTCGGTTCGCAGGTCGGATTCGATCTCGGCGATGCGGGAATCGAGTCGGTTGACCTCGATTTGGAGCTTCGTGATCGCGTTGTTGAGACCGTTGATGCGGCTCCTTATCGAGCCCGTGGCGCCCTCGAGCCGTTCGACGTCGGCCTCGACCCGGTCGAGCGCCGAGCGCTTGCTCTCGAGGCCGCCCGCAGAGGAGCCGACGTTGGGAACCAGCAGCGTGCAGAGGATGACTCCAACGAGCGAAGCGCGTTCGAGCCGTTGCCGCAAACCGTACTCCTTACTCGTGTGGGTCCCAGAGCCCGCGATGACCCCAGAAGCCGCCCGGCTCCTGCCCGCGAGCCAGGGAGGGCGGCCGCCGGCATCCTGCCACAGGCCTCGGGCGACCGCAAGGACCCCGAACGGGTCGCCCAAGAGCGGGAAAAAAGGTCCGAGAACGCGAAGAAACCTTGCTTTGCCCCCTTGCCTACCCGCCCGGGCGTCGGTAAGGTGCCTCTTGCACCCGTTGGGCTGTAAACCGGTTTCGGCCGGGAAGAAGGTTCGGCGGGTGCATTTTTTGTGGGCTTTCCTCTCCTCTGCCCCCTTCCGGCCGCACCCCTACCGGTAAGCTTCACCACGACAATCGGACGCCGAGGGGGCGAAGATGGCGGACACGAGCCTGGTAGATCTAGAGACCTCGATCAAGAAGCTCCCCGGAGTCCTCGGGTGCGTGATCCTCACCGACAAGACCGGCAATCCATCGGAGATCCAGGCGTTCACCCGGCTGGGCGTCGACCAGGGCGAGGTGCAGCGTTCGATCCTCGACGAGGTGGCGACCCGGGGCCTCCCCCCGGTCGGCCACATTATGGTCTTCGAGCTCGAGGCCGAGTCGCATTTCGGCGATCGAGAGACGCTCGAGCGCGCTGCGGAGCTCGCCGAGCAAGAGGCGCGGGCCCGGGGGCCCGCTCGGCCGGAAGCCAAGGAGGTTCCCGCCCCACCACCGGACGCAGAGCGGCGGCATGGCGTCCTTCGGCGCCGGCCGCTCCTCAGCCGCGTCGTTCTGTCCTCGACGACGTGGCGATCGGAAGCCGAGGTCGCGCTCGGCTCGGAGGGGTCGGAGGTCAGCGGCTTCTCCGAGGGCGAGAAGACCCCACACGGCCTCAAGGTCCTGGCCCAGGCGACGCTCGAGGCCACCGGACGGCTGGTGGAGGGTATGCGGTTCGTCCTGAAGGGCGCGTCCCTCGTCAAGACCTTCGGGCGAGAGGCGGTGCTGGTGGTCGTCGAGGTCGACGACGGGCCCGAGTCGATCGGTGCCGCCCTCGTGCGCGAGGGGCCCACGAGCGAGGCCGCGGTCCGGGCGACGCTCGATGCGGTGAACCGCCGGCTTGCCCCCGGTTAGTGGCGGACGGGCAACCGAGCCTGCTATTCTTGGAGTGCTATAGGAGTGCGCCCGGAGTGTTCGGGCTCCGCCGTGTGCCTCCGCTCGCAGGACAACCGTCTTCGATCTGAGGAGAAGCCATGCCCAACACGCTGAAGGACGCTCCCGGCCCGGCCCCCCACGGCGGCGCGCTCGAGATCCGCGCCGCCGGCGCGGAGGGGATCGACCGGCTCCGGTCGGAGGCGGCCGGCCTTCCCAGCATCCGGGCCAAAGCGCGCCGCGTCCTCTCCGACCTCGAGCTCTTGTCCGTCGGGGCGGTGTCGCCCAACCGGGGGTTCATGAACGAGGGCGACTACAAGTCGGTCGTGGAGGAGATGCGACTGCAGACGGGACTGCCGTGGAGCCTCCCGATCACGCTCTCGGCAACCGAGGACGAGGTCAAGAATCTGGGCGAGGGCGTGCGCGCCGCAATCGTTCACGAGGACAGGGCCGTCGCGATCATCGAGATCGAGGACATCTACCGCTACGACGTCAGAAACGAAGCTGAGAGGACCTACAACACGATCGACGATCAGCATCCCGGAGTCGCATATCTGTACGGTCAGGCTCCCTATTACGTCGGTGGCGAGATCACCGTCCTGGAGAACGTCTTTGCCCACGAGTTCGAGTCCTATCGCCGGACCCCGCTCGAGGTCCGTCGGCTGATCGCGGAGAAAGGTTGGGGGACGGTCGTCGCGTTCCAGACGCGGAATCCGATTCACCGGGCCCACGAATACCTCACCAAGTGCGCGCTCGAGATCGTGGACGGCCTCCTCATACATCCCCTCGTGGGAGGGACCAAGGGCGACGACATTCCGGCCGAGACCCGCATGAAGTGCTACGAGATCCTGATGGAGAACTACTACCCGCGCGATCGCGTCGTGCTATCGGTGTTCCCTGCCGCCATGCGGTACGCCGGTCCCCGCGAGGCGATCTGGCACGCGCTCCTGCGCAAGAACTACGGTGTCACCCACTTCATCGTCGGCCGCGACCACGCGGGCGTGGGCGACTACTACGGCACTTACGACGCGCAGAAGGTGTTCGACAGGTTCGATCAGAGTGAGCTCGGGATCGAGCCGCTCAAGTTCGAGCACTCCTTCTACTGCAAGAAGTGCGACCAGATGGCGTCGTCCAAGACCTGCCCTCACGGCGCGGACGAGCGCGTCCACCTCTCCGGAACTCAGGTACGAGAGATGCTGGCCGAAGGCGAGGAACCGCCGGCAGAGTTCTCTCGCCCGGAGGTCGCGCGCATTCTCATCGCGGAAGCGCAGAAAGGAAGCTAACGAATGGGCCTGCTCGACAAGATCAAGAAGAAGGCCGCCGACTCCGTACCGTCCGGCGGCACCGCAAGCGGCAAGGTCATGGTCATCGGGCTGGATTGCGCCCCGCCCGAACACATCTTCGACCGATATGCCGGCGACATCCCCAACATCACCAAGCTGCGCGAGAACGGCGTTTGGGGACCGCTCGAGTCGATTACGCCCCCGATCACCGTTCCCGCGTGGATGTGCATGATGACGTCGAAGGATCCCGGCACGCTCGGTATCTACGGCTTCCGCAACCGTAAGGACCACACGTACGAGGGGCTGTCCTTCGCGACGTCGTGGGCGATCAAGGAACCTACGGTTTGGGACATCCTCAGCCGGGCCAACAAGGACTCGATCGTCATGTCGGTCCCACCCTCGTACCCGCCCAAGGAGCTGAAGGGCATTCAGATCGGATGCTTCCTGACTCCCAACGAGGAGGCCGAGTACACCTATCCCAAGGAACTGAAGCCGGAGCTCAAGGACGCGATCGGGGAGTATGTCTTCGACGTCCGGAATTTTCGGACCGACGACACGAAGTACATCATCGACGAGTCCTATCGAATGACCGAGCAGCGCTTCAAGGCGGCCGACTATCTGCTGTCGAACAAACCGTGGGACTTCTTCGTGATGGTCGAGATGGGTCCGGACCGGCTCAACCACGGGATCTGGTCCTACATCGACGAGAACCACCCCCGCTTCGAGCCCGGTAACCCGCACCGCGAGGCGCTGCGTGAGTACTACCGTTACGTCGACGGCAGGATCGGCGAGCTGCTCGAAAAGCATGCCGACGACGACACGACCGTGCTCGTCGTGTCCGACCACGGCGCCAAGGCCATGGTCGGGGGAGTCTGCTTCAATGAGTGGCTCGCAAACGAGGGCTATCTCGCAATCGATGGTGGCGTTCCGGAAACGATGACGCCGATCAACGAGCTTGAGATCGATTGGTCGCAGACCAGGGCGTGGGGGGACGGCGGGTACTACGGCAGGTTGTTCCTGAACGTGGAGAGCCGGGAGCCGAACGGCATCATTCCTCAGTCAGAGTACGACGCCGTGCGCGACGAGCTCGTCGGAAAGATCGAGGCGATGGTCGATCACGAGGGCAACCCCATGGGCAACAAGGCGCTCAAGCCGGAGGACATCTATGCGCGGCAGAACGGCGTGGCTCCCGACCTGATCGTCATCTTCGGGGAGCTGCGGTGGCGGAGCGTCGGCTCGCTCGGCCACGGATCGATCTACACGTTCGAGAACGACACCGGACCGGACGAGGCGAATCACGCAGAGCACGGCATCTTCATCATGGCGAACGCGCCGGGTCAGACGGCCGGCCCCAAGGAGGGACTGCACTTGTGGGACGTGCACAGCACGATCCTCGATCTCTTCGGGCTCCCACCGGCCGACGGCGCGCTCGGGACGAGCGTTCTCAAGAAGTAGACGACAGGAGGCTCATCGTATGAAGCAGGCGAATCGCGAGCGCGGATGCGTCATCTGGTTCACGGGCCTGTCGGGGTCCGGAAAGACGACGATCGCCAACATCGTTGAGCACTCGCTGCTGGACGCCGATGTCCCTGTTGAGATGCTGGACGGCGACGTGGTGCGCGAGAACCTGTCGAAGGGTCTCGGGTTCTCGAAGGAGGACCGCGACACCAACATCCGCCGGATCGCGTTCGTCGCGCACCTTCTGCAACGAAACGGCGTGTTCGTCATCACCGCTGCGATCTCTCCGTACCGGCGGGTGCGGCACGAAGCGCGGGCCCTGATCAGGGACTTCGTCGAGGTGTTCGCCGACGCCCCGATCGAGGTCTGCGAAGAGCGAGACGTGAAGGGCCTGTACGCCAAGGCGCGTGCCGGTGAGATCAAGAACTTCACCGGCGTCGATGATCCCTATGAGCCTCCGGACTACGCCGAGGTCGCGTGTCACACGGACGGGGAGACGCCCGAGGAATCGGCGCAGAAGGTCATCGACAAGCTCATCGAGCTCAAGTATCTGGAAGAGTAGTTGCCCGGGATCGACCTCCACGCACACACGACCGTCTCGGACGGCGGCGACTCGCCGCGCGCGCTGATTCGCAAGGCCGCGGGGGCGGGCCTCCGCGCGATCGCCGTGACCGATCATGACAACGACTCGGGCTGCCCCGAGGCGGTCGATGAGGGCGACAAGCTGGGTATCGAGGTCGTCCGCGGTGTCGAGATCTCGTGCGATGTCGATGCGCTGTCGGAGCTCGGGTTCACCCCGCGGGCGAGGCCGACGATGCACCTCCTGGGCTACTTCATTCCCGGCAGCCACAACCCCCTGTCGGAGGCGCTCACCGATCTGCAGCGCTACCGCGCCAATCGCAACCGCATGATTGTCGAGCGTCTCAATGACCTGGGGATCGACGTCACCTTCGAAGAGGTCGAGGCGGAAGCGGGGGGGCCGGGATCGCAGATCGGTCGGCCGCACTTCGCCGCGGCGCTCGTCGCAAAGGGCGTGGTGCCGGATTACCAGACCGCGTTCGACAAATATCTCGCAAAGGGGGCGAGGGCGTACGTCTCTCGCAGGCTGCTTACTCCGGCCGAAGCCTGCGAGCTAATGGTCCGTGCCGGCGTGGTGCCGGTGCTGGCGCACCCGTTCACCCTTAACCTCTCGACCGACGAGGTGGAGCATTTCGTGGACGATCTCATCCCCGCCGGACTCAAAGGCATCGAGGGCTATCACGGCGATCAGACATCCAAGGAGCAGGCCCCCTATCGAGAGCTCGGGACCAGGAAAGGCTTGATCGTCTCGGGCGGGAGTGACTATCACGGAGACATGCGTCCCGACCGGTTGCTGCCGGGTGGCAAGCACGGTGTTTTCGTCCCCGAAGGCGTCCTCGATGAGTTGAGAGCCTCCGCGAAGGAATTACAGGCAGATGTTCATCACTAGAGCGAGTCGCCACGAGATGAGCTCAGTCAGGGAGTTCTACGACGCCCACGACTGGTACGACGACCCCGATCGTGGATGGATCGGGGACGGCGTCGCGTTCGTCGCTCGGGAGGGTCTCATTGTGGGATGTGTTCGCGTGGTCGAGGTGTCACCGCAGATGCTGGTCGTCGAGGACGTCCTCGTAGCCCCCGAGCGCCGGGGATCGGGGATCGGCACGCAGTTAATGCAGGCTCTTATGAACAGTCGAGGCGGCGCGCTCCATCTGTGCTGTCACGAGGACCGGATTGCGTTCTACGAGCGGCTCGGCTTCAGCGAGGTCATCTTCGACGACCTTCCCGAGCCGGTGCAGGAACGCATGCGCCTCGTGGGCGACTATCCAACTCCGCCGGGCCACGTCCATCACTTCCTGCGAGCCCGCTGACCCCCGGCGGCTCAGGCGCAGTTCGGCCAGCGGCTGCTGTGACCCGCGGCGAGCAGCCGGGCTGCGATGCGGGACTGCGCCACGGGGTCGTATATGGATCCATAGCCGTAGGCCGACCAGGTCTGCTGGTCGAACTGAAACAGCCCGTAGTAGCCGGCCCCGTTGTATGCCTGCGGGTTGAGGCCGGATTCGCAACCCGCGACCGACAGGAGGTAGTCGCCGCTGAGGCCGAACTCGGCCGCCGCGGCATAGACGATCTCGGTGATCGAGCCGCCCACTGAAGTTGCGGGCGCGGCCTCGCTCGCGGGGCGGGTCGGTGAGGACGGGGGCCGGGTCTCGAAGGTGTGACGACGGAAGCGCAACATCGCGGCCGCGCTCTCACTCGTCTCCGTCTCGGTGAAGTCGCCCGAAGCCGTGAACTCCTCGATGAGATCGAGCGAAGCATCCGTACCAGGCATGCCGAACGCCATTGCGGCCATGGTGGCGACGGCGCCGGTGAGGCGCAGACGCCGTAGCCGTCTTCGTCTGCGAGCGCGGCGCCTGACGCGCGCGCTGAAATGAAGGTTGTCCAAGTCTGCTTGACCTCCCGCGAGTGGGTGGATTTCGTGAGTGAGTACCCAACCCTAAACGCGTTAAACAGTTGCAAGCAAACGTGAAATGGTTCACAAATGCACTTTCGGGCTCCATATCACGAAGCGGGTGGAGGCGAACACGCTCTGTAGTTGCCAGGGAGGGCCCCGAGTGGCGGATGCACGCCCCGCTTATCCTGTGGCGATGAAGAAGGCGTTGATCACGGGGGTCACCGGGCAGGACGGCTCCTACCTCGCCGAGCTGCTTCTCGCCAAGGGCTACGAGGTCCACGGTCTCATCCGGCGCGCATCGAGCTTCAACACGCAGCGACTCGACCCGATCTATCGGGACCCTCACGAGTCCGGCGTGCGTTTCCTGATGCACTACGGGGACCTGTCGGACTCGGGGTCGCTGGTCAACCTCATTCGAGAGCTGGAGCCGGACGAGATCTACCATCTGGGCGCTCAGACCCACGTCAAGGTGAGCTTCGAGATCCCTGAATACACCGCGGACGCGACCGCCATGGGCACGATTCGAATGCTCGAGGCAATCCGGGCATCGGGAGTCGATTCCCGCTTCTACCAGGCGGGTTCGTCGGAGATGTTCGGCGCCGCTCCTCCGCCGCAGAACGAGGAGACCCTGTTTCATCCTCGCAGCCCCTACGGCGTAGCCAAGGTCTTTGCTCACTGGGCGACCGTGAATTACCGAGAGTCGTACCAGATGTTCGCCGCGAACGGGATCCTGATGAATCACGAGTCGCCCCGGCGCGGCGAGACGTTTGTGACCCGCAAGATCACCCGTGCGGTCGCCCGCATCAAGGCCGGCATCCAGGACAAGCTGTTTCTCGGCAATCTCGACGCCAAGCGTGACTGGGGCTACGCCCCCGAATACGTCGAGGCGATGTGGCTCATGTTGCAGCACGACGAGCCGCTTGACCTGGTGATCGCGACCGGCGAGGCCCGCACCGTCAGGGAGTTCGCCGAACGCGCCTTCGCCCACGTCGGCCTGGATTGGGAGCGTCACGTCGAGATCGATCCGCGTTACTACCGGCCGGCCGAGGTCGATTATCTGCTGGGAGACGCGTCCAAGGCCAAGCGG
>JBOGXF010000069.1:0-6117 GCA_050694275.1 Actinomycetota bacterium | reverse complement strand
AGCGCGGACGACTACATGCCGAAGACCGAGCACATCGAAAGCCTCGCCGCGAAACTGCTGAGTGTGCTCAGGATGGCACCAAAGCGTCTCGGCCAAACACCCGCCTAGGCGATGGCCACTTCGCCGTTCAAGCTGATCCCCTATCTTCTGAGAACGGTGGACGTCGGCGTACGCGCCACGTTCATCACTCTCGCCGCGCTGGCGCTTCTTCTGGTCCTGCCCCGGGATCTCGAGGTTGAGGTGGTTCCCTACGTGATCGTCCTGGTCATCGCCGCGGTCGGGGTCATCGGGATCACGCTCTTGCCCTGGCAGCGGCTTTTCGATCAAGGCACCGGGATGAAAGTGCTGTACTTGTGGTCGGCCTTCGACATCGTGCTCATCACGCTGCTCATCTCGATGACCGGAGGTCCTTCATCGCCCCTGTTCCTTCTGTATGCCCTGACAACGGTCTTCTTCGCCGCGTCCTATCCGCCGCGCGCCCAGCTCTTCTTGCTGTTGTTCACCTACGCTTGCTACATCCTCGCGGTCTCGGTCGACCACCGGCCCGCAGACGTCGCGGTCGTGGTCACATTGCTCGGAATCCTGGGCGTGATCACGTTCATCTCGAGCTTCCTGTCGCGCGAGCTGCTCCGCTCGGAGATGACGATCGTTCGGCTCGAGGAGGCAGAGCGCCGCCATGACCAGGCAATCGAGATCAACGACAACATCGTCCAGGGGCTCGTCGTCGCCAAGTACGCCCTCGAGACCGACGATCCCGAGCGGGCCCGGGCGGCCGTGCAGCGCACGCTCGAGGCCGCCAGCGAGCTGGTCAGCGATCTCGCCGGGGATCGCTTCCGGTCCATCGACCCCGGCGATCTCGTGCGCAGCCGGGCGGCCGGCGAGTAGCCCCCTCCCCCATGAATAGAACCCGCCTCAGGCGGGGAGAAGGAACGCGGGCTCCGGCCCCGAAAAACTCTTTAAGGCCGACCTTCTCAACACGGGAGAGGCACTCATGTCACGTAGCGTTGCTCGGAAAGGTCTCGCGGCCACCATCGCCTGCCTCGTCGCGCTGACGCTTGCGCCCCAGGCCGCCGTCGCCCACGCGGAGCGCGAGACCGAGTTTCCCGACGGAAGCGGCCGGGTTCCGAAATACCGACCGCTGGTTTCCGATCCACACCTCGTCGTGTGCAAGAGCGACAGCCGCGCGCGCATCCTGCGGATCAAAGACCGGGAGCTCAGAACGACGAATCTCAGGCTTCTGAGCGAATGCGGCTTCCAGCACATCCAGAATGCGGTCGACGCGGTGCGACAGCCCGGCTCGACGATCTACGTCCTTCCCGGGCGCTACCGTGAGGACCCTTACCGGGCTCAGCCCAAGTGCGCCGCTGCTTTTGAGGACCGACAGATCCTCAGCTACGAGGAGCAGCTCACCTGCCCCCACGCGCACAACCTCATCGGCGTCTTCGGCGATCGCCGTCCCGGCGACGATGAGCGCAAGTGTGATGCCGCGGTGTGCAAACTGCAAATAGAGGGCACCGGCGACGATCCCAACGACGTCCTGATCACCGGCGGGTTCGGCAAGGACAAGGACTGGATCAAGCTGAACGGCATCCGGGCCGACCGCGCCGACGGCATCTATCTCAAGAACTTCACAATCGAGCTATTCGAGTTCAACGCGGTCTACATCCTCGAAACCGACGGATTCGTGATCGACGACGTCGTCGCCCGTTACAACGACGAGTATGGCTTTCTCACCTTCGCCGTCGATCATGGCTTGTACAAGAACTGCGAAGGGTTCGGCAACGGCGACGCCGGCGTCTATCCGGGATCGGCATCCGACGTCAACAAGGACAGTGCCGAGACGGGGCGGCTCAAGAGATGGGCCGTTGAGATCAAGGGGTGCCGGTCGCACCACAATGCGATCGGTTACTCGGGCACGGCCAGCAACTCCGTGTACGCGCACGACAATCGGTTCTTCAAGAACGGGGCGGGTGTGACGACGGATAGCGTCTTCCCCAACCATCCCGGCTTCCCGCAAGACCACGCGTGGTTCGAGGACAACCTGATCTACTCCAACAACGTCAACTACTACGAGAAGTACGTGTACGAAGGCGTGTGCGACCGCAAGCCGGCCGAGCGCGGCTACGAAAAGGGAGTGGTCTGCCCAACGGCTCTAGTCCCCGTGGGCACAGGTCTTCTCATCGCCGGCGGCAGCTACAACTTCCTTAGCGACAACTTCGTCTACGACAACTGGCGGAATGGGTTCATGCAGTTCGGCGTGCCGGCGGCGGTGCGCGAGGACCCCGACCCCTCGAAGCAGTTCGATACCTCGAATTTCAACTTCTACGTCGGCAACCGGATGGGCGTCATGCCCTCAGGCAAGACCGCTCTCAATGGGCTCGACTTCTGGTGGGACGACCAGGGAGAGGGCAACTGCTGGGACAAGAACCGGGGCGCGGGCGAGAACGGCGTGACCTCGAACACCTTCTATCCGGGCGGGCTCCCGACCTGTGACGGCGGCGGGTCATCTTGGATTCCGGCCAACGCGGTCAAGCAGGGCCCGCTGGTCCCGTGCGCGACCTACGACCGGTCCGATCCAATCTTTCGGAACCCCCCGGGATGTAACTGGTCCGACAGTCCATCCAAGCCGTAGACGGGCCGCGCCCACCCAAAGGCCGGCAGAAGCGGACGAACCGCTTCTGCCGGATACAGGAATTACGTATGTCGCCGGGACGCTCTTCTTGACACGATGCGGTCGTGAAGACAACATCCAGGGCCGTCGACGTCGTGAACGACGTGCGCGATGAGCTGATCAACCCCCTCACCGCCGCGGGCCTCGCCCTCAAGACGCTGCTCCGGCGTTGGGACGATCTCGACGACGAGGGCCGGCTCGAGATCGCCGGAACCGCCCTTCGGAGCGTGGAGCGCCTCGACGACGTCGCGCAGCGCATCACCGAGATCCTCATCAGGCTCGCCCCGATCGAGGAGTGGGCGGGAGAGATCCGCCTGCCCGAAGCCGAGGAATCGGCCAACTAGCCCTTGTCCGCGCTGTCGAGGTCGAGCGCGCAGGAGTTGATGCAGTAGCGCTTTCCCGTCGGGCCGGGGCCGTCGTCGAAGACGTGACCGAGATGAGAGCCGCAGCGCTTGCACACGACCTCGGTCCGGCGCATGAACAGGCTGTCGTCCGGTCTCAGCTCGACGTTCTCGGCGACCGCCGGCTCGGTGAACGACGGCCACCCCGTGCCCGAATCGAACTTCGTATCGGAGCCGAACAGCTCGGCGCCGCACGCCGCGCAGCGGTAGGTACCGTCCTCTTTCGTATGAACGTACTTACCGGCGAACGGCGGCTCGGTACTCTTCTTGCGAAGCACCTCGTATTGCTCGGGGGTGAGCTCGTTCCGCCACTCGTCTTCGGTCTTCATCACCTCTGGGTTCACGGCGACCTCCTGTCGAAGAGATAGACAATCAGCTTAGGGGAGCGGCGCGTACTGCGCGACCACCTCGAGCAGCTCCTCGGGAGTGAAGGGCTTGCTGACATAGGACTTGAAACCGACCTCGCGCGCCCGTTCTTTCGTCGTCGGGCTTGCGTGGGCCGAGATCGCGATCACCGGAACGCGCTCCGCAACACCCCGCTCCTTCAGATGCTCGAGCACCTCCCATCCGTCGAGCTCGGGAAGCCTCAAATCCAACAGCACGAGATCGGGCTCTTGGCCCTCGAGGAAGTCGATCGCCTCCCGCCCGTTACCGGCTTCGAGCACCTCGTAACCCGCCGCTACGAGATTTATCCGGATAAGCAACCTGATGTCGGGCTCATCGTCGACGATCAGCACGCGACGCGTCACGACTGAGCTCGTAAGCGCAGCACGAAGCGAGCGCCGCCGAGCTCACCGGGCTCGTAGCGAAGATCACCGCCCTGCGATCTGGCCAGGAGCCGGGCGATCGCCAGCCCGAGCCCCGATCCGCCTACGTACGCGGCCTCCGCTCCACGCGCGAAGGGCTCGAAGAGATGGTCGATCAACGAAACGGCCACTCCAGGGCCATCATCGCTGACGGAGATGTCGACGAATCCGTCCTCACCACGCGCGTCGATAGTGATCGAGTTACCGCCGTATCGGTACGCGTTCGTGATGAGGTTGACGAGTATCTGGTCGCACCGCAGTCGATCGGTCAGCACCACCAGGCCATCGGGCGCGACCGTCTGGACCGATTTTCCTTCCGGTGCGGGGGTGTTGGTGACGACGCCAGCGAGCAACGAAGATACCGGTACCGCGTTCAGCTCGGGGGGGGTTAGCGATTGCTGCATCCTCGTGTAATCGAGCAAGTCGTTGACGAGCGCTCGGAGACGCTCGGATTGGCGATTGAGAGCGGCAAAGATCTGCTCGAGCTGAGATTCAGGCACACCCTCCTTTTGGTTGGCGAGCACGCTCGCGAATCCGACGATGGTGGTGATCGGGGTCCGCAGCTCATGAGCCGCGTTTGAGATGAACTGCTTGGTCAAGGCGTCGGCGCGCATACGCTCGGCGACGCGGCCGAGCTGCGTGCCGATCTGCCCCAACAGGTCGAGAAGCTCGGCGTCGGGGGCCTGCGGATCGTCCGAGTAGAACTCGAGCACGCCCGCGACGTCGGTGCCGACGAGAATCGGAAACCCGAAGCCTCCTTTGACGTTGATCGACTCAGCCGCTTTGGCGCGCGGGAAGTTCGAATCCTCGGTGACATCAGGAATCCATGCGGGCAAGCCGCTCTTTAGCACCCGGCCCGGCAGGCCCTCCCCACGGGCGAAGGACGTGCTCTCCGTAACCCGCATGAAAGTCGCGTACTTCTCGGGATCATCGACATGCCAGATGCGCGTCGGAATCAACACGTCGGGTCTATCACCCGGGAGATACACGTGGCCCACGGGCCACCCGGTGTAGGCACAGACCTCGTCGATCGCGGTCTGCAGAGCCTCTTCGAGCTCGGCCGCTTCGTTGGCGGCAACGGCGATCGACTTAAAAAGCCGCGCCGACGCGCTCCGACGCTTCAGAGCGCTCTCCGCCTGCTTCCGGAAAGTGATGTCTCGCACTATTGCAACGACCCTGGGGCCCTCGCCGGTGTGAAGGAGCTTGACCGCGGTCTCAACCCTCAGCACCGCCCCGCTCTTAGTACTCCTTATCATAAATACCACTACGTATTAAATCCCTGGGTTGCACGCCTGGCTGGACAATGCTTTCCTCTGAGGAAGGGAGGATGGCATGCCCAGAAAGAGCCCCTATGCCATCAGGCTCAGCTCCGAGGAACGCACCATCCTGGAGGGACGGGCGCGCAAATATACGTTGCCGTATCGGGATGTGACCAGGGCCCAGATCGTGCTCTTGGCAGCTCAGGGCCTGCGCAACGACGAGATCGCGGCGCGCCTCAGCATCGGCAGGGACGTGGTGAGCAAGTGGCGCAGGCGGTTCTTCGAGCAACGCCTTGACGGACTGGAGGAACGTTCCCGCCGGGGCCGCCCCCCGGTCTTTCCCCCCCACGGTGGCAGTTGAGGTCAAGGCGCTCGCCTGCGAGCTGCCGGCCCGTCTCGGCCTGCCGCTGTCGCGCCTGTTTGTCCCCGACATTCGCGACGTGGTCATCGCCAGGGGAATCGTCGCCGACATCTCGGGCTCGACCATCTGGCGGTGGCTCTCAGAGGACGCCATCCGGCCGTGGACCTACCGCAGCTGGGTCTTTCCCCGAGACCCCGACTTCGAGGCCAAGGCCGGGCGCGTCCTCGATCTCTATGCCCGCACCTTTGAGGGCAAACGCCTGCGCCCCAACGAATACGTCATCTCGGCCGACGAGAAGACCTCCATCCAGGCCCGCTGCCGCTGTCACCCGTCCCTGCCCGCGTCACGGTCCCGGGCGATGAGAGTCGAGCACGAGTACGAGCGCTGCGGTGCGCTCCAGTACCTCGTCGCCTACGACGTCCATCGCGCCAAGCTGTTCGGGCGGTGCGAGGAAAAGACCGGCATCGTGCCCTTCGGACGCCTCGTCGATCGGGTCATGACGACCGAGCCGTACGCGTCGGCAAGGCGTGTGTTCTGGGTGGTCGACAACGGCTCGTCACACCGGGGTGAGGCCTCGATCGTGCGTCTGGAGGGCGCCTACCGCAACCTGCGCCTCATC
>JBOGXF010000068.1:0-4459 GCA_050694275.1 Actinomycetota bacterium | reverse complement strand
GACAGCGGATATCCAGACATGATGATGGTCCGCGGAGGAGGTGGCCGTGGGTAACCGGAGGTCGGCGGCGGCGACACCTGAGACGAGCCGCGAGCAAGACTATCTGACGATCCTCTCGGGCGCGACTCAGAACGTCGTCGGGATCGGCGTCGCCGCGCTCGCGATGTTGGTCGTGCAAGTGCTAATGACCCGGACCCTGGGGGCCGAGGCGTTTGGCACGGTGACCGTTTTGACCCAGGCGGCGTTCGTCGCGTCCTTCGCGGCGCGGGCGGGGATGGACATGGCGGTGCTGCGCGACGTGGCGATCGAGGCCGGCGTCGGGCGGTGGGAACACATCCGCGCTCCGGTGGCGCGGGCCGCCGCAATTGCGGGGATCGTCGGCGCTGCGTTCGCGCTGGCGATAGTCGCGCTGAGTGATGCCGTGGAGCGACTGTTCTCGATTCCCAACGGGAGCGAGGGATGGGCGGTCGCTGCCGCCGCGCTGAGTCTGCCCTTCCTGGTCCTCACCAACGTATGGCTCGGGGCGACTCGGGGCCTGAAGATCATGCGCTACACGCTGTATGTCTTCTGGGCCGGCCAGAACCTTATGTGGATACTGCTCACGCTGGTCATCTGGCGCGTCTCGATCTCCGCTGCCTCAAGCATCCTCGCCTACTCGCTGTCGTGGGCGTTTGCAGCGGCAGCGGCAGCGTTCTTCTGGCGTCGGGAGTCCATGGGATGGGAAGTCGCGGCCCCCGAGCCGGGGTGGTTGGGTCGCCTCATTCGGTACGCGGGGCCGAGGGCCCCCGCAGCGCTCTTCGCGCAGCTCCTCTTCTGGACGGACCTCTTCGTGGTGACCCATTACGTCGCGGACTCGCAGGTCGGGATCTACTCGGCGGCGCTACGGGCCGGCCAGGTCGTGGTGTTGTTCCTCGCCTCCGTCAACCTCATGTTCGCTCCGTTCGTTGCGGACCTCCACAATCGCGGTGAGAGGGATCGTCTCGACGCGCTCTTCAAGACCTTGACGCGATGGATAGTTGCGGCAACTCTTCCCATCTTCCTGATCGTGCTGGTCGCACCGGCGTCCGTCCTGGGCATCTTCGGGAACGACTTCGTCGGCGGTAGTAGCGCGCTGCGGATACTTGCCTTCGGTCAGTTCGTCAACATCGCCACCGGAAGCGCGGGGTTCGTTCTGATCATGGTGGGAAGGACCGGGTGGGACCTCTCCGTCTACACGGGGTCGCTCGCCTTGAACCTCGCCCTCGCGTTCTGGCTGGCCCCCCGCTACGGGATCGAGGGGGCCGCGATCGCCAACGCAGTGACCTTCACCCTCTCTAACGGCGCGCGCCTCGCCCTGGTCAAGCGGTTTGTCGACATCCAGCCGTACGACGCCCATTACGCGCGCCTGATCGCTCCCGCTCTGACGGCCGGGGCAGTGATGTGGATCGCGCACGCGGTGGTCGAGGCACGCTACGTCCCGGACCTGCTCGTGACGGGGTCGCTGGGTGGACTTACGTACGTCGTCATCTACCTGCTCGTGGGGCTGACGCCTGGAGAACGCAGAGTCGCGTCAGGCTTCCTGTCGAGGCTCCGAACGCGCCGTTCGCATGTCTGAGTTTCGGTACTTTGACATGAGTGCAAAGGTCTCGACGCCGCGACAGCCGCGTTGACGGGCTTTGTGCTCACAACAGCGCGCGGCGAAGTCGCCTCTGGTCAAAGTGTCGAAAGTAGCGCGCCCACAGAACGGCCGCGCCCAGCGCACCGGCCGGACCGGCCACCGCCAACGCGGGGATCGTATATCTGAAGTGGTAGACGGTGGCCATCACCGGGGGCAGCAGCAGGGCCAAGGCGCTCAACGTTAACAGCGCGCATTCCGCCCGCAGATCACGGCCGCGGATCGGCGCGCCCACCAGAGAACCGATCGTTCCCAAGACGAGCATGAGCGCGAGGAGGGGCCCGTAGACGTAGAAGACGTCCTGGTAGGCGAGCAGCTTGCTCGCCAGGGGGCGATCTATGCGGAACTCCTGGTCCACGCCCGAGATCCGCGGAGGAGAGCCGCCCCTCCTCACCACCAGGGGATGCGGATCGGCCTCCTCCAGCGAGCCGACGAACCTCCAGCGCTTGACGAACGGCTCGCGCTCAATGGGCGCGCTCGGGTCGAAGAAGCGAAGCAGATCCGTCGCCACCACGCGCGCGTAATCGAGGGGTTGGCGCCGGATCATCGTCGTCGAGAATTCCAGGAGCAGGGCATTGCCCCGTCGTTCGTCCTCGAAGCGAGGCACGTCCAGTGTGAAGAATCCGTAGTTCGGCCCCCGCTCGGAGGGCGGGATCTCGAAGCAGAACCGGCGGATCTCTTCACGGAGCTGCATGCCCGTGCAATCGGCGAACGAGGCGACCCGACCGTAGAGGAAGTACCCGTTCCTGTTCGTCAGACCGAGCCCCTGCCCGCCGACCCCAGACCATGAGGCATGCACGACAAGGGGCAGGGCGAATCCCACGACCAGAGCAGCGCCTCTCAGCCACCCCACCCGGCGGATGAGCACGTACAGCAGGGCGGGCGCTATCAGACCGACTCCGACGAATCGTGTGAGGCCGGAAAACGCGAGCAGGATGCCGGCCACCGCTGTCGCGGGTATCGAGGGTCGCTTGTTCCACATGAGGAGGGCGAGCGCAATGACGATGAACGATTCGAAGAACGCTTCGGTCAGGATGAAATGCTCTATGTCGATTTGGTATGCGTCGAGGAGGATCGGAGCGCTCCCCAGCGCCGCGAGACTCGCGCCCACACCGACGCGCCGCAGTAAGAGGTACAGGAGTAGGCCGATGCCCAACCCCGCAAGGTGCTGGATCACGGTAACCACGACGAGGTTGTCGAAGATGAGCAGGCCCTTGAGGATCAGGGGGTAGACGGCTGGTCGGAATCCACCGGGCGCAGGCTCGAGTGCCTGGTTGAGATACGCGTAGGTGTCCCGTTGGAGCAGGAGCGCCGGCTGATAGGCGAAGGACACGGCGACGCGCACCACCGCACCAAAGAGAAACAACAAGACGAAGAAGAGGTTGGCTTTGAGCAAACAGGAAATGCGTCCGATGCTCCCCGATAAAGCAGAAAGGGAGCGGCCCTCTGGGGCGTCGGTCTCGCCGCGCTCCGATGAATCCAAGGTTCTGGAGATGGTCGAGTAAGAGATGCGACCATTCTGAGGAACAACCTGCATGGAGCGTCATCCTAAGGTCAGGGGCTATATTCTCCGGCGATGGATCGCTTGATGAGCAGGTTCGGATTTGGAGGTGCAGGCGGTTGAGGATCCTTGTGCTGGGCGGAGACGGCTATCTCGGATGGCCGACTGCGATGTACCTCGCCAACAGAGGCCACGACGTCAGCGTCGTGGACAATTTCCACAGACGATTGTGGGACCAGGAGATCGGCGCCGACTCCCTGATCCCGATCCTGTCCTTGCGCGAGCGCGTCCGTCTGTGGGCCGATCTGGGTAACAAGCCCATCAAGACGTTCGTGGGGGACATCACCAACCGGGAGTTCGTCGAGTCGGTGTTCCGGGACGTCGAGCCCGAATCGATCGTGCACTACGCGGAGCATCGCTCGGCCCCCTTCTCGATGCTCTCTCAGCGACACGCCGTGCTCACGCAGGTCAACAACGTCGTCGGGACGTTGAACATACTGTTCGCGATGAGGGACCTCAGCCCCGAGGCGCACCTCGTGAAGCTCGGCACGATGGGTGAGTACGGGACGCCGAACATCGACATAGAGGAAGGATTCATCGAGATCCACCACAAGGGACGCTCCGATGTTCTGCCCTACCCAAAACAGGCCTCGTCCTTCTATCACCTATCGAAGGTCCACGACTCGAACAACATCATGTTCGTCTGCCGTGCGTGGGGCCTCCGATCAACCGACCTCAACCAGGGAGTCGTATATGGGGTCCATACGGAGGAGGCGGCCCTTCATCCGGGCCTCGCGACGCGCTTCGACTACGACGACGTCTGGGGGACGGTCCTCAACAGGTACTGCGTTCAGGCCGCGATCGACCATCCGCTAACCGTCTACGGCAAGGGCGGGCAAACGCGCGGGTTCCTCGACATCCGTGACACCCTGCGCTGCGTCGAGCTTGCGATCCTCAACCCCGCGGATCTAGGCGAATACAGAGTCTTCAACCAGTTCACCGAACAGTTCACGGTCTTGGAGCTTGCACACAAGGTCTCGGACGCCGCCCGTAAGCTCGGGTGGGATCCGATCGTCGAGAACATCGCCAACCCCAGGGTCGAGATGGAGGAGCACTACTACAACGCGGCACATACAAAGCTCCTCGATCTCGGTCTTCAGCCCCACTATCTCTCGGAGACGCTCATCGACCACCTTTTGGGGACCGTGCGCGACAACGTTGATCGGGTGGACAGGCATCTCATCTACCCTCATCACAGCTGGAGAGAGGGTCTGATCGAGGAAGAGGAGCCCTCCGAGAGCTAG
>JBOGXF010000067.1:0-3198 GCA_050694275.1 Actinomycetota bacterium | reverse complement strand
CAACCACATGCCCTCGGGCCGCTTCGGAGCCAACGCCGCATGGCTCGCCTTGAACGCCATCGCTCACAACCTCGTGCGCTGGGTATCGCGCATCGGTCTTGAAGAGACGCTCGTGATGACCAAGACGGGCTCGACTACTTCCTGCGGCGCGACATCGCGACCCGCGTCCGGCTCCAGGAGAACGGCGACGCGGTCGTGACCACAAGGGCCCGCCTCGACAACCAGGTACAGGACGACGCTCCGCCCACCGTCCTCGGCCAGGAGAGCCCCGGCACGATGAGCCTGCAGCTCAACCTTCTGATGCCGGTCGGCGCCGAGGTGCGGGAGGTGACGATCGACGGGGCCGAGCGCCTCCCCATCACCTACACCGACGACGAGGCCCCGGTGGTGTGGGACTTCGTCGAGATCCCGCCCGGCGAGGAGGTCTCGGCCCGCATCGTGTACCGGGTGCCGGGGGCGGTGACGGGCGATCGCTTCGAGCTCACGCTGTTCCCCCAGACGACGCTGTTCCCCGACACCTACGAGGTGAGGGTCTCGGGCGCGGGCGGGACCCGGCTCGTCGACGTCACCGGGCTCGAGCTCACGGCGGGCGGCGAGGCGCAGACGGAGGGCACGCTGACCGAGCCGGTCCGGATCGGGGCCACCCTCGATCGCTAGCGCCGCGCTCAGATACAAGGGACGGCGCGGTGTGGGACTTGAGCTGTTCTGATTCTTTGAGGGCGTTCGGCGTTTTAGCCGTTTGATCGGTTAAGCTTGCTGCAGCTAGCGAAGAGGCCCTTGACACCCCCTTGGGTGTACTTGGGCCTCTTTACTTTCTCGCTAATAGAGGCCTCCCCTGACCTCCTCCAGCGCCATTAGGCGATGGCACAGGGTCTGCTCCTCGTCAGTCGCCTTACCTTCGACGACCCGTCGCGCGAGACGCCCGTAGATGTCTACGACCTGAATTGGGTCGGCGTATGCCGAATCAACCGTCGTGATGTATGCGATGACGGGGCGGAGCCTGAAGTTCCCTCGGAGGTACTCCTCTAGATTGAGCCGCTTCTCTGGGCTCATCTTCCATCGGTCGATGACCAAATCCATTTCCGGACCCCATTGCGCTCGCTGGACATGACGCTCCAAAAGACGGCGAAGCTGGTAGTGGCGAAATTTCCAAGTGTCGGCATCTCCGTCCCCGAGGTAGGGCCCGTTCCCCTTGCGGTAGGTGTCCTTGTGCAGCCAGTTGGCGGTGGTTCGTGCGGCTCCCCCGACGGCGCGGCTTGCGGGCCCAGGGCCGTGGCGTTATCTTTAGCACTCAGATAGCAAGAGTGCTAACGGGAGCGCAATCTAGATCCAGGAGGTAGCCCGATGCCCAAGATCATCAGCTTCGACGAGGAGGCCCGGCGCGCCCTCGAGCGGGGCATGAACCAGCTCGCCGACGCGGTCAAGGTCACCCTCGGCCCCAAGGGTCGGAACGTCGTCCTCGAGAAGAAGTGGGGCGCGCCGACCATCACCAACGACGGCGTGTCCATCGCCAAGGAGATTGAGCTCGAAGACCCCTACGAGAAGATCGGGGCCGAGCTCGTCAAGGAGGTCGCCAAGAAGACCGACGACGTCGCCGGCGACGGAACCACCACCGCAACCGTTCTCGCCCAGGCGATGGTGCGCGAGGGCCTGCGCAACGTCGCCGCCGGCGCCAACCCGATCGCGCTGAAGCGCGGCATCGAGAAGGCGGTCGAGTCCGCGGTCGGCACGATCAAGACCGAGTCGCGCGACGTCGAGGGCCGCGACCAGATCGCCCAGGTCGCCGCGATCTCGGCCAACAACGACATGGAGATCGGCGAGACCATCGCCGAGGCGATGGACAAGGTCGGAAAGGACGGCGTCATCACCGTCGAGGAGTCCAACACCTTCGGGCTCGAGCTCGAGCTCGTCGAGGGGATGCGCTTCGACAAGGGCTACATCAGCCCGTACTTCATCACCGACGCCGAGCGCATGGAGGCGGTACTCGAGGAGCCCTACATCCTCGTCGCCAACCAGAAGATCAGCGCGGTGAAAGACCTGTTGCCGGTGCTCGAGAAGGTCATGCAGGCCGGCAAGTCGCTTCTGATCGTTGCCGAGGACGTCGAGGGCGAGGCGCTCGCGACGCTCGTGGTCAACAAGATCCGCGGGACGTTCAAGGCCGCCGCGGTCAAGGCGCCCGGTTTCGGCGACCGGCGCAAGGCGATGCTCGGCGACATCTCGGTGCTCGCCGGGGGCCAGGTCATCAGCGAGGAGGTCGGCCTCAAGCTCGAGAGCGTGTCGCTCGACATGCTCGGCTCCGCGCGCAAGATCGTCGTCACCAAGGACGACACCACGATCGTCGAGGGCGGCGGATCGTCGGACGACATCTCCGGCCGCATCAATCAGATCAAGTCCGAGATCGAGCGCAGCGACTCCGACTACGACCGCGAGAAGCTCCAGGAGCGGCTCGCCAAGCTCGCCGGCGGCGTGGGCGTCATCAAGGTCGGCGCGGCCACCGAGGTCGAGCTCAAAGAGAAGAAGCACCGCATCGAGGACGCGGTCCAGACGACCAAGGCCGCGGTCGAGGAGGGCATCGTCGCCGGCGGCGGCGTCACGCTGCTGCACGCGCAGGAGGCGCTCGAGAAGCTCGAGCTGTCGGGCGACGAGCAGACCGGCGCGTGGATCGTCAAGCGCGCCCTCGAGGACCCGATCAAGATCATCGCCCAGAACGCCGGCCTGGAGGGCGGCGTCGTGGTCGAGAAGGTGCGCACGCTCGGCCCGGGCGAGGGCCTCAACGCCGCGACCAACGAGTACGGGGACCTGTTCAAGGCGGGCGTCATCGACGCCGCCAAGGTGACCCGCTCGGCGCTGCAGAACGCGGCGTCGATCGCCGGGCTGTTCCTCACCACCGAGGCGATCGTCGCCGACAAGCCGGAGAAGGAGAAGATGCCTCCGATGCCCGGCGGCGGCGACATGGACTTCTAGGTCGCCCTGATCTACCGAAGGCCCCCGGGAAACCGGGGGCCTTCTCGCGTCTCGGTTCGCACGTAATTGCTCGCAATCCACCTCAGCGGTGGAAACGGGCATATTTCGGGGACTCCTCGGGTTTCCATGGGTAGTTCTTCGCGACTTCCAGGACAGATGACCTGTTGAAGCCGCAGATGGATGGTCCGAACCAGAGAACGCGAAACGTCCACCTCTAGAAGAAGCGACGCGCAC
>JBOGXF010000066.1:0-4748 GCA_050694275.1 Actinomycetota bacterium | reverse complement strand
CGATGGCGCCACCGGATGGAGCCGGGCCTGGTACGTCTCGATCCCGCTGGTCACACCCCAGCTGGCACTCGCCACGGTCTGGTTCAGCTATTCAACGCTCACCTCGTTGGGGGTGGTCCTCGCCCTGACGGGCGGCGGACCGGTGCAGGCGACGAGGACGCTGCCGGTCACGCTGTATGAGACGGCGTTCTCCGAGCTGCAGACCAACGAGGCCCTGGCCATCGTGATCGTCATGCTTGCCCTGAACGCGTTCCTGACGATCGGTTACGTGGCGTTGGCTCGTCGCTACGACATAGGAGGCTGATGAGCGTTCAAGCTCACGAGCACCCGACCGTGGTAGCTGCCGTCGGACGGCGCGTACAACACGGGTGGCGAGAGTCGCGTTATGCGGTCCTCAAGAAGTTGGCGGTCTGGGTCCCCTTGGCCGGACTGACGGTGTGGACGGTCCTTCCGATATTGATCACGCTCTCGGTCTCGTTCAAGACACGGGGAGACGTGTTTGCTGATCCAAACCTCATACCGCAGAATCCCACGGTCGGGGCGTATCAGGAAATAATCGGTCGGCAGGGCTTCCGGGGAGCATTCATCAATAGCGTCGTAGTCGGCCTGGCAACGGCGCTCTTGACCTTGGTCATAGCCGTTCCCGCGGCGTACGCCTTCGCCCGGTTCCGATTCCGAGGCAGGCACCTACTCCTGTTGTTCACGCTGGTACCCCGCCTCATGCCCGGCCTTGGTCTGATGGTCCCGCTCTACCGGCTGGCGGTCGCGGTGGGTGCCATCGACAAGCGGATGACGCTGATCGTCGTGTTCACCGGGACGATCCTGCCTCTGGCCGTGTGGCTGCTCGTGGGGTTCATCCAACAGATTCCCCGCGATTTGGAGGAGGCGGCCAACGTCGACGGCACCGGTTTCCTCGCACGAGTCCGCTACATCGTCCTTCCTCTATCGGTCCCGGCGCTGTTCACGATCGGAGTGCTCGCGTTCCGCGAGGCCTGGAACGAGTTCGACCTCGTGCTGGCGCTGACCCGGACGCCCGGCAACCGGACGCTGCCCTACGAGCTGTTCTTGTTGACGACCGGCACCGGCCTCGCCAACAACCCGGGGCAGGCGGCGTTTGCGATCCTCACCCTCGTTCCCTTCATTTTCCTGTACCTCCGCATCGAGCGGTACGTCGTCAGCGGCCTCATCGCCGGTGCCATCAAGTAGTGAAGGGTTCCCCCAGCCCTGCCGGGCGCGGTTCGCCACGCAGTTGTATACTGTTGCCCACAATCGAGGCTCCGCATCGGGCGAGCCGCGAGCTTCTCGACAAGGAAGCTCACCTTCGCCGCCACGGCGGAGCGGATGAGGAGGGGGGAACATGGCATCGGAACGGGCTCGACGGGGGACTCGCATGACCGCGCTGGTGGCGGCGCTCACGCTGTTACTGGCCGCGTGTGGAGGTGACGATGATGGCGACTCGGACGCCGCGGGCGACGGTGAACCGATCCAACTGACCGGTTTGGTTCAACGGTGAAACCGTGCCGCCGGACGAGTTTGCGTCGCTCGAGGAAGAGCACAACATCGTGGTGAACTGGGACATTCGGGGCGACGAGATCCTGACGCTGGCCCTCCAAATGCGTGACGCCGGGGAGACGCTGCCCGATCTCGTCGAAGTGGACTCGCACTTGGCCCCGGCGTTCATCGAGGCCGGCCTGGTCCAGCCCATGACCCCGTATGTCGAGCAGTGGGAGGAGGAAGACGCCGATCTCTATGCGACGGTGTTGCCCGAGGTTTGGGAAGGCGGCACGTACGACGACGAGATCTACCACGCTGCTGTGAAGGCGGGATACGACCTCATCTACTACAACGTCGCGATGTTGGAGGAGGCGGGTGTCGAGGTTCCCTTCGAGTCCTGGACCGATGTCCTCAACGCGGCCCGCCAGGTCAAGGAGGCCTTCCCCGATCAGCCCGCGTACTTCGGGACGGGCGGGACGAGTCATGACCGCATGTTCTATTGGTTGACCAATTTCGGCGTGCCGTTCGATGGCAACGTTCCCGACCTGACCAGCGAGGAGGGCGTGGCCATGATCGAATGGCTCCAGGCGCTCGGTCAGGAGGAGCTGGTCAATCCCGGCTACATGGTCGGCGAACAGGATGAGTCGCAAGGTGCGTTCATCCGCCAAGACCTGGCGATCCTCCAGGAGGGTTCAAACGGTGGCATCAGCTTCATGGAGTCAGGCGACTTCGGTTACGGACCCGATGGATGGTTGACCCTTCCGATGCCGGTCGAGGGCGGTGAGCAGATGGCCGTGCCTCGCGGGTGGTCCCTCATGTCGGAGACCGAGCATCCGGACGAGGCCATGCTCGTGTTGCGGTACTTGATGGAACCGGAGAACGCCATCCCACGATTCACGGAACTCCTCTCCTCTCCGATACGTTCGTCCGCAGTCTTGGAGTCCGAGGAAGTTGCCGAGCTCATGCCGTACTTCACTGACGAGACCCAAGACGTGTACGCATCGATCGGCCGGCAGATTCCTCCCGGTACCAATACCGGCGCCGTGGGCGACGTTCTGCTCGACCTTCTTGATGAGTTGACGGTTGTGATATCGGATGACTCCGCGGAGGAGCTCGCGTCCCGTTACCAGGAACGACTCGACGAACTCCGCTAGCCCGCGCTTGAGCTAGATGACGAAACCTTCGACCGCGCTCGTCGCCGCGGGGTGTCTGGGCGTGTTCGACGCCATCAGCACGATCCTGCGTCATGCCGCCGTTCTGCTCGTCATCCCAGATCATCTGCTGGGAAGGGTCAGTGCCTTTACACCATGTCAACCGCTGGTGGCCCTGCCCTCGGGGACCGCCAGATGGGGCGGCTCAGCGGTCTGCTCGGGGTGACAACGGCGCTGACTCTGGGAGGGCTGCGGCCGATTCTCTACGCGGCGGTGATCGGCTTGCGTTCCCGCACGGTTCGCGAGTTTCGAACCCGCGAGCAGCAAGCTATGGCCTGACCCGGGTCAGACGACGGCGTTGCCCCGTTCGTCGAGCAGAGACGGATCTCGCTCCCACATCTCCAGCCTGATGTTGCGGGCGACCGTCATGTGGTCGGACGCGAGGCGGGCGGCCCGCGCACCGTCGTGTTCGAAGATCGCGCCGGCGAGCTCCCGGTGCTCCACGAGAGAGCTCTCGGCGCGACCAGACGCCTCGTACGTGGTGAACGGGTAGCGGAAGAGATGGACCGACAGGCGCTCGAGCATGTCGACGATGGTACGGTTGTGACTCGCCTGCCAGATCGAACGGTGAAACTCGCGGTTGATGGCGGCCAGCACCGCAGGCTCGGCACCCTGCTCCGCCTCGAGTCTGCTGAGATGGCCCTGAATGCGGATGCGGTCGACCTCGGTGTGCCGCTCAGCCGCGACTCTGGCCGCGGTTCCCTCGAGGACGATCCGCACTTCGAAGATCTCCAGGATCTCCGCCGGGCTGCGGTGACGGACCTGGAGCCCGCGACTGCCCCGCTCCACCAGGCCGTCCTGTTCGAGTCGGCTCAAGGCCTCTCGGATGGGTGTGCGGCTGACCCCTAGGGTCTCCGCCAGAGACGTCTCGACCAGATGCATGCCCGGCGGGAACTCGCCGGCCACAATCCCGTTGCGTAGTCGATCGTACGTGGATTCCACCTCGGGTCCCTGGGTTGCCCAGGGTTGCCTCCGTTCTGTATACTCTCGCATGCGAAGTCGCCGCTCGCGGAGACCGGCGCATGAACGCGTCCACAATAGTCGACAAGGGTAACAAGGCATGCCTCTGCCGCCAATACGGATCGAGCAGAACCTCAAACTGATCGGCCATCACGCGCTCGCGGGATTCCCGAATGTGGGCGAGGGCATGGCCATGAAGATCAGTGGCGATGGTCGCCGCTACTTCTACGTCGCCAACGACCGGTCACCGGGCGCCTTCTCGATCCTCGACGTCACCGACCCATCCGCGCCCGAACTCCTGTTTCAACTCCCCACGGAGCACGCCGACGTCCGAGCCAACTCCTTAGCCGTACACGGAGACATCCTGCTCGTTGCGAAACAAGCCGAGAAGCTGGGCCTGAAACCCGCCGGCTTCCATATCTTCGACATATCCGAGCCGGCCAAGCCCGTTGAGATCGCTTTCTTCGACACCTCGGGTCCCCACTCCAAGGGCGTGCACCGAGTGTCGTTCATCGACGGACGATATGCCCACATCTCCACCGGTGCCGCCGACTTCGAGCCGAAGCAGAATCCCAAGGACCACCAGTTCTACATGATCGTCGACCTCGACGATCCCACCAATCCATTGGAGTTGGGACGGTGGTGGCTACCTGGACAGCGCAAAGGCGATGCAGAAAATTACGTGCGCCACAAGGAACACGACTTTGGCTTCCGCGTGCATCACACGATGGTGTATCCACAGCGACCCGATCGGGCGTATCTCGGGTACATCGACGCCGGGCTGATCATCCTCGACATCAGTGACAAGACGAATCCAAGGTTCATCAGCCGCCTCGACTACCACCCTCCGTTGCCGGGCTTCACCCACACGATCGTTCCACTGTTCGATCGCGGGATCGCCATCGTCTCCGACGAGGCCACCGGCGACGAGGGCACCGATTGGCCGAAGCGCTATTGGATCATGGACATTCGCGACGAGACCAACGTCGTGATGCTGTCCAGCTTCCCGGTACCGGAGGGCTTCGACGAGCTCCACCGGATCGGCGGGCGAATCGGCGCCCACAACCTCCACGAAAACGAGCC
>JBOGXF010000065.1:0-14662 GCA_050694275.1 Actinomycetota bacterium | reverse complement strand
CTACCCGCCGTTGACGCTCATCCAGCAATGGCATCACCAGAGAGAAGAACCCAGCGAGCGGATCCTCGCCAATCTCCACCCGCCAACACTATATCGCGCGAGTTAAACTTTCGTGGACCCTAATCGTGTATCTCATCTGGGCCGTCATCCTCGGCTTCGTTGTATTGAAGACCGATCAGGATCAACCTGAAGCGAGGAAGCAATGATGGCAAGAATCGCAACTTCGACTGGATTGGTCGCTCTCGCTGGCCTCGTCGTCGTCCATCAGTCGGCTCGCTCGCCGGACGATTCCGCCCGACGCTCGCCAAAATCGTTGTGTTTTGAACTGGTCCTGTCCAAGTGAATGGAGGAACCGATGAAAAAGACCGAAAAGGGGGAAGTCATGTCTCGGAAGATTGTCGGCCTTCTCGCCGTCCTGGCGACGTTAGGTCTCGTGCTCGGCGTGCTGACGCCGGCCACGTCGCAGGCTCCGCCGGCACGGACGACGATCACGTTGATCGATGCCCAGAAGACGGGATTCGAGAAGGACATCGACGAACGGCCGGTGGGCGAGTTCAATGCTGGCGACTGGTTCGTCACCCGCGACCCCGTGCTCGATCCGAATACGTGCGAGAGGGTCGCCAGGGTTCAGGGTCAGGGCGTGATCGTGAAGCCGGTCGGCGAACGGAACGCAGCCTTCGTGTTGCACGGCATCGCGTTACTCGCCGACGGGAGGATCACCTTTGAGTTCGGCGGCACGTTCGCAGCCTTCGACGCGCCCGGAGGACTGGAAGGCGCGGTCACCGGAGGCACGGGGGCATACAAGGATGCCCGGGGTCAGGTATCCGTGGCGGATGGCGGCACTCAGTGCGGGCAAAAGGTCGACCTAATCACGCTGGACCTGCTGTTGCAGTAGGGGCAAGGTGAACCGGAGAGCCCCGCTTTGGGGTCTCTCCGGTCATGTCGAAGGTCGACAGGCGGGGTGAGATCACCTGATCAGGAGCGCATCGTGAGCGACATAGCTTCATTCTTCACTCAGTACGCGGAGCGCTATATGGCTTCGGACGTTGACGCGATCAGCGCCCTGTACGAGGCGCCCCTGCTCGCCGTACGCGAGGGCCGCGCGATTCATCTCCCCGACAGAACGGCCGTGCGCGGGCACCTGGCCGAACTCATGGAGGCGTACCAGAGTGCGGGCGCGGCTCGTGCCGATATCGCCGAGATCGACGTCGTGCCGCTCGGCAAGTCGGGCGCGATGGCGACCGTGCGGTGGCACGTGTTCAACGAGGCCGGGACGCTCCTGCGGGACTTTCGAAGCACGTACCACCTCCTCCGCGCCGATCAAGCTTGGCGCATCCTGTCGTACACGAACCACGACGACTGACCCGTCCTCGTACACCGAACTCGAGCCGTCATTCGAAGAGAGATGTCCAGGTCCCTGCCGGAGCGACCAAAGCGTTCATGACGACGTTGTTCCATTGGCCGCGGGAATAGGGCTCATCGAGACCGAACCAGTAGGCGAACTCTCCTCGTTCATCGTCGACGCGGAGTTCGTAATGGGTATCGACCCATGCGAGTAGACGTTCGAATAATTCGTCGTCGCCCATCTCGCGGGCAAGCCAAGTCGACAGTCATGTCGTGCGGATGTCCTCGGTGTCGCTCCCGGGGGTGAGACGCACGTATGTGCCTTCTTGGTTCATCGACAAGCAATCGGTCGATGAAGGCGCTCCAGACGTCGCTAGCGGTGTCGAGGTCGAAGGGAAGGAGATACTGGACCGTGAGCGCCCACGGCGCAGCGAGGGTCTGGTATCGATACGGTACCTGGCGGCGACCGTCACGGCGCCCCGCTGTCGCCCCTTGCGTCCGGCTCCCTCCGGGGGCACGAACCTGTGCACGCCGCGGACCGGGTCTCAGACGGGCTGCTTTCCCCACAACCTGGGCGTTACCCACAGGACCGGACCCGCGACAGCCGGGTTCGTACGCCTGGACCTTCGCCTCCGCTGCGCTTCGCTGCGCGTAGGCGAACTCGCCATACCCGGTGCCATCTCCCCGCTCGCCGCTGCGCGGCTCGTGGGCGGGTTCGATTCCCGTCGCCTCCACTAGGGATCCATCGCAGGACGCATCTCTGAAAGACCTCTACGACCTAGCTGATGGGTTCGACGAGCTCGAGGACCCCGTCCATGCCCGCGTGGCGCGAGCAGAAGAACTCGTAGATGCCGGCCTCCATGTATTCACCCAGCGGCTTCTTGCTCGTCATTGTGAGCTGGCCCGTCTCGAGATCGCCGATCTCCAACGCATACGGAGTGGTTCGGAATTCGCCCTCGCTGATGACGAAGTCGTGGATGTGCTGGCCGACGTTGCGAACCCTCAGCTTGGCGTTCGACTTCATCGTGAAGCACTCCGGACCGAACCACGAATCTCCGGCAACCAAGTCGACGGTGAGTGGTTGGGTAAGTTGGGCGCAGTCGTCGTCGATCGTGGCGTCTGCGAGAGTTTCAGGAGCCGATTCCTCTTGCGAATCGGCCTTCGGCGTATCGGCTTGCGGCTCTGAATCCGTGTCGCCCCCGCATGACGCGGCGATCAGGGCGATCGCGACCAGTAGCAGCGCCGGCCTGCGGCGGACGATCCTTATCTCCTTCATTCCCCACCTCCCATTGCTCGTCTTCCTGATTGCGGTCCATGTGTGTGGGCAAGGGTGAGCTCCGCGACGAGTTGCAGCTCGATGCACTCGCTATCGTGGCCCGCGATGAGATCAATGGCTGTGCGTACGGAAGAGCGCGGGTCGAAGCGGGCGCCGTCCAGCACCACTGCAAGCGTTCGCTCGTGCCGGAAGATCGCTGCGTAGTCGACCCCGAGATCCGCCAGGCCGGCAGTCCCGTTCACGTCCAGCGCAAGGTCTTGGTGCCGCCCGGCCAGCACCAAAACGGACATCCCCACGCGTTTCTCCTTCCTCCGACTGTCTTGGACTCGACATGTCAAAGGCGCTAAGAAACGCGTAGCGACGCTATGGATGCCCTAGAGCAACCAAGGGATGGTGCGATCCGGGGTGTAGCTGCAATACGTGCCGGTCTGGATGGCGTTCGATAGGTGCCGACCCAGGGCAGGATGCACCTTCTCGATGCGCGCGAGCCCATCACGGATGCGATTGGTAACCGCTTTGCGGGCTCGCTCCGAGGTGCCTCCGCCGCGTCTGTCGCGCCCTCCCAGCCCGAAGGCGCCTGACAGCTCGGCGGCGATGAGATCGATCTCCTCCTCGGCTCGGGCCGCTCGCTCGCGGTCGCCCCAACCGAGCGCCTCGTCGACCTCTTCCCGCAGCTCCTCTAATCGGCGCCTGTATTCGGCCTTGGCACGAGCGTCCAGGATCTCTCCCGTGTCTCCGCTATCTATGGAGACGCCAGCAAGCTCGGCCACATGGAGCTCGCGTCCCGGATATGAGAGCAGGACGTGGATGTAGCCGACACCCTTCGAATCCTTGAGGCGCACCATGAGGCCTTCATAAGCGATGCCCCAATAGTCGCCCTCACGCTTGAATCGAGCGCTTTCGCCGTCCACTGTTTCGCTCGGTTCGGTCGATCCGAGGAGGGCCGACAGTGTCTCAGTTAGAGCGTGCATGCCCATCTCACGCGCGCTATCGAGGGCATGAGTGAGAAGATCACGGGCCGCAGCTACTTCACCTCTGCGCAGGAGCATGCGACCGTAGTCGTGCTCGCGTGCGCCGCCCAGGGTCTGGCCCCCATGCGTGTGTTGCTATCGATCGCGCGGAGGAAGTGCTCGGCCGCGGTATCCCACCGGCCAAGCGCGGCGGCGAGGATTCCCAGGTAGCGTGCCACCGAGCCGGTGCACATCTCTGGTGGGCTGTATGCGTTGAGGTGCTCGTAAGGGGCGAGCTGCTCGTAGAGGGACTGTGCGGTGTCGACGTCGCCGAGGAACCCCACCACCTCGGCCAAGAAGCTCACAGCGAACAACCATTCGTTGTCCTTCGGGAGCGCTATCTTTCCGCGCTCGGCCAGGCCGGAAAGAACGTCGCGTGCCTGTGACTCGCGACCGAGCGTCGCATAGAGATTGGCGACTACGCAACGGAACATCGGGTACCACGGGTAGTCGTCGACGGAGCGACGGATCAGCTCTTCGACTTCTTGCAACCGACCTTGCTCTTTCCGGAGGATAAACAAGTGGAGTCGGTAGGCGACTTCTGGATCGCGGCCGAGCGCGCGGCGTCCGAGCCGGTAGACCTCCTCACTCAGCTTCTCCGCGGCTCGAAAGCGCCCTTCGAACAACGCCAGGGTCGCCCGGTCGACCGCGGCATGCCACTGCTGTGACGGCTGCTTGAGCTCCGCGGCGAGCCGGGAGGACGCTTCCATCGCCGCGTACACGCCGGTCAGGTTCCCTAGCGTCATGTGGGCCTTAACCAACAGCAGGTGGCCCTCGACCTCGCGATCCCGGTTCCCGATCTTCTCGGAGAGCTCGACCAGCTCGTCGGCGATCTCGAGCTGTTCCTCCGCGGTCTCGGGACCCCAGTTCGCGGTGTAGCGCGACACGAGCGCATAGGCGAGTGTCGCGGGATCACCCAGCCCTCGGGCCATCTCGAGGGCTTCATGACTGATCGCCTCGCGTGGCGCTCGATCGGCCTGATCCCGCAACGCTCCTGCGAGGCGCGCGAGTAGCTGCACGCGCAGTTCAGACGGCTTTTTTCCGACTGCCTCGAGCGCTTCTTCAAGCAGAGGCACGAGGTGCCGGTCGTTGCCTGCGCGCATCCACACGAAGCGACCCCCGTAGCCGATCGCGGCGCGCGCAAGCTTCTCCGATGAGCCGCTCGTTCGAGCCATCTGAGCGGCGTCGAGAAATGCGATCTTTGCGGCATGGTGACCGCCCGCGAGCAAGTCCGCATCACCCAGCGCGAGCAGAAGGTCGCATCGGCGATCCAGATCCACCGGACGCGCAAGCTCCAGTGCCTCCAGGGCAGTGCGGTACAGCCGCGCAGCCTCTTCATAGGCAAGCTGATGCAAGGACCATTGCGCGGCTTGGGCCGCGTATTCGATGGCGCGCTCTGCTCCGCCTGTTGGGATCGCGGCGAAGAAATGTGCAGCCAGCTCGACCAGGTGAGGCCCGAGATTCTCGGCGTACCGTTCCCGCAGCGTCTCACCGGCACGTGCGTGCAGCTCGGGCCTGAGCTGAAGTGAGATGTCCTCGTAGATCGCATCGCGTATGAGTGCATGCGAGAAACGCAATCGGTCGACCGCACCCGGAAGGGGGCCGACGATGTGCGCTCCGCGCGCCTCCTCCAGGCGAACGAGAACATCGGGCCGCGACAACCCCGACAAGCCTTGGAGGACGTCGAGCGAGAAATCTCGGCCGAGCACGGAGGCGATCGACAGGAGATCGGCCGAATCGGGGGAGAGCCGGGCCAACCGCCGCGTGATGAAGTCGCGGGCACTGTCGGGGACCAGGGGTAGAAGGGGGACGGCGTCATCCTGGAGGCCGCCCTCGCTGATCAAGAGTGGGATGACCTCTCCGGCGAACAGAGGGTTCCCTTCGGTCTGGCGAACCACCTGTTCCACGACGCGGCGCGACGGTTCGAGTCCACTGATCTCTCTTATGAGGGCCGCCACGTCGACGCGCGTGAGGCCTTGGAGGTGGAGGTGCCGCGCAGCCGGCTCCCTCAGCAGCTCGGGGAGGGTGTCGGCGAGCGATGAATCCGGAGCAACGTCGATGTCGCGATAGGTACAGAGAATCAAGATGTGAACGCGTGCAAGCTCCGCAGCTACGAACCGCAGCAGCAACAGCGATGGAGCATCCGCGGCGTGAAGGTCGTCGATGACGATGACCAGCGGTTCCCCCTCGGATGCTTTCCAGAGCAAGGCCGCCACAGCATCGAAGAGGCGGAATCGAGCAGCCTCGGGATCCGTTGTGGGCCTAACTGATGCCTCGCCCAAGTACGTCTCGAGCTCGGGCATGAGGAGGCCCAGCTCGGGGTGATCTTGGAGCAGAGACCGAAGCTCCTCGGGATCGGAATCACGCAGGTAAGGGCGGAGCGCCTGGATCCACGGCCAGTACGGTGGTGCCCCCCCTGCTTCCCAGCATCGCCCCCACAGCACGCGCTTGCCGTGCGTACTCGCCTGTTCTGTGAACTCGTCGGCCAGCCGGCTCTTGCCGATCCCGGGTTCCCCTGCCACGAGGAACAGGCGCCCACGCCCCGCGCCCGCGTCCTCCAGGCCTTCGAGCAGGGCGGTCATCTCGCGCTCGCGCCCGATGAAGGGGGCCGCGCCCGGGCGAAGTGTGGGCTGATGGGACGAGCCCCGGGTACGCTTCATCCGCCTCCCAAGGGTTTCTTAAGGCGACTCATGCCACCAAAGGTGGGTTCTCAAAGCGTAGATGGAGGCGTGGCTCGAGGCCCCGGTCGCCTAGTAGGTCACGTTCAACCATCCTGCGATGAGTGGACCACAGAGCGCGGCGATGTTCGACGCGGTGGATGGTCACCACCCGAGCGTCTTCATCGATCGCATAGACGATGCGGTACTCCCCACGTCTTGCGCTACCTGCGACGTCGAGGGTCGTGAGCAGGCAAGCGGGCGGGGTTGGCCACAGACAGACTGTGGCTCCTGATGCTGGCATCCGGCCGGTTCGCGCACCGATCAATCAGCTCCTGTCTGGTTTTTCTGCACAGTCGCCGAGCAGGGCAGGATCCCATTACTGGTCTCAGCGTGCCCAGGGTGATTTGGGAATCTCAAAGCTTCCAGCGATGATCAACTGGCGATGCGAAATCGCAGGTGGCGACGGTGCCCATGTTGTGCGTGTCCCGCCGGGGCACGAACAAAAGGGGAGCGCGGCTCTGCGACACTGTCCCGGGTACTCGGAGGGGGCGCGATGGACTCTGATCGTTTCGTTCGCTGGGCCGGCGCCGCTGGCATGGTCGGTGGCATGCTGTGGGTGATTAGCACCGTCATGCACGCCTCGAGGCCGGTGGGGTGTGTGGCCGAGGAATGTGCCCGCAGACCCATGCGTGAGTCGAGCGCCGTCGAGGGCATCCTCACTCTCGGGGCGTTCCTGCTTTTCGCGGTGACGGCCGCTGCGCTTATCGTGCTGGTCCGTAGGGCGGGACGGTTCGGAACGCTAGGGAAGGCCGGGACAGTCCTCGCACTCGTCGGCGTCTCGGTTCTCGTGCTCGCCAGCCTCGTCCAGGCGCTGGTGTTCGACGGGGACTTCCTGCTGATGCCCTACTTCGTAATTCCCGGCATCGCCGCACTGATCATCGGCTTCGTTCTGTTGGCCGTCACGGTGCTGCGCTCAGGCGTCCTGCCGCGTTGGGCAGCAGTCTCTCTCCTGGTCGGTGCGGTGGCGATGGTGGGTTTCAACGAACAGACCATGGCCGCGTGGCTCGCGCTCCCCTTCGGGCTCGCCTGGATCGCCGTCGGCTACGCGCTGTGGGTTAAAGAGCCCTACCCGGCCGCCACTGAAACGGCGCGATTAGGGCAGTAGCCGCCCTTCTCCGTCGGAGCCTCCCGGTACGACAGCACGGTGCGACGAATCGTGCAACCTCGTCCGCCGCCGACGGGCGCGGACTCTCCCTGAGAATCAACCTATGTAATAGGTCGCGCTAAGCGCGAGGGTCCGTTCATGACGGCGCCCCTTTGGTTCGGTTCCCGCCAAGGGTTCAAACCTGCGCACGTTGGGCCCGGCCTTAGACTTGCTTCCCCCAGGATTTCGGCGTTACCCACAGGACCGCACCCGCGACAGCCGGGTTCGTACGCCTGCACCTTCGCCTCCGCACACACCGTCCGCCTCCGCTGGCTGGACGCGCGCTATTCCTTTATCCAACCCTTCTTCGCTGCGAGGAGAGCTGCTTGGAAGCGGCTACGGGCGTTCAAGCGCTCCATGAGCAGGTTCATCCTCCTCTGTACGGTCCGAACTCCCACACCCAGCTGCCTGGCCACGCTCTCATCGCTGAGCCCGCCGGATACAAGCGACAGGATGTTCTGGTCGCGGGGTGAGAGGTCGTCCTCCCCGGCCTCGTGAGAGGCATCGGCGTGCAGGGCCAGGGGCAAAGCCCGTTCCCACAGAGCTTCGAAGAGCGTCACGAGCGCGTCGAGCAGCGCGGACGGCTGGATGAGTGCGCTCTCCATCTCCTGGTCGGGGGCGTGGATGTTGAGGGGCAGGAGCGCGATCCTCCGGTCCACGATCGACATCTTCATCGGCAGCCCCGACATGGTGCGCGCCTGCTCGCCCGCCTCCATGAGGATCTGCGCGCTGCGGGCTCGCCCCGGGACCTCGAGCGCCGCGGTGTCGTAGATCGCCCGGTAGACGATCCCCTGGTTCAGCGCCGCGAGCTCGATGTGGTTGTCGACCGGGGTGGTCGGATCCGCCATCTCGGCTTCGATCGGGGTCGCGTACGGAGGTCTGTCGCAGTTGAGCACCTCGCGCTTTGCGAGCAGCTGCATCTGCTCGTACCTCTGGGCGACCGCCGCGCGACCGCTGATGATCTCGATGAGCTCCACGGGTTTGGTCTCCCGGGCCGCGTGAAAACGGTGCAGGAGCTGCGAGGAGAACAGGCGGACCGATTCGAGCTCCTGCTGGCGCCGCATGACCAGGACCTCGATGGCCGCGTCGGGCGGGGCCGGAACGAATCCCGAATGCTCCCCCGCCCCCCGGCTCGCGAGCCCCTTGGTCTCGAGCGACGAGAGCGCGCCCCGGACTTGCTCTTCGCTCGCGCCGACCTCATGCGAGATCTCCGCTACCGAGGCGCCGGCCGCCGCGAGCAGCGCCAGGTAGGCACGTTCTTCGAGATCTGACAGCCCCAGGACCTCAAGCATCCGCTCCACGAGTGTTACGCAGACTACTTGGCGCAGGTCGTACTTGTACGAAACTCGCCACTTGCCGTGTGGGAACGAGGGCGGCGGTGCCGAACCGTTGGAGGGGAATCGACCACGTTCGCGCGGAGGAGACGGCAATGCGCCGGTGGATCATCTCGGCGGCGGCCGCAATCGTGCTGACGGCCGCGCTGGTACCGCCGCCCGCGCGCGCTCAAGCCGCCGAGCCGGGGTGCTCGGGCGATGCGGGGGACGGCGGCGGCTCCGAGGCGATGGCTGCCGATCCGGCGATCAAGCTCCAGATCCTGCTCGCAACCGGGAGGCCCAGCCGCCGGGCCATTCGGGCGGCGGTGGCCGACGCCCTCGCGGCCGCCGGCGCGGCCGTGCCGAGGGGGGCCGTGCGAGCGACGTCTGGAAGCATCCAGGCCTCCACCGAATCGGGGCCACCGGATCCCCTGATACCGGGCGGGGAACTCATCGGAGTGGGAAACCTCGACGACACGGGGGGAGACGACGTCGTGGCGATCGACTGGACCAGTCTGCCCAGGGGGCTGCCGGAGACCGTGCGGGCCTTGCGCGCCGACGGGGGCTCGCTGTGGAGATACGCGACTCCCACGCTCCCCCCCTTCGACAACTTGGGTCACAACTTTGTCTTCCCTCGCCTACAGCTCGATGAGGCCCCCGGCGACGACCTCGTCGTGGGGAGCCTCGGCGTCTTCTTCGAATTTCAGCCGCCTCCCGCGCCCCCCACTCTCTCCTTCAAGTTGACGCTGGCCGGGCTCTCCGGCGCCACCGGGAAAATCCTGTGGGAGAACGCCTACGACGACGAGGGCAATTCCTTTGGCTCGAACCCGAACCACCTGAATTTCGCGTTGCCTGTGGGCGTGTCCGAGGACCTCGACGGCGACACCCAGCCGGACCTGCTCCTGGCCCGCATCCACAGGAACCAGACGACCGGCAGGACCGAGACCCACGAGCTCGTGAACCTGCGTACGGGCGTGACGACCTCGGTGCTCGACGTCGCGCAGTCGCCCTCGGCGGCGCGGATCGTGCCGGACATGAACGGCGACGACGTGGACGACGTCGTGTTCTTCCGTTCGGCCGGCGGTGGCCTCCAACTGGACGCCCGAACCGGCCGCGGTCTCCCCCTGTGGGAGCGCGCGGTCGAGGGCGGCACCCTGGTGTCCTCGGGATTGACCCTCGATCCCGACGGACGCGGCGACCTCATCGTCGCCGTCCCCTGTCTGAGCGCACCCGAGACCAAGTTCGTCGCGCTCTCCGGTGCCGACGGAGCGACGAAGTGGGACGCCTTTGTTGCGGCCCATCCCCCGTTTCCCGGCGTGATCGCGGCCGAATCGGGCGCGGGCCAGGACGTGTTGCTCCTCGGCATCGCCGACGCGGAGCGCCTCGCGTTCGCCAGGGTCGACGGCCCCACCGGCGAGCGCCTGTGGCACCGCGTCGCGCGCGGGGGCTTCCTGCTCCCCGGCGACGCCACCGGCGACGGGATCCAGGACCTGTTCGTCTTCCCCTGCCCGGAGGGCGAGGGGTGCGGCCCACCGTTCCCCCCGCGTGAGCTGTGGTCGGGAGCCGACGGGTCGGTCGCCTGGACGCGGCCGGCCCCGGCGGAAGGCTACGAGACCATCACCTCCTCCAACATGGGTGCTCTGTTCGCGGGGACCTCATTCGATCCCGCGCTCGATCCCTGGGGGGGCGACCTGAACGGTGATGGGGCGGCCGATCTCCTCATGGCTCACACCCGGCCCGGGGGCGCCACGGATTACACCGCCCTGTCGGGGCGCAACGGCTCGGAGCTGTGGCCGTCGCGCCTCACCTTCACCCGCGGTCCGTTGTGGTTCGCGGAGGTCGTCGACCTTCGTCCCGAGGTCCCGGGGGGAGACTTGCTCGAGACCTTCAACGCCCAAGGGCACGCGAACGGCCTCGGCGCCCGTCCGGGCGAGGGCGGGCCGCCGCTGTGGACGGTTGTGCCCGGCTCCATCCCCGACGCCGATCCCTTCATCGCCACCGGCACTATCGACGGGTTCAATCCCGTGTCCGGAACCGCCGGAGGCGTGACCGAGCGGGAGTTTCTGGAGACGTGCCGCGTCAACCGATCCCAGGGCGTCGACGGCTACATGATCGAGATCCCGAGTCCGTTCGCGGCGGGAGGCGCGACTGCGTCGGTGGCCGGCTCGAATGAGCTCGGTCTCTACGACCTCGACCTCGCGTTCTATAACTCGGGCTGCTCGTTCATCGACCAGTCCTCGTCCGAGGAGCCCGACGAAGTTGCGGACGTTCCCCAATTCACGAGGTTCATCTTGGTTAACGCCGCCGCGGGGGGAGCCACCTCATTCGAGCTCACGGTGACTGCGATCGATCCCTCCCCTTCTCCGTCACCGACTCCGACGTCCACCGTCTCCCCGGGGCCGTCCGCTTCTCCGTCACCGAGTCCGGAGCCCGGCTGCGGCGCCTACCCCGCGACCCCCAACGACCCTTATTTCGGGGCTGCCGACGCCGACCTGTTCGAACCTCAACAGTGGGCGCCGAAGAAGATCCGAGCGCCGGAGGCGTGGGGAGTGGGCGAGTCCACCGGCTGCGACATCGCCGTCGCGGTCATCGACACCGGCGTCGATCTCGGCCACGAAGACCTCCAGTGCCCCGGCAAGCTCAAGGTCGGGGCCGGCTCGGATGTCGTGTCTAACGACTCCAATCCCGACGACGAGAACGGTCATGGCACCCACGTCGCCGGCATCATCGCGGCGTGCACCAACAACGGCACCGGGGTCGCGGGCGTCGCCCCCGACGCCACAATCGTGCCGATCCGCGTGCTCAACGCGGCCGGGAGCGGGACCGACGCGCAGATCATCGCAGGACTGGACAAGGCGGTCGAGTTGGGCGTCCACGTCGTAAACATGTCGCTGGGCTACCCGCCCGGCAAAGAAATCATCAACAACGTCTCGGCGATCGACGCCGCGATCGGCCGGGCACGGGATGCGGGCATCGTGCTCGTCGCGGCCGCCGGCAACGACAGCTTCCCGTTGTGCGAGTACCCGGCGCTGGCAGAAGACGTTATCTGTGTGGGTGCAACCGATCCGCGCGATCTGAAATCGTTCTATTCGGTCTTCCCGAACAAGACCGATGCCGAGGACACCATCGGGCCCGGCCTCGTCGCTCCCGGCGGGAGCGGCGCCCCGTTCTGCGACACCTACGCCGAGAACGTTCTGTCTACGATCCCGCTCGAGTTCGATACCAACGGATGCACCGACGTCCAGGGCTATGCCAACAACTTCGGTACTTCGATGGCGGCACCGCACGTCGCTGGAGCGGCAGCACTCGTCTACGACCGGTTGGGCGGCGAGCGCAGCGAGGAAGCTGCGGCTGAGGTGATCGCTGCGATCATCGACAACGCCGACGATCTCGGCGCGCCGGGGTACGACCCGGTGTTCGGATGGGGACGGCTGAATGCGTCCCGGGCGGTGCAGGCCATACCGCTGGGTCCCGATCCCACGACATCCCCGTCACCCACGCCCACAGGCACGCCTTCCCCTACTCCGACCGCAAGTCCGACCGGGAGCCCCACTCCGACCGCAACTCCGACCGCAGAACCGAGCCCCACCGGAAGCCCCGATTCCGGTCCGGCCGCCCCCGCCCCCCCGACCAATCTCACCGCCAAAGCAGCGGCGCCGACGCGCATCGAGCTTTCCTGGACCGACAACTCCTCTGCCGAGACCGGCTTCGCGCTCGAACGTTCGCCCGATGGGTCTTCGTGGCAGGAGATCGCGTCGACGGAACCCAGCCAGACCACCTACCTCGACTCGGGCGTCGAGCCCGACACGACCTACTCCTACCGCGTGCGCGCGTTCAACACCGCCAGGCACTCCCCCTACTCTAACGTCGCGGCCGCCACGACCCCGGCGCGTCCGGGCGGCGGCGGGGGACCACCCAGCAACCCGCCCGCGGCGCCGTCGCAGCTAAACGCCGACGTGGCCTCGAGCGACCGCATCGAGCTCACCTGGGCGGACAACGCCGGAAACGAGGATGGCTTCGCCATCGAGCGCTCCCGGGATGGCTCGTGGCAGGAGATCGGCACCACCGCACGCGACGCCGCCACCTACCTCGACTCCGGTCTTGATCCGGACACGACCTATTCCTATCGGGTGCGGGCCTACAACTCCGCCGGCCACTCGTTCTACTCCAACGTCGTGGCCGCGACCACCAACCCCGCGTCCGGCGACGATCCACCTGCTCCGTCGCCGAGCCCATCCGAGCCCGTGGTTGCACAAGGCCGCGCGACTACGACGATCACCTCATCGCGCCCGGTCATTGCCTACAGTCGGGGCTTCGAGTTGTCCGGCGCCGTCGATCACGACCCCGCCTGCACAGATCCCTTGGAGATCGGCATCTCCCGGCGCATCCACGGAAACGACACCTACAAGGAGATCGCCACCACCCCGGTCACAAGCGACGGCACCTGGGACCTGCGGGTGGCGGCTAGACGCAACGCGTCCTACATCGCCCGGGTGCGCGACACCCGCGAGTGTGAGGGACAGGCCTCGGCTCCCACTGACGTGGGGGTGCGGGTCAAGGTCAAGGCCAAGGCGCCGCGCTCCTGCGACGGTGGAGAGGTCGTGCGCGGCAGGGTCCGGCCCGACCACAAGGGCACCAAGGTGATCCTCCAGCGGCGCAAAGGCAAAGGATGGCGCCAGGTCGACTCCGACGTCCTCAACAAGAAGTCCCGCTTCGCGCTGAAGGCCCGGCGCTGCGGTCTCCACCGGGTCGTGTGGCGCGCCCAGGCCGTCACCAACGAGTGGGGCGCAAAGAAGCTGCAGATCTAGCTCCGGGATCTGGTGTTGGCTTGGATGAATCCCTGGAGGACGTCGCGCACCCAGCTCGGCCGCGGCAAGCTGATCGCCATCGTCGGCGCGCTGGTGGTTGTTGCCGTCCTGGCCGTCATGCTGCTTTCTTCAAACCCCGGTGAGTCGCGCGACGAGCGCGGCGATGTGCGGCTGATTGAGGGCTCAGGTGGGCGCGACCGCCACCCTTCGGGCGAACTCGCCGCGTCCACCGCCGACATCGTCTCAGCCGACATCGTCTCAGCCGACGGCGAACTCGTGTTCGAAACCGCGCTCGGCGCAGATCTCCCCATACGGCTCCACCCCGCCGCGCTCGAGCTTCGGTGGGAATTGTCGGGAGACGATGGCTCCCGCTGGACGCTGTCGGCGGTCCTGTCCCGGGACCTTGAGGTCGCGCTCGTGTCCGACTCCGGCTACGGAACGGGAACGGTCGATGATTCCTTGCCGGGACATGTCAGTGTGAGCGAGAACACGATCGCGATCGGCCTCCGGGTAGAGGAGGTTCCAAGCTTTCCGAGAGGCTTTCAGTGGCGGCTGTCGAGCCTGCTTCGTGCCTTTGCCGACGAACCGGATCCGCCCCGCGTCGAAGACCAGATGCCTGATGAGGGATTCTTAATCCATGGGTCCCGGTCTTAGTCGGGGTTGATGCCGAGAGCACTGCCCGTAAGAGTTTCGTCGCTTGCTGGCTGCGCGGTGGGATTGGCAACCTATTGGCAACCCGCGATTCAGGAAGGGATCCGAGAAGCCATGAAGAACCAGGGCCAATCAGGAAGAAGGCCGCCTCGCTGACCTGCACAAATAGGTGCAGTCAGGCTCACTTAGGAAGAGCCAGGATGGTGTGCTCATAACTTGAAAACCGTTGTCCGAAAGGACTTGTGGGTTCGAGTCCCACGCCCTCCACGATGTGATGCCGCGGGGCATCGTGGACGGGTGTCGCGGAGCATAGTGGACATCCCATCACCCCAAGCCCTGCGGCTGGTAGTTCCGGCTGGGGTCGAGCTCGAAGTCCCTCAGGAGCTCTCCCTCGGT
>JBOGXF010000064.1:0-7117 GCA_050694275.1 Actinomycetota bacterium | reverse complement strand
CTTATGACCGCGATCGAGGAGGACATCTCGCCGCAGTCGCGCTTCTCCGGATCGAGTCCCAGGACGATTACCGACGAGGAGTGCTACACAAATGGGCTTCCGTGGCAGGTCGATAACTTCGGCGGGTCGTCCTTCGGAACGCTCACCCTCGACCAGGCAACGACGAACTCGGTCAACACGATCTACGCGCAGCTCGTGGCCGAGGTCGGCGCGGAAAGTGTCGCCGAGATGGTCGAGGATTTCGGATTCAAGCCCAAAAACGGAGAGAAGGAGATCCAAGCCAACTGCTCGTTGGCTCTGGGGACGCTGGATGTGACACCGATGGAGATGGCGCGCGCCTACTCGGCGTTCGCGGCGCGCGGCACGCTGTCGAAGGTTCAGCCGATCCGGTTCATCACCAACAGCGACGGCGATTGCCTCAAGTCCTACCGACCGGGCCAGGGCGAGGACTGCGACGAACGCGAGCCTTTCGAGCGCGATCAAATCGTCGACCAGAACTCGGCCGACGTGCTCAACGAGGTGCTCACCCACGTCGTTGAGGGGGGGACCGCGACGGCGGCGAACATCGGCCGTCCCGTGGCGGGGAAGACCGGCACGACCCAGAACAACGTCAGTGCGTGGTTCGGGGGATACGTCCCTCAGCTCGCCGCGACCGTGTGGATGGGCTATCCGGCCGAGCAGGGCGGGAACGGGACGCTCGTCCCGCAGATGCGGGCGTGCTCCGACCTCGAGCTCTGCCGGCCGATCCCCGGCTATGGGGAGATCACGGGCGGGTCTCTGCCGGCCCAGATATGGGCCGCGTACATGTCCCAAGCGACAGCGGATATGCCGGTAGAGGACTTCGTCTCGCCGAGCGACCTTCCCGACGAGATCATCAACTCCCCTGCCCCGGCTCCGACGCCAACCGCGACGAAGAGTCCCGAGCCTTCGCCGACCGCGATCGAGACGGTAGAACCGACGACGGAACCGTCGCCGGTTCCGACGCCCAGCCCGACCGAGACCGGGATTGTGCCGTCGCCCCAGCCGACCGGAGGGGATCGTAGGGAGGACGACCCGTAGCGCGGGAACCGGGCTTTCTTGCTCGGACCCTGGGCCGCGACGCGGTCGCCGTCGCGGTCGCAGTGTGCGCAGTCGTTCTTGCCATCGGGTTCGCGTTCAAGGCGCAGTGCACCTCACCTGAGGGGTGGGACGGCCGTCAGTACGAGCGACTCTGTTACAACGACATCCAGGCCCTCTACGGCGCGCGCGGGATCGACCAGAACGTCTTTCCGTATACGAGCGGGGGCCTGATCGGCGGCGACCTCGGCCCGGGCGTGCTCGAGTACCCGGTGCTCACCGGCGTGTTCATGTGGGCAACGGGGCTCCCGGTCAACGATTTCAATCAGTACCTTCGCGTGTCCGCCCTCGCACTCGCTCCGTTCGGCCTTCTCGTCGCGTATCTGCTGGCGCGCATGACCGCTTGGCGCGCGCTCATGTGGGCGGCCGCCCCCGCGCTGATCCTGTACGCGTTTCACAACTGGGACCTGCTTGCGGTCGCGGCCGCGACCGGGGGCTTCTACGCGTGGCACCGGGGGCGCCTCGGGTGGGCCGGCGTCCTCTTCGGCGTCGGGGCGGCATTCAAGCTCTATCCGGTTCTGTTCCTCGCGCCGCTCTTGCTCGACGCTCTCGCCCGTGGAGATCGGCGCGGCGCCGCCGTGGGCGCGGGGGCCGGAGTCGGAACGCTCGCTCTCGTCAATCTCCCGTTCGTCCTGATCGATTCGGAGGGGTGGTGGGCGCCGTTTCAGTTCCATCGGGCGCGGGGCCCGAACTGGGACAACGTGTGGACCTGGCGGGGGCCGGACTTCGTCACCCCGGAGCAAGCGGCGCTCTCTCCCGGCGAGATCAACCTCATCAGCTTCGTGCTCGTGGGTCTGTTCGGTCTCGCCGCGCTCGGATACGGATGGCGGCGTGCCGGCCGCGAGGGAACGTTTCCGTTCGTGGCGGTGTGTGGTGCGCTGCTCGTGGCGTTCCTGGCCTTCAACAAGGTGCACTCGCCCCAGTACGCGCTGTGGCTTCTTCCGTTCTTCTCGCTGCTGAGCGTCAACATCGCGTGGTGGGCCGGTTACGCGCTGGTCGATCTCGTCGTCTACGTCGGAGTCTTCCGATGGTTCTACGACTTCGTGTACCAGCAGACCGATCTCACCACCGCCAAGCGGGCCATGGTGCTCGGGGTGTGGGCGCGGGGGCTGCTTCTCGTCGTTCTGTTCGTGGTGTTTCTTCGCGCCCGGGCGTCGATCAAGCGCGGCGAGGAAGGGGAGTCCGAAGTTGTGTCACACCCTCCCGCTAGGGTGGGTGTGCAAGGAGATCAGCTACCCGCTCAGGGCTAATGGCTCAGGAAGGAGGTGCTAGCATCGAGCCGCGAAGTCGCAGGCTAGCTGCGATCGAACCCCTGCCCGGCCCGCGTGTCGTCGTTCGCGGGAGGGCCTCGGAGCTCTCGGGCCCGAGTCCACAGGAGGAGACAGATGCGCGACTACGAAGCCATGGTCATCGTGGACGCCCGCCTCGAGGAAGGCGACATCCAGAAGGCGGTCGATCGATTCCTGGGCGGGGTAACCGATTCCGGCGGTGAGGTCGTGGACGTCGATCGTTGGGGGCTACGGAAGTTCGCCTACGAGATCGGCCACCAGAACGAGGGGTATTACTTCGTGACGACCTTCAAGGCATCGTCGGAGACGGTCGACCAGCTCAAGCGGACGCTGCAGATCTCAGACGAGTACATCCGAGGGAAGATCATCCGGCCGGAGTGATCCGGGGCGGATAGCAAGGAGCAAATCATGGCGGATAACACAATCACTTTGGTCGGGAACATCACGGACGACCCCGAGCTGCGGTTCACGCCGACCGGGCGCCCGGTGGCGAACTTCACCGTGGCGGTGAACCGTCGCTACAAGGGCGCCGACGGGCAGTGGGAGGACAAGCTCGACGGATTCTTCCGGTGCAATTGCTGGGCGGATCTCGCCGAGCACGTCGCCGAGTCGCTGCAGAAAGGCACCAGGGTCGTCGTGACCGGTCGGCTTCAGCAGCGTTCGTGGGAAGACCAAGAGGGAAACCGGCGGTCGGCGGTCGAGGTCCAGGTGGACGAGATCGGCCCGTCGCTGCGATGGGCAACCGCGTCGGTGCAGAAGACGACCAGGTCCGCGGCGCAGGGTCGGCCGCGCGAAGCGACTCAGCAGCAACCTGCGGGGGGCGACGAATGGTCTTCCCAGACCGAGTCTCCGCAGCCCGCCTCGCAACAGCCTGCATCGGGCGGTGACTGGGGGCCTCCGGCGTCGATCGGTTCGCAGTCCCAGTCGGAGGAGGGACGAATCTGATGATGGTGGCGGGTCACTGATGGCACGAGATCGCGACCGCGACCGCGATCGGAAGGGCCCGAAGGGTCCGCCGAGACGCGGGAAGAAGAGGTTCTGTCAGTTCTGCGCGGACAAGGCCGACTACGTCGACTACAAAGACATCGCGCTTTTACGCAAGTTCATGAGTGAGCGCGGCAAGGTTAGAGCCCGCCGGGTCACCGGCAACTGTGCCGAGCATCAGCGCCTCGTGGCACGCGCGATCAAGAACGCGCGGGAGATGGCCCTGCTCCCGTACACAGCGAGGTAAGGAGAGCGGGATGAAGGTCATCCTGGCGAACGACATCGAGACGCTCGGCCGGAAGGGCGACGTCGTCACCGTCGCGGACGGATACGGACGGAATTTTCTTGTTCCCCGGGGCCTCGCCATGATCGCGACCAAAGGCGCCCTCAAGCAAGCAGAGCACATGCGCCGGGCCCGAGAGGAGACGGAGCGCAAGGAGAAAGAGGAGGCCGCCGACACGGTCAAGAGACTCGCAGCCTCGCCCGTCTACATCTCGGCGCGTGCCGGTGAGGGGGGCCGGCTGTTCGGTTCGGTCACCAAGTCCGACGTCGCGCGCGCCATCGAGGAGCAGCTCGGCGAGAGCCTCGATCGTCACCTCGTCCGCCTCGACGAACCGATCCGCAACCTCGGAACACACGAGATCGAGGTTCACCTCCACGAGGAGGTCAATGCGCTCGTGAGCGTCGAAGTCATCGCTCACGACGAAGAGGAGTAGGGCCGCGCTCGCGAGGTCGGGAAGAAGCGCCCACAGCTCCCCCCACTTTCTGGACGATAATCCACGGGTAACTCACAGCAAGTGGGTCTTGTTGGCCACAGGGCTTCGCCCTTAGCGTCGCGGGTGGCGCAAAAACGATCGCGGGGGGCGGCCACAGGGCAACGGCGCCGCTGTGACTCCCCATCTCTTCCCCGGAAATTCGCGTTTCTGTCGTAGCGCGCGCCTAGAGTGCGAACAGACGTTCGATAAGGGAGACGCCGTGGCGCAGCGAGCATCGTTACAGGCGGTCCGGCCCAACCGGATCCCGCCGCACAACCTCGACGCCGAGCAATCGGTCCTCGGGGCCATGCTCGAATCGCGCGAGGCGATCGCCAACGTCATCGAGATCATCAAACCCGAGGACTTCTACAAGCCGTCCCACGCCGAGATCTACGAGACGATCCTCGCCCTGTTCGCGAAGGGCGAGGCGCCGGATGCGATCATCGTCGCCGACGAGCTGGGGCGGCGCGGGACGCTCGAGGGAGTCGGCGGGAAGCCGTACCTCCTCGGCTTGCTCGAGGCGTACCCGACCGCGTCGTCGGCCGCGCACTATGCTCGCATCGTCGAGGAGCACGCGCAGCTCCGGGCCCTGATCGACGCCGGCAACCGGGTGCAGGAGCTCGGGTTCGCGATGCCCGAGGACGTCTCCGAGGCGATCGATTCGGCCGAAGAGATCATCTACCAGGTCGGCGATCGCCGGCTGCGGGAGGACCTCCACGCGATCCGGGGCCTTCTGACCGAGAACATGGAGGCAATCGAGCGCCTCTACGAGCGCGGCGAGAGCATCACCGGTTTGGCGACTGGCTTTCCGGACCTGGACGAGATGACCTCGGGCTTCCAGCCGAACAACCTGATCATCGTCGCGGCTAGACCCAGCATGGGCAAATCGAGCCTCATGAATGACTTCGCTCTTCACGCGGCGACCCGCGTCGGTCAACCAGTCGTCATCTTCAGCCTCGAGATGTCACGCAATGAGTTGGTGCAGCGCTTCCTCTCGTCCGAAGCTCGTGTGGACTCTCAACGACTGCGCAAGGGAACTCTTCAAGAACAGGATTGGACGCGGCTCTCTTCCGCTCTCGGTCGCCTCGCCGAGGCTCCGATCTTCATCGACGATTCCGCTAACTCGACGCTGATGGAGATGCGTGCCAAATGCCGCCGCATCAAAGCAAAGCATGGGTTGGGGTTGGTGATAATCGACTACCTGCAGCTCATGGCGTCCCCTCGGAGGTCCGAGAACCGGCAGCAAGAAGTGTCGGAGATCTCCCGCAACCTCAAGGTCATGGCGCGCGAACTGGAGGTGCCGGTGATCTGCGCCTCCCAGCTCAACCGGCAACTCGAATATCGAGGCGACAAGCGCCCGATGCTGGCCGACCTTCGTGAGAGTGGCGCGATTGAGCAGGATAGCGATTTGGTGATGCTCCTTTACCGCGACGAGGTCTACAACCCCGAGACCAGCGCTAAGGGCGAGGCCGAGCTGATCGTCGCCAAGCACCGCAACGGTCCCACCGGGAAGGTCCGGCTCGCGTTCATGAACCAGTACACGAAGTTCGCGTCGATCGCCAAGGGGCCGGGCTTCTGATCCGTTCTTGTCGCGTATAACTACCTCCACGGTGGCCAGAGCTGACAAGAACACGCCGGGGGCCGGACCCCATCTCAACCGGCGTCGCATTCGCGCCCTGCATCGACGGCTGAGGCAGCAACAGGGCCCGTTCACCAGGAAGCCGCAGCTTCCGATCGTCGACGAGCTCGTGATGACCGTGCTGTCCCAGGCGACCTCGGACGCCAACTCGGGACGGGCGTTCGCCCGGCTCAAGGAGAGGTTCGCGACGTGGGACGAGGTGCTGCATGCGCCGACCGATGAGGTCGCCGACTCGATCCGCTCGGGCGGGATCGCCGACGTCAAGGCGCGGCGAATCCAATCGATCCTGGCCGAGATCGAGGGTCGCGAAGGAACCGTCGAGCTAGATCGGTTGCACGATCTCGACGACTCCGAGATCGTCGACTACCTGTGCTCGCTGCCGGGCGTCGGTCCCAAGACCGCCGCGTGCGTCCTGTTGTTCTCGATGGGCCGCGACGCGTTCCCCGTGGATACCCACGTCCACCGAGTCGCCTTTCGGCTCGGCCTCGTCGGCGAGAAGACATCGGCTCACCAGGCGCACCACTTGCTCGAGCCGCCGATCCCCGCGGAGCTTCGCTACGAGTTCCACATGCAGCTCATCCGGCACGGTCGGGAGATTTGCAAAGCGAGCCGCCCGCGTTGCACGCATTGCGTTCTGTTGGATCTCTGTGACGAGGGTCCCCGGATGCTGGCCGAGGATCGGGCGAGTTAGCCGGTTTCCGGGATCCCGCCCTCAGGGCCTTGAGACTCGATCGTGAAACGGACCTCTTCACCCTCTACGGTCGCGCCGAGGACCTTGTCGCCGAGGTAGGTCGCCGCGTTCGGGTCGAGGAAGACCTGTGCTCCCTGTTCCTCCACGACGGCGTCGCTCTCGGCCGGTCCTTCGGTGAGGCTCAGCTCGAGCGTCGCCTCGGACTCGGTGACCGGTTTGGCGAAAATCCGAATCCCGGCGCCCTCGGAGAGATCGGAGGCGCTGACGATGGAGCGGATCGCATCTGCGGCGTCCTGCGTGATGGTGAGCACGCGGCTCAACCCCTTCCATGCAGTCGGCGAAGTGGCTTTCTGGGCGCCTACCCAGGCGCCCGAACGGGAAACGTTAGGCCGGACGGGCACCTGTGTCAAAAGCAGAGCGGGTGAGGGGAATCGAACCCCCGTCACTAGCTTGGGAAGCTAGTGCTCTGCCATTGAGCTACACCCGCGAAGCCCAGTGATTCTAGTCGCCGCTCGATAGACTCCCGCCATGATTTTGTCCGACCGAGACATCCGCGTCGCCATCGCGTCCGGTCGGGTCGGGATCGAACCCTTCAACGACCAAAACATCCAGCCGTCGTCGATCGACCTTCGGGTCGACCGCT
>JBOGXF010000063.1:0-2237 GCA_050694275.1 Actinomycetota bacterium | reverse complement strand
GCCGCGCCCGCACACGTCGAACATGTCGACATGCCCGCCGGAACGATCAATCTGCTGGCCGTCGTAGACGTCGCTTTGACCGACGCGGGGCTTGTGAACGCGCTTCAAACTGCGGTCGAAGCTAAGGCTCAGGCTCTTGCAGCCGCACGGGTTTCCGCGGACAACTTCGACGGGTTTGCAACCGGGACGGCGACCGACGCGATCTGCATCGCTTGTCCGCCAGGCAAGGACGTGGACTACGCGGGCCCTGCCACCGCTCATGGGCAGGATCTCGCAGCCTGCGTCTACCGCACAATTCTCGACGGGGCGACCGCATGGCAAGCCCGACGGACGTGAGCACGCTAGCGAGATCGCGAGAGAGTGATCAGGAGAGCGAGAGTTGCGGATAGCGGTCGTCTCGGACGTTCACGGAAGCGCCCATGCGCTCGAAGCCGTCATCGACGACCTACGACGGGAATCGGTAGACGTCGTCTTGCACGGCGGGGACCTCGTCGTGAACGGACCGAGCCCCGACGACGTCGCGACGACCATAAGGGAGCTCGGGTGGCGCGGCGTTCTCGGCAACACCGACGAGATGCTGTGGACTCTCAACGAGCTGACGGAACGACTTGCGCGAATGCCTCGTCTTGAGCCTCTATTGCGTGTTCTGCATGAGCACATGGCACCAGCCGCGCTGGAGCGCCTATCTGACGTCAACCTTCGGTGGTTGCGCGCCTTGCCAGAGCAGATCGTCGAAGACGGCGTCACGTTGCTCCATGCCAGCCCCGGCGACCTTTGGCGCGCCCCTCGAGAGGATGCCAATGAAGAAACCTTGCGAACTACTTATGAAGCCCTGCCCGCCGACGTGATTGTCTATGGTCACATCCATCGCCCCTTCGTCCGGAAACTTTCCGGAATGGTGGTTGCCAACAGTGGCAGCGCGGGCCTGACTTGGGATGGCGACCCGCGCGCTTCGTATCTCGTGATCGACGGTCCCACCGTCGAGGTTCGTCGCGTGGAGTACGCGGTGGAGCGTGATGTCAGCGATTTGCTTTCGTCCGGGCTTCCATACGCCCGGTGGCTCGCCGAGATGCGCCGCCGCGCGACCTACCTTCCTCCGGATCCCTCGCTTCGATAGTGCGGTTAATGGTGCAAGACGCGAGACTTGGGTCATGAAAGCCGTATCGCTCTTGCCCTCGGCTACCGAAATCGTCTTCGCGCTGGGCGCGCAGGATCTCCTTTGCGGAGTTAGCTGCGACTGTGACTACCCTGAGGAGGCGATGCAGAAGCCGGTGGTCTCATCCACGGCTCTTCCCATCGATCATACGAGTACGCCTCGGGGTATCGACCAACTCGTGCGGGAGCAGCTGGAGGAGTCGGCATCGATCTATTCGTTGAACACTTCTCTAATTCGTGAACTTCGGCCGGATTTGATCTTGGCGCAGGATCTCTGCCGCGTCTGTGCAGTTCCCTCCGGGGATCTCGAGGAAGCGCTCGACGTCATCGGTTGCCGCGCGGACGTCATTTCTCTTGACCCGCATACGATCGGTGAGGTAATCGACGGTATACAGCGCGTGGGCGACGCTCTCGGTAAATCGGGCCAGGCTCGGATGCTGGTCAACAATCTCAGGAATCGTGTCGAGGCGGTGCGGCGCGCCACGAAGGGTCTCCGACCGAGGCGTGTGTTCGCACTGGAGTGGTTGGATCCGCCGTTCAATGGTGGTCATTGGGTTCCAGAAATGGTGGAAGTGGCTGGTGGTCGTGACGTTCTCGGCGTAGTGGGAGCTCCTTCCCGAGAAGTGTCTTGGGAGGAGATCGTGACGGCCGCACCGGAAGTGGTTGTGTATATGCCTTGCGGCTTCGGGTTAACCGACGCGGTCGCTCAGGCACGTGAGCTGTATGCGAATGACGCGTTCCTCAAGACGCCGGCGGCAATGTATGGAGAAGTGTTCGCCGTTGACGCGTCCTCTTATTTCTCACGTCCCGGCCCGCGCTTGATTGATGGTGTGGAGATTCTTAGTGGATTACTGCACCCTCGGTCCTTTTCCGCTCCGCCAGCCTCGACTTCCCTGCGCGTACGAGGGCCCCAGGCGGTTCAGCACCGGGACGGTTGAGGACTCCAACTCAGCTGGCCGCGCTCGCCGACGAGCGCCAGAAGCTGCTGCGCGCTTACTACGCGAACGCGATCCCTCTGGAGCTGTTGAAAGCCGACCAGGACCGCATCACCAAACAGGAGTCGGCGGCCAAGGCCGAACTCG
>JBOGXF010000062.1:0-14329 GCA_050694275.1 Actinomycetota bacterium | reverse complement strand
CGCAAAGCAGATTCACTGTCGTCGGGTCCAAGTCGATCCGCCGTCGAGCGTTTCGCGTTTTGCCCCGCGTCTCATGCAGCCGGTAGTCGATGGCGATGAGCCCGCGGTTGACCGAAATGGTCGCCGTATGCTCGTCGAAGTCGGGCCAGTGCAGCCCGAGGACCTCGTTGCGACGCATCCCGGTGAAGGCGAGTAGCCAGAGAGGCGCGAAGAGGCGATGCCCGGCGGCGGCTTGGAGAAAAGAGCGTAGCTCCTCGGCGATCCACGAGACTTGTTCCACCCTGGGGATCGACCGCAGGCGGGGAGCATGGGCGATGAGGGCGACGTTGCGAGAGACGAGCCCGCGCCGCACGGCCTCGCGGAGCGCGCCGCGGATGACCAGATGGATCTCGTACACGGTCTTGGGCGCCAGCCCGGCGCGCCCGTCGTGGGGGTGAAGCAAGCCGTTGTAGAAGGCCTCGAGGTCGTCCGCCCGCAGGCGGCGCAGACCGATGCGCCCGAGGGCGGGGACGATGTGGTTGTCGACGTTGCGGCGGTAGCCGTTGTAGGTGCTGGCCGCGAGCACGAGGTTCTTGCCGGGCAGCCACCGGCTGGTCAGAAAGGCGCCCAAGGTCAGTGAGCGAGCCTCGTCGTTGGCACCGTCGCGTTCCCTGACCAGCCGCGCGGCGAGCCGCTCGGCGTCGGAGCGCTCACAGCCAGCGGGATGCCAGCTGCGCCGCTCCTTGCCCGTGATCGGATCGGTGCCTTCATAGATGACCGCGTAAAAGCGGTTGCCCTTCCTGGCGACATGACCCTTCATCGGTCCTCCTTTCCGGGCGGCGACGGTCACCGTCCCGATAGAAGAATCGGTAGAAGGGCGCGGCCCGTCGCTCACGGCGGTCGCAATCACCCGATTAGTCCGAACAAGAAGCCGTTAGAAGCCGTCATCGAACGCGCGGGGGGATAGGGCCGGCCGCGTCGACTTGTTCGCTTGTGGCGAAAGGGACGCGCCTGGTTAGTCTCGTGGTGGATTCTTCTTGTTGGTACCGGTCCCGGCAAGGCCCACCTGCCGATCAATCGATTATCGGGGTTTTGTGGGCCTGTAATGACGCGTGAGGTCATCGATATGGGTAGCGACGCGCAGCGCGTTGTCCGACCGGCTGTTCGGCTGCGTCCTCGCCGAAAGGAAGCCTTGGGATGCGAGCGGGCATTACCCTCTTGTCCCGTGAAAGGGACGATGCTTCATATGGCTGACGGCGGGGACGGAGGGGACTTGTCCGAGGCGGAGTATGGCGCCATGTCCCGCGGAGGGAGACCGCGGACTCTTCGCACGCGTGCCCTTGTCTCTACGCTGGTTCTCACTAGTTCGGCTTTCATCGCGGCCCAACCGATGGATGGCCGGGTAGCTGCCGAAACGATGAGCACCGCCTCCGTTCCTGACAGTTGTGGAGCAATTGGTGCGGGTGCCTATGAGCCCGAGTCCGTCGACATCCCCTCGGTCGACGTCTCACCTCGCGGTCGGATCATCACGGTGACCAACAGTTCCGACACGATCGATGGCGACACATCGAGCGTGGAGGCCCTCGCGGCGAACCCCGGACCCGACGGCACGTCGCTTAGGGAATCCATCGAGGCGACCAACCGAGACCCCGGCATCTCTACGATCAATTTCTCATCGAGCCTCCAAGGAGCGACGATCGCGGTAGCGCAACCACTCCAGCTTGAGGGAGGCAACGTCCTCATCAACGGCGATATCGACAGCGACGGTCTGCCGGATGTCACGTTGGATGGGTCATCGACAGAGCAACCGGATACGGGTGATGCGTTTCGGATCAAATCGAGCGGGAACACGCTTCACGCCATGGCTCTGAACGGGTTCTTCAAGGGTGTTCGCTTCTTATCGATCGCTCCGGACGGAATCCGCTCAGACAACGTGATCAGCGGTCTTGAGATGACCAGTATCAGGGAATACGGCGTAATGCTGACTGACACGGCCGCGCGCACCCGATGGGTCGATACGCTGATAGTCGGCAACACGATCGAGGTCGACCACTCGCTCTCCCCCGAACTGTGGTTCGGAGGCGTCAACTTCCCTATATCCGCGGGCTCTGTTCTCGAACGTACGACGATCGCCCACAACACGATCCGCATAGCACGAGGAGGCGTTCCCGAGCAGCCGTTCGTGGCCACCGAAGGATCCCAAGCCATATTGGTTGCAACAGGCAGCGACTCCCAGGCCGAGGTCGTAGACACGCTCATCGCCTACAACACAATCGAGATGGTCGATAACGCGGGCTGGGACGGGGATTTCGGCATCGAGGTGCGCGCGGGAGGGGTCGGCGGCAACGACAACGTCGTCGACGGTCTTCGCATCGTCGACAACCACATCCAGATGGCAACGCCCGGTTCGAGCACCGGGATCCAGCTCATGGCGAGCGGAGAGGTCACCGGCTCGTACGCGGAAGGCAACGTGATGAGAAACGTTGCGATCCTGGGCAACACCATCGCAGGGCCGGGGGCGAGAGCGATCGACCTTGGGAAAGCGACGGGAAACAGCAACGTCCTAACTACCCGAATCCCTCGGTAAGGCCAAAAAGAAACCCCGATTAGCGTCGCGTCGGAGTTCCAGGTCGTCGGGCGGCGGAAGGATCGATTCACTCCTCTTGATCCAAGAGAACCTTGTCATTGGTGACCGCGTCCGGGCACGCCGAATGAACCCGGCGGTGCCGGGGAGCTGTTCATCGAAGGTGCCGGGTCTCAGCCGGCGGGCAGCGGGATCGATTGCAAACGCGTCAAGGCTGCGACGAACGCGTCGAACAGCGGATAGTCACGCTGCAGCTTGAGCACGAGCTGTCGTCCGGAACGAATGAGCAGCGCGGGGACATTGAGATATCGGTAACGAAGTCTTTTGGCGCGCAGGTCTTCGGTTGCATCGATTGATCCGAGCAGCTGCGACCAACGGGTCAGGTTGAGTGCCGTCACGACGACCAGCAGCCAGGCCCAGTTCGCCACGAAGCCATGCTTTCGGAGGACGTCGAGCCCGAAGTTTTCTTTGAGCTCGCGCATGCCGGACTCGACCTGGGCCTTGTGACGATGCTCGGCCTCTAGTGTTGCTGCGTCGGTGGTGTGATCGTTGGTCACAAGCACCCAGTGGTGGTAACCGCCGGTTCCGATCTCCAGCTGCTCGCCGACGTTGACCGGGATCCGCTTGACGACGTAGCGGCGGAAGACCTTGTCGCCGCTGATCAGAAAGCCGAAGTCTGCGACCTCACCTTCATCTTTGTCGACGCAGGGCGTCCAGCAACAGTCCGGGATCTGCGTGATGACGCTGGTCAGGCGGGGTGTGAGCATTGCCCCGCAGAGATAGGTCACGCCCCTTCTTTCGAGCCTGGCGAAGAGATGCCGTGAATAGAAGCCGGAGTCGAAGCGAGTTCGGATCACGGCCCCTGCGGGGACGCGCTTGAGACATTCATCGACGAAGCCCGGGATGCCGTTGGCGGTGTTCACCTTGCCCCGGCGCAGCTTGGCGTGCAGGCAGGTGGAGAACTCTGCGACGAAACACAACAACGGGTGCAACGTGTAGCGCTTGGTCCAGGTCGGGTCAGCACCTTCCCGCCGCGACGAATAGGAGCGGATGTAGGTCGAGTCGAAATCGAGCGTGACGCGATCCCCGGTCGTGATCCCGAGCAGGTGCAACGCTCGTAGGTGCACCGCACGCAGCGCCTTGTCGAGCTGGCCGATGTGCCCGAGGGTGAAGCGTCGCAGGAACGATCCCGCGGTCTGAGGTGCGGGGACGGCGAAGCCGCGAAGCTCTTGCTGTGCCTGATCGGCGCGCGCGACCGCGAGGTCGTCGAGGCAGGTCGCGCCAAGCGCGATGGCTTCTGCCATGCCGAGGACAGACTCGGCCTCGGTGAACCCGCGGGCACGCTTCTTGAGACGAAGGTGGGCTCCGATCGCACTCGAAAGGCAGACCGCGTTAGCCGCGGCCCGGATCAGGACCGCTCCAGCATGCGCCGTGAGCTTGCGGTCTGTCGTGGAAACCGTGAAGACGCGCTCGGACTCGGTTATCTTCACCTGAGAGATGCCTCCTGTCGGGGCGGATGTGTGCTTTGGTCAGCTACATCTTCCCTGGTCAGGAGGCTTTTCTCGACAGCGTCCATTTGAGTGGGTCCGTTTGAAGCGCGAAATCCCTGGCCAGGCCCCGCTTTCGCGGTAGCTATCCAGTAAACGACCGGATAGAAGGGGTGAGCGTGGAAAAAACGGCGGGTCCGCTGCCCCAAATGCGGGAGCCTCGAGACCAAGCGCAAAGGCATGACCCAGACCGCTCCCACGGGTCTATCCGGATCGCTGAAGCCACTGCAGCGATTCGTTTGCAAGTCGTGTAAGAGCAGCTTTACCTACGGGCGCAACAAGGCACGTGCACGTGCGAAGTTCGCCGACGACGTCGTGCTCGAAGCGGTGCGCGTCTACATCCAGGGACTGACCTCTTATCGCGTGCTGGCCTCTCTCGTGGAAGGTCGCGTCGGACGACCGGTGGGGCACGTCACCATCAACAACTGGCTTCATGACCTCGGCGGCAAAGCAAAGACTCCGCTTGAGACCTCGATCGAGCTGCAGCCGCGGTGGGGCGGCTTCCTGGGAATCGACGGCAAGGCGATCTATGTCAGAGGGATCAAGCACTGTCTACTCATCGGGGTCGACCATCCGACCCAGGACCTCGTCCATGCGCTCGTGCTGCCCGCCGAGACGGCGGAGGGGTTCGCCCGGCTCGAGACCGAGGCGCGCCTGGGATGCCGGATACCCATTCCGAGGCGTGGTTTCCGACTTTGCCCCGGGCTTCGCTCAGATCCATCGGGACCACTTTGGATCGGTGCCTTTCCAGGCTTGCCGGGTGCACTTCGATCGCCGCTTGGTCAGCGACATCCCTAAATCGAAGTGGTCGGTTAAGGCTCCTCTCTACGCCGAGCTGAGAGAAAGGATCCGTCAGGTGCTCTACGCGCCGACCTACGACGAGGCATGCCGACATCTGCACGCGCTCACCGACGATCGTCGTCGCTTCAAGAACGTCGGCAACGTCAACGCCGCGCGCTCTCTGGAACGCAACTTCGACGTCTACATGGCCCACCACTTCACGCCGGGACTGCCTGCAGACAACAACGTCACCGAGAACGTGATCAAGCAACTCAACAAGAAGCTGAGGCTCATGGAAGGGTTCCAGAGTCTCGAATCGGCCGAGCGCTACGTGCGGTTGCTCGTCGGTTGCTACCGCTTCAAGCGCTTCACCGACTCATGTCGGAGCAACGGCAAGTCGCCCCTCGAGCTCGCCGGTCTCGACCTCCAGGGACGTGATTGGCTGACCTTCCTTCTGCACCGATAACCCCGCCGGCGGACCCATTCAACTGGACGCCCCCCTTTTCTCTTGGACTTCCGCGCGTGAACCCGCTATCTATCGGTGGGTCTCAGTAACTAATGTGTCGATCCTGGGAAACAGCATCTCTCTGGGGCCCGCATTCGGGTTGCACAACGGCATCTACATCTCTGCCGGCGCCTGGTTCGGTTCTCAGCCAGTGGGCGATAACGAGGCCTCGCAGATCGTTGCGAAGTGGAACACGGTGCGCCTGGTCGATCCGTTTCTTCAGGACCGACCTTTTTTCGTTTCGGCCGTGAGACTCCTGGGCGCCCTGTCCGGAACGAGTAATCGCGTTACCGATGTTTCCTTCACTCACAACGTCATCGACGGGGCGGGTGCGACAGGAATCACCGTATTGGCGGGCGTGAATAGCCTCGATAACCGCATCTCTGAAATCAAGATCAGATGCAATCGCGTGAAGGGCGGTAAAGCGGGTGACGTGAGCCGGGCAGGCATCTCGGTTGTGGGCGCGCATTCGGATCCGGGGCAACTTCACCCCGCCGATCCACCCCCCGCATCGGCGAATTCGCGTGACAACGTGGTCCGCAACGTCCGGATCGCCAGGAACTCGATCAAGAGCCCCTCGGCTGGCATCCGGCTCATCGGCGGGCTCGGATCGAAGGCTCGCAACAATCGCGTGATCTGCGTTCCGCTACGGGGCAACCGTATCGACGCGCCCAAGAAAGTCGACGTTCGCTCGAACGTTGACGGTGCGAGTGGGAACAAGGCCCGGCTGGCCTGCTGATCGATCGCCGGCACGCGTCCTGATTCGCTACCTCTCGCGGGCGCTGCTACGCGCCGAAACCACCCGTTCCTTGTGACGCAACCGTAGTCCACTAAGGATCCCGACCGAGAACGGTCCTCGCTGCGCTCGGCTGCGTCCCCGGTCGGCAGGTCGGGCTTCGCCCGAAGGACACATCCGGACGATGCGGGGTGTTTCGGACGGAAGGGATTGTCCTGATTTGGACAGGGTGCTTAACTGGACGCGCGGCGGGTGGAGGAGGTCTCTAGGTGGGGGGTGCGAACGGCCGGGGGCCGGACAAGGGCCCGCGTTCTGCAGTCGGCGGGTTTGGCTATCGCCCTTGTGATCACTTCGGCTCCGATGTCGCTGGAGAGGGCAAAGGGGCAGGACGCGACACCCTGCGAGACGGCGGAGTTCACGTCGGGCGACGGCCCCACGCCGATCCCCGACAACGGCACCGCAGAAATGACACTGACCGTCCCCGAGGGCAGCCCTATCCAGGATGTCGATGTCCATGTCGACATCGCACACCCGTTTGGCTCCGACCTCCGGCTCGAGCTCGTCTCGCCCAGTGCGAGGAGGATGCTGCTGGCCGAAGCGGTGGGGACGTGGGGCGACGACTTCTCCGACACGACGTTCGACGACCTCGCCGACGCATCGATCGTGTCCTCGCTACCCCCGTTCTCCGGGCAGTACCGGCCGTTCGAGAGCCTCGCCGTCCTTTCCGGCACAGCGAGCGCAGGGACGTGGAAACTGAAGGTCACCGATCTGCGCGCCCGCTACTCCGGCGTGATCGATGCCTGGGGACTCACGCTCGTGACCTGTGCGGACGCGAATCGCCCGCGCAAGCGAGCCGGCGCTCCCGACCCGCCACCGCTTCCCGAGGGCGTTCCGGCGGGGACCGAAGGTATCGAAGGCAGGCTTATCACCGTCACCTCCATCGACGGCGGAGCAGCCAACGGCGATGTCTCCACGGTGGATGGTCTTGAGACCAACCCCGGCCCCGACGGGATCTCGCTGCGCGAGGCGATCGAGGCGACCAACAACGATCCCGGCACCTACACGGTGCGCTTCGACGCCTCGCTCAAGGGAGCGACCATCGGCCTCCTTGGAGGCCTACCTGTGCTCACGGGCGGCGGTCTGTTCATCGACGGCGACATCGACGGCGACGGGGGCCCCGACGTGACCCTCGTCGATCAGTCGGAGTTCGGCGGCTGGGGCTTCAACGTCGCCTCCAGCGGCAACCGGCTGCACGCGCTAGCCCTGCAGGGCTTCACGAACGGCGTGGTCTTTACTGCAATGCAGGATGAGGTGGCTGAGACTCCTTTGCTCATGGAGACTACGTTCGCGCGCAACGTCGTCAGCGGCCTGGTGTTCAGCGACGTTGCCGGATCCATCTCGTTGCAGCCAACTCTCTGGCACCAGGAGTGCCAGCCCGGGACCCCGTGCCGCACCGCGAGCACCTGGCTCGACACCCGGATCGTGGGCAACACGATCGACTCGCAGACGAACGGCGCGATCTGGGTGGGGTGGATCAACGACGACGGCGACGTGATGCGTCGTGTGACCGTCGCGGGCAATGTCATACGCATCGGAGGAGAACCTGTAGGTATCGGGATCAGCCAGGGAAAAGCGATCGATCTCACGATCGGCACCGCGGGCCAGAGCGACAACCGGATATCGGACGCGCTCCTCGCGTACAACGCGATCGAGACGCGCGGCGGGACTATGGCCCTGCAAGTCCTCGCGGGCCAGGGGGGCCGTTCCGGGAACATCGTTGAGGACGTGAAGATCTTCGGCAACCGGGTGCGCTCGACTGGTCGCTCGCGCTCCGCGAACGAGGGTGTCGTCATCAGCGTCTCGGACGACTGCTGGGGTGACAGTGACTACTGTGAGAACGTCGTGAGACGCGTCGTGGTCGTCGGTAACGTGCTGGAGGCCCAATACGTCGGCGTGCAGGTTGGTGAGCCTTGCTGTCAAGGGATACCAAGCACGCTCACAGACGTTCGGATCGTGGGCAATGTGATCGAAGGGATCATCGCGGCGCCCACGGAATTCCTGAACCCCTGGGGAATCGTGATCTGAGGGCTTCGCCCGCGCGTGTCAGACATCCGGATCGACTCCAACACGATCGCGCAGACGGCCGTAACGGAGAAGGATCACGCCGAATACCTCACCGCCGGAGGCATTGCCATCCTGGGCGGGCTGGGGAAAGGTCGCACGTCGATCAAGGGGGTGTCGGTTACGAACAACCGCGTCGAGACGGCGCTGATCGGCATCCTCGTTCTGGGTGGGGGACCGAGTCGTGAGAAACACGGACTAGACAACGCGGTCCACAACCGAGTAGTTGGGGTCGTGCTGCGCGGCAATGTCATCCCCCGCGTTCCCCGCCTCGCGAAGCACTGGTTCTCCAGGATAAAAGGGATCAGTTTGATCGGAGGGGTCGCCGGCCCCGCGCGCCCAAACTCGACGTGGAGGGCGAGGCGGAACGTGGTCTCATGCGTGACCGTCAAGGGCAACGACGTCGCGGGAAAGGGGAACAAGATCGCCGTCCTGCCGAATCTCGGAGCCGGCGCCCTCAGAAATGTCGCCCGACGAGGTGGTTGCTGATCCGTACATACCTGAGTCGTAAGGGAGGAGCACGTGGCAGAGCGCGGGGTTCCCATCCCCGTGGAGAGAACTCCAAGAAGTCTCCGATGAGAGAATTCCGAGGTGATCCGCCTCTACGAATGACCAGCTTCGAGTGGCCGCGGGGGGATGGCTCATCTCTTGAGACCAAAGCGCCTTTCGCTCTGCAACAAAGCGGGAAGTACGTTGTGAGGGCGAGCTTGCGCCAAGGTCCGCGCTATCTCGGCTTGCGAGATGCCCGCCCGTTACCGGAACGAGTTCCCGGTCTTCGTTGAGCGCTATGAATCATCGACAGCGGGGCCAAGCAACCGAGACCGGGGCGTTACCAAGGTAACTTGCGATTCCTCGGCCAACAAGGTACCTTGTCGTGGTGGCGGCCGAGCCCGTGATCGCCTCAAGCGCCAGGAGGCACGGCGTTGACGAGGAGGACATGCTGCACGCCTACCGGAACCCGATTGACGCATGGGCCCTTGACGAGGGCCTGATCATGCTGGTCGGAGCCGACAGGTCGGGCTCGTCGTTGCTTGAGATCGGCGTGGTCCGCGCCGATGACGGGACGCCCGTGATCGTCCATGCCATGAAAGCGAGACCGAAGTTCCTGAGGTGATGAAGATGCCACGCAGCGTGAAGGAGATCATCGAACAAGCGGAGGAACTCGCGCGGCGCTTCGAGGAATTCGAGCCGGATCCCCGGGATCGCGCTCGCTCCCGTTCTCTGGCTGCCGTGCACCGGGCAGCCCTCGGGCGCGCCAAGACCGAGGCCACCCTGGCGGAGGCCGTGGCCCGAGCACGAGCGGACGGCCACTCGTGGTCCGCGATCGGAACGGTGCTCGGCACGTCCGGTGAAGCTGCTCGGCAGCGGTACGGCCAGCGGAATCGGTCGCGGAGGGCGGTCTGACGGACAGCTTCCTGCTCTCGAAACTCGAACGACGACACCAGACTGGACACGCGTTGGACACGCGAGCATGAAAAACGACGAAAAAGGTCGACAGGGCAGCGACCCGAAAACTGTCGGTTGACCAGGAAAAACGCAAGGTGTTGGGCAACGTTGAGAAACGACGAAAAACCGCCTGGGACGAACTCATAACCCGGAGGTCGCGGGTTCAAATCCCGCCCCTGCAACTGAAACCGCAGGTCAGGGGCCTATCTTTCACCGCCGGTCCACAGTGCTCGCCTCGCCTGGACACGCGTTGGACACGCCAGCCCGAGCGCGCGTACTCGAGAGTCCCCGACCGACCATCGACGCGAGGTAAAAGCGCAGGTCAGGCGGGGGTCTTGAAAGATGTTTGCCACAGCTCTGCCTCACTCGCCGGGTTGCCGGGTGAAAACCCGGAGGTCGCGGTTGAATCCAGCCCTGCTCCTTGGCGTTCTGAGGAGGTCCCAGCCGAGCCCGCGAGGACCGACCGACTCCCGTCGAAGCGGCGGCTCTAACGTGACATCGTCATAGAACGGCAACCGGTGCGGCGGAGCAGTGAGCATGGCGCGACGTGAAACAGCGACGAACGGGCCTACGAATTTGGTGGCCCCATCCGCAGCGCTAACGTCTGCACCGCCCGACGATGACGCCCGCGCCGTTCCTTGACGAGATCGCAGCTTTCGAGGCTCGAGCATTCACATGCCAGCGCCGCGATCACAAGCTCGCGCGCGGCGCTCACGCGCTCAAGATGCTCATCGATCTCCTGGAGCTTTCTCTGAGCTAGTGAGCGCCACTCACGTCGCCTTCCTTTACGGCCCATGAGGTCGGAGATCTCGCTGATCGTGAACCCGACCTCCTGGAGCAGCGCGATCACGGCAAGCCGCTGCAGAACAGACGGTGAATAGTGGCGCCGTCCACCAACTCGTCCCTGAGGCTCGATGAGCCCGGCCTTCTCGTAATACCGGAGCGCGGAACTCTGAAGGCCCGTCGCCCCGCCTACCTCGCTGATGCTCAGAAGTTCGAACTCATTACTTGACTTGAAGCGTACTTCAAGTGCCAAGCTCCGACTAGCGAAGAGCCATCGGCCATGGAGGTGAACCGTGACACATGAGGAAACGTTGGCATGCAGCCTCAGTGGGCCCGACCTCGTCCAGCGCATCCGTGAATGGACCGAGGTGGCGTCGCACGCGCAATCACGGCATGTGGAAAAGGGTCGAATCGTTTCGACGTATCCCAACGACCATCAGCTCATCCAGCGGCTTCGCCAACTCATCGAAGCCGAGGCGGAATGCTGTCCGTTCATGAAGTTCGACGTCCAACTGAACGCCGACGAGGTCGTCGTCGAGCTGAACGTCCCGGACGAGATGAGCGAGGCCCTTGCCGTCATGCTTGGCCTTGTCACGCGCGAGCCGCTGGAGTCGGCGTCGGCCTGGCCAACTGGTCATGGGAGCGGCGAGTCTTGATGCTCTTTGATACTGACTCGTCGGGGTCCGCGGGCTCCTACAGGCTGCTGACTTGATTGAATGGATCAGGCGGGGCGGAACCTGAGTGCGCTCCAAGTGGCATCGCTCGCCACCTGCCGGACAGGTCTAACGCCTTAGCCGTCGAGAACCTGGTGGAGGATGTCGCGGTTCAGATCGGTGTTGAGCTGACCGGCCTTGGGGATAGACGATTTCCGGGTCGCCGCGACGATCCGCTCGACGACGTCATATCCGTCCGGGTCCCGCGGGGCTCCTACAGCAAAGGAAACGACCTTAGCTGTCGTCGTTGTCCATCGCCCAAACGTGCAGAAGACACCCCTGTGTGACCGCCCCTTTGCCGTGAAAGAGTCCTTCGGCGCGCTTTCGCGAGTCGTCGGTCGTGCGGAAGAGCTTGAACCCGAAGCCGAACGAGCCGTCCTCAGACGTAGGAGAGACGCGAATACGGCGCAATCGGATGCGGTCGTTCAGTTGATGACGAGCGTTGAAGTAAGTCCCCAGCGTATGGCGGTTCTCCGCATCCCGCGACTCGCGTTCGTCGTCCACGACATACCATTGGAAATCCGGCTCCTGCGCCCACATTCGCTCGAGCCGCTCCAGGTTGCCTCGGTTGTAGGCACGAATGAACGAGCGAACACGCGCCGCGGTGGAGGCCCGGGTGCACGTTCCGTGCCGCAGCTTGAAGCGCCACGCGCCATACTGCTCGCCCAGATCGGTGAAGTCGGTGCAGCCGTCCTCGTCTCGCCAAGACGCCTCCAGTTCCAAGAAGACGACGTCGCTAGGAGGAGGAGCGAAGACGAGCGTCCAGCGGCGCGGGTCGAACGGTGATGGATCTGCTCTAAGGACATAGGGAAGGCGCAGCGCGGGGCCGACAGGGTTTCCTTGACCGTCGCTCTCAATCCATGCTTCCAAGCGGACTTCGACCGGCACAGCACTCTTGTGGAGGGTGATTGCGGCTTGTGGGGTGTATGTGCTGTCGTAGGCAAGAGCCTGGGGCCAGCCGAGCCCGTCGGCGAAAACTGCGATGCACTCATCCGGGTCAGGTGTCGCCCTCAACCAGGTGGAGTGGCTGAGGCGGCCGCGCTGGGTGTGGTCGTCAACCCGCAGCACCGCCCTCGGAGGTACATGATCGTCGGCGCCCGCGACCCCGGGGAGCGTTGCGGCAAGGAGCGCGCCCACGGCGAGAGCGGCGACGCGTTTCATGAAGTAGAGGTTCTCCATGAGCCCGTCTGTCCCTACGCGCTTGCCGGCTCCGGCCGAGCCGTTCGCATAGCCTCGAAGCCCAACCAGGCGCGCGACGACTGGCAACTTGGGGCTCTGGGGCCGCTACAAAGCCGCCACAATGAGTGGCATCGAGGGGTTCGAGTGGAAGACCCCAACGAGACCCCGCCGGGCCACAGATCAAAGGGGGAGGCCCCCGATGACCTCCCCCTTTGATGGGTTTCTGAGTTGTTACGTAGTGCCGCCACCGGTCCCGGTGCCACCGCCGGTGTCGGTGCCACCGCCGGTGTCGGTGCCACCGCTGGTGCCGTCGTTGCCGGCGGTGTTGTCGCCGTCGCCGGTGTTGTTCCCACCGCTGGTGCCGTCGTTGCCCTTCGTGTTGTCTCCGTCGCCTGTCGGGTCGTCGTCATCGTCGACCGCGACGACGTCGTCGGCAGCATCGTCCCGACGGAGCACACCGTCATCGTCGGCGTCGTCCGCGCTGATCGGTGCCACGTTCGTGCCGGCGGGCTCGTGGGCAAGCGCCGCAATACCTCCGATCGCCAACAGAACTGCAAGTCCGAGAAGAGCGATCCTTCCTGGGCTCATGTCTTGCCTCCTTCCATCTCGCTATCCATCCTGTCCATTCGGTTGTAACCAGCGGGTCTGAGACCTTCGTGAGCCAGCGGTGAGAGAGCTCTCATGAGCGATCAGCGCAAGCGAGGCCGAAGGCGACTCAGCACGAAACGGCGCGGCAACGCAGCCTGAAGGGGCTCGAGCCGGTCGTTTACGTCGCGCGCTGTGGGCCGCGTGCGCGGATCCAGGCGAAGGCATTCGTGTACCAGCTCGGCGATGGGGTCAGGGACGCGCCGCACGTCGAATGCCCGAGGCCTCAGCTTCACCTGGGGATGCCTGTCGTCGTCGGAGCCCTTGGGGAACGGAAGCTCGCCGGCGACCGCCTCGTACAGCGTGACTCCGAGACCCCAGATATCGGCCGCAGCGCCGATGCGTCCGGGGGTCGGGACGCACTGCTCGGGAGCCATGTAGGCATCCGTGCCGACCGCAACGTCCAGCGCGGCCGCGTCGCGCAGGCTGCGCGCGATGCTGAGGTCGATGAGGCGCGGGGGAGCGCCCATGATGATGTTCTTGGGCTTAACGTCGAGGTGCACCATCCGCCGGGCGTGCATGTAGTGAAGGGCCGAGCACAACTGAACCGCCAGCGGGATCAGCTGCTCGAGCGGGAGCGGCCCGAACTTGCGGATCAGCGTCGACAATCGCGGCCCTTCGAGGAACTCGACACAGATGTGTGGACGCTCGCCCTTGAGCACACCCCCGAACCCGCGCGCGATGATGGGATGGTTGAGCGCCTCCAGCGCGCGCAGCTCACCGGTCAGTCCCTCTAGGGCGTGCTCGTCCTTGACCCGCGAGGGGCGCAGGATCTTGACGACGACGTTGTTGAGCAGCTCCTCATCGAAGGCGAGATAGGCCTCGTAGCGCCGTCCTCCTCCCAGGAGCTTGAGCGCATAGCGCCCCGGATAGATTTCTGCGCCCTCCTCGAAGCGCCATTCGTCGCCTGATGCTTGCGCTCGCTCCGGGAGCATCTCATCGATCAACGCTGCGTCCATGCCGCCTCCTGATTGCCTCGGCTGTGCTCTGGGAGTACCGAGCGGGGCTGAGGTGGACGTGAAAGCAGCGTGAGAGAGTTCTCACCAAAGCGCGTGCGGGCGCCTACATGAGAGGATTCTCATGTTCAGCTCATCCACCACACACGTCCGAGGGGTGAGGTTGGGACATGAGTGAACGCAAGGCGTGGTTGGCGGTGATCCTGGCGTTTCTCCTGGGAGCGGGGGGGGTCACGTCCTGAGCCGTCTGTAAAAAGACAGCGGTCTGAAGCCACTGCAAATCCTCGCGCTCGCGCGCCATTTCTGCTGCGCGCTGCAAAACCGGGCCTCTGAGAGCCACTGAGCGCAGCGATAT
>JBOGXF010000061.1:0-3242 GCA_050694275.1 Actinomycetota bacterium | reverse complement strand
ACCCGGTTGACGCCCTCCTCGAGCTCGACCCTCAGAGGAGCCGCGGCCCCCTCGGCCTTGCCCTGTTTGACGCCGACCCGACCGAGCGCGCGCGCCACTCGCTCGAGAATCGGCAGGAGTCTGTCGTGAGTGTCTCTCTCGGCGATCGCCATCAGGGGCGAATCATACCGGGAGGGCCTCGGGCCCAGCGGCCTTAGTCGAAGAGTTGATCGGCGACTTCGGCGAGGCCCGGGAAGTCGACCGCCTCCCTCTCGAGGTAAGGGACTCGCACCCAGCGGTGGCGCGGGATCTTGCGCGCGAGGTCGTTGAGGTTCTCCTCCTCGAGCCGCACCACGCGCATGAACGCCTCTTCGTTGTCGATGAGCTTGGCGAGGAGCCGCGCCGTCGGGTTTCCCTCCTCTAGCCGGTGGAGCTGGCGCGTCCGAGCGTCGATGCCGTCCCCGATCTTGGGGTGCACGCGGTTGACTACCAGCGCGCCGAACGGGAGGCCGGCCTCGTTGAGACGCGACGCGAAGAATGTCGCCTCGCGCACCGAGTCCGCCGCCGGCGACGTGACGACGATGAACGAGGTCACGTCCGACTTGAGCAGCGCCGCGACCTCGCGCGCCCGCTGCTTGAAGCCGTCGTACATCCCTTCGAGATTGCCGAAGAACTCGGCGGTGTCTTCGAGCACCTCGGCCCCCACGATGCGCTTGACGACCTTGAGGAAGGTGGTCGCCGCGACGTTGGCCACCCGCATCAGCCCACCGCCGGCCTTCATGTAGGGGATGAGGAACCAGCGCAGGACGCGGCTCTCGAAGAAGTCGGTCAGCCGGCGCGGCGCGTCGAGGAAGTCCAGCGCGTTGCGCGTCGGCGGGGTGTCGATGACGATGAGGTCGTAGCCGCCCTCGGCGTGAAGCTCGTAGAGCTTCTCCATGGCCATGTATTCCTGCGTTCCGGACAGCGTCCCCGAGATGTTCCGGTAGAAGCGGTTGTTGATGATGCGTTCGGCCTGCTCCCTGGTCGGCGCGTAACGCATGACGACCTCGTCGAAGGTGGTCTTGGTGTCGAGCTGCATTGCGTGCAGCTCTCCGGTGACGTTGAGCCCGGCCGAGGTGAACTTTCTCTTGTTCACCTTCGCCGGGTCGTTGGTCAGCTCCTCGAGACCGAGCGACGAGGCAAGACGCTTCGCCGGATCGATGGTTAAGACCGCGGCCTTCTTGCCGTCGAGCGCGGCCTGGAGGGCGATCGCCGCGGCCGCAGTCGTCTTTCCGACCCCGCCGGACCCGGCGCAGACGATGACCTCCTTGCGATCGACGATCTCGGCGACCGGGTTCACAGCTTTTGAACCTGCTCTTCGATGACGTCGGCGAGGTTCTCCATGTCCGGCAGCGCGAGCCCGGCCGAGAACAGAAACGGCAGCTCGACCACCGAGCCGGGAGTCTCCTTGCGGAGCTTGCGCAGATACGACACCTGTATGGCGCGGCGCGCGTCGAGGAAGCGCGCGTAGCCGACGAGCGCGTCGAGATCCTCGGCGTCGAGCGCGAGCCCGACCCTCTGCCCCTCGGAGACGAGCTCGCTCGGGTCCTCGTCGGACATGAGCTCCTCGAACGCGGCGATCTCGTCCGAGGTCAGAAGCTCCGAGTAGATGGCGTTGGCGAACACCGTCCCCTGGCGGATGCCGAGCTTCTCCTCGAGCGCCTGCGCGGTCTCGATGGTCTCGGCGACCGGCATCTCCTCGGGGAGCGTCACGAGGTGCACGCGCGACCGCTTCACGTCGGTGAGCATCTGCACGAGCCATTCGGCCTGGCGCCGGACCGGCCCCAGTCTGAGCGCGTCCGACAGCCCCATGGGCGCCGACAGAAACGTCAGCATGTGTCCCGCGGCGGGGGCGTCCACGATGATCGTGTCGAAGTCGTGCGATGTGCCGCGCCCCTGCTCGAGGTACCAGATCTTGCCCAGCGTGAGGATGTCCTTGAGTCCGGGGGCCGCGGTCGTGATGTAGTCGACGAACTGGGTCCCGGTGAACACCCAGCCCATGCGCCGCATGTGGTACTGCACCTTGAGATACTCGGCGAGCGCGTCCTCGGCGACGATGTTGAGCCCCCAGATGTCGGGGTTGATCTCGGTCGGCTCGTAGGTCAGCCCGGGCGCGCCGAACAGCGCCGGGAGCGCCCCCTTGCCGTCGACCTCACAGACGCACACCTTTCGCCCGCTGCGCGCCGCCACCAGGGCGAGGGCGGCGGACGTGGTCGTCTTGCCCACGCCCCCCTTGCCCGAGACGATGAGGATCCGGGGGGCGAGCCACTCGTCGATCAGCATCGGGCCTTCTTATCACCGGCACGAGGCCCGGCCTCCGCCCCGTTTTGTGTCGCGAATCGACCATTTTTCGGTCGTTTCGCCATTCAAAATCGTCTCGGGGGGTGGGTGACTAGTCATAAAGGACTATCAAGCCGCTGCCGATAATTCATAGTGTCGGGGAGATTCCCCAGGGGCGGACACCTCCACACAAGAGGTGCCCAGAAGTGGACGGCAGCATCCGAGCGCTCGCCATGGGAGCGGCCTTCAGCCTGGTCGCGGCGGGTTTCGCATACGCGGTGCCGCGCGCCATCCTGACCACGGCCGAGCAGGTGATCGTCGAAGAGGCGCCCATCGAGGTCACCGAGCCGATCGTCGACGACACCCAAGAGGTCGAGATCGAGCCGATCGGTGAGACCGGGGGCAAGTCCGGGGGCAAGGGCGGCCGCAACGACGGGGAGGCGAAGGACAACCACGGCGCGGCAGTCTCGACCGCGGCCCGGTGCAAGCTGCGCAGCCGAGCACAGGGCGAGCTCTCGTCCTCGACGGCGAGGAACAAGGACGCGACGGTCGAGAGCGCGCAGGACGCCTGCGACGAGGCTTCGTCCGAGCCGCAGCCCGATCCCGCCGCCGCTGGCGAATCGGAATCACACGCTCCGGAGACGGCCAAGGGGAAGGGTCAACCCAAGAACCAATCGACCTCAGGGTCCACCACCGACGACGATCCGGGCACGGCGGCTTCGAAGGCGCGCGGAAACGGGTCCCAGAGCTAGTTCCGTGCTGGGGGTTCGTCGATAGCTCCCGCGGATGGGACGATGGAGCCATGCGCTTCGTCACCGTTCTACTGGGCGCGCTGGTGGCGGCGGTCCTGTTGTCGGCCCCCCTGGCGGCCCAGGAGAACCGGGTCATCGACGTCATAGAGGTCGAGGGAATCATCGACCCTCCAACCTCCGACTTCCTGCATC
>JBOGXF010000060.1:0-16360 GCA_050694275.1 Actinomycetota bacterium | reverse complement strand
CGACGCGATCGAGCACCCGGCCAAGGTCATGCGGATCGCGTCGATGGCGCGCCAGCTTCTCGACGAGGTGCGCGCCGCGCCGCTCGACGACGCGAGCCGGAGCCGGCTCCGAGAGATCTACCAGACCTCGGTCAAGGAGCTCTCCGAGATCCTGTCCGAGGATCTGCGCGAGGAGCTCGAGCGGCTCAGCTCTCCGTTCGAGCAGCAGACCCCGAGCGACGCGGAGCTGCGAATCGCTCACGCTCAGCTCGTCGGCTGGCTCGAGGGCCTCTTCCACGGCATCCAGGCGATGCTGTTCGCGCAACAGATGGAGAGTCGGCAAGCGCTAGAGGAAATGAGGCGTAGAAGCCTCCCGCCGGGGGCCGAGCAGTCCACCCCCGGTCAGTACCTGTGACGCGCTTTCACGTCTGCGAACGATGCGAAAGATCGCAGTCGGCGTGAGGAAGTAGAGCCAGCCTCGCGGGCCCTTGGACACGTCGACGATGCCTCCGGCGTGCCGATAAATGATGCGGTCCTCTCTCACGCGCGTTCCACGCCGATTCATGATGATCTTGTGCAGCCCGCCCTCGAAGTCGGGCACGATGAGCTTGTTGCTCAGCGCCTTCATCCTGCCGACGTACCACGTCGGGTCGGTGGGCACGATGATGTTGCTCCATCGCCGCAACGGCGGCTTGGGATCGTCCCCGACGCCACGGGTGCCGCACTCGTAACCCGACCCCCAGCCGTAGTTCCGCCCCTTGCGGATGCGGTTGAGCTCGTCGTCGCAGTTGGGCCCGTTCTCGGTCTCGTAGAGCTTGACGGTCCCGGGCTTGACCGCCAGCCCGAACGGGTTGCGGTGCCCGTAGCTCCACACCGGGAGGGGCGCGCCGGTGAGCGACTTAAAGGGGTTGGAGTCGGGAATCGTTCCGTCCGCGTTGTAGCGCAGGATCTTGCCGAGCCGATTGTTGGTGTCCTGCGCGGCGCCGGGGTTGTGGTTCTCGCCGGTCGACACGAGCAGTTTCTTGCCGACGAACTCCAGCTGCCCGCCATTGTGGTAACCGGACGACGCGGGAATCCCTTGCAGGATGTGCTTGGGCCGACGACAGCGATTGTTCCTGACCTTGAAGCGCGTCACCCGCATCTCCCCGGACGAGTGCGTGTACATGACGTAGAGCCACTTGTTCTTCTTGAAACTGGGATGGAGCACGATGCCCAGAGCGCCCTGCTCGCCGGAGTTGGCAACGTCGAGGTTTACGCACGCGCGGCCGCGGAGTCGCTTCCCCCGCATGATGCGCACCTTGCCGCTGTTCTTCTCGGTGAAGAAGATCTTCTTCGTTCCCTCGACCCAGGCCATGTCCACTGGGAAGGAGAGCCCGCCTTTGTAGAGCCGGACCTCGGCCCCCCTGGGAAGCGCGCTTGCGGACGCCGGCAGCCCGAGCGCCAGCGCGGCGGCCGCGGTCAGGAGAGCGATCGTCCGTCGAGTCACGCCTGCCAGTCTGATACATCGAGCCGTCTATGTTGACAACGATGAACGCGCACGGACACGATCGCCGCCGTCGCATCCTGCGCCTGGTCGCCCTCGCGGCCGTGGGCGGAGTGGTTGCACTGCTCGCGCTGTTCCTCGTACCTGCCCCCGCCCGCGAGCTCGGCCCCGCGCACGTCTCCGCCAAGGGCCACTTCGGATCGCCCCGAACCGTCCTTGTCGTGCCCCCACTCGGGACGATCTCGGCGGAGACCCATCTCGCGCCGCTGCGGTTCGAGTTCACCCTCGATCGGATCGACCTCCCCGAGCTCGGACGGTCCATCTCTCGGGCTTCGGCCCGCGCCGCCCTCGTCGAACGACTCGAGTCCGGACTGCGCGGCATGGCAGGGGCCCTCGTGCTGCGGTTGATGATCGGGGGAGCGATCCTGGGCACGATCGGCGCAGTCTTGGTGCGGGGCCGGCATCCCGATGTCGCCATCGCGGGCTCTTTGGGGGGCGCGATCTTCGTTGGACTGAGTCTCGCTTTATCGGCCGCGACCTTCGACGTTGACGCGTTCGAGGAGCCGCGCTTCTCCGGCACGCTCGAGCGGGCGCCGCAGGTCATGGAGGTCGTTAACCGGGTCGGCTCTTTTTCCGAGCTGAGCTCCCGTTTCACGGTCGCAGCCGATCGCCTCTCGGGATTGCTGACTCTGGTCGCGGAGCCGGGCATCGATCCACAGGCGGCGGGCAGCGTCGCCATCCTGCACGTCAGCGATATCCACTCGAACCCACTGGGAGTAGCAGTCGCGCGTCAGCTCGCAACGGAGTTCGAGGTCGACGCGGTGATCGACACCGGCGATCTCACGTCGTTCGGCGATCCGCTCGAGTCGAACATTGGGGATCTCATCCATGAGATTCCCGTGCCCTATTACTTCGCCCCGGGAAACCACGACTCGATCTTCAACCGGCGCCAGATAGCCGAGGTCGAGAACGTTCGGATGCTCACGGAGGAAGTCCACCAGATCGAGGGCCTGGAGGTCCTCGGCTGGGCCGACCCGACGTTCACCGCGAGCAACGAAGTGTCGACCGAAGCGGGCAACGAGATCCGTGAGCTCGAGGCGGAACGGGTGGCGGAGGCGGTCGGTCGGCTCGAACCCGACTTGCTCGCAGTGCACGACGTGCGGCTCGCCGAGCGGTCCCTCGGGCTCGTTCCGCTCGTCTTGTCAGGTCACACGCATGAGCGATCACTGGAAGAGGAGAACGGGACCATAGTGATGACGGTCGGCTCGACCGGCGCCACCGGGCTCGGTTCGTTCATCGTCGAGAGCGATCTCGATTACGAGGCCGAGATCATCTATCTCCAAGTGGGTCGGCCGGTCGCGGTCGACTACATCCGCTTCGAGGGCCTCCGGGGCGATTACGTGGTGCAGAGGCGGACGCTCGAGCGACAGGATCTGACCCCGATCGAGGTCGATACCTCGCCCACCGAGTGACCTCTTTTCTTCCGACCCGGCAGCCGGGCGGCTCTATCATTGAGCCGGAGAATCGACTGGAGGCGTGCCCGAGCGGCCGAAGGGAGCGCACTGCTAATGCGTTAAGGGGGGTAAACCCCCTTCCAGGGTTCAAATCCCTGCGCCTCCGCGAGTCACAAGGCCCTTGCGCGGAGGGCATAGTCTCTTCAGAGTGACAGGCGCCCGTAGCTCAGTGGATTAGAGCGTCCGGCTACGGACCGGAAGGTCGGGGGTTCGAATCCCTCCGGGCGTACGCTGGTTTTGAAGATGGGAGTAATGAACCGCTTTAGCGACTTCAGACAGAATCACATCCTCGCTCAGGCGCGCCCTCATCTCGAAGAGGACGAAAAGATCGTCGGGTGGGCACGCGTCCGCCAGGCCCGCGACCGGCGGCGCCACGGCTTCTTCTATTTGACCGAGCAGCGCGCCGTGGTCGTGTGGGCAGGGCGAGACGACGGTCACGGGGCGATCCGCTGGGACGAACTCCGTTCGTGGGGAGTGAACGGCGACACCTCCGGGGGGCCCGTGCTCGGCCTCCAGGGGGAGTCCGGCTCCTTTCTCATTCAGATGACGGTGACCACGACCGGTTCCGCCGAGCATGTCGCCGGGTTCCTCGATCGCTTCGGTCGGCTCGCCTCTCCCCCTGAGGCCCCTCTGTCGATCGTCGACGACCCGCAGGCCTTTCGGGCCGATACTCGGGTCAACGTCAACAAGGAGAAGAGGACGATCGCCGCCCACACCAAGCGGGTCGTCGTCACGACGGTCGGCGTCTCCCTCGTCGTCGCGGGTCTCGCGATGATGGTGCTGCCGGGCCCCGGTCTCCTGACCATTTTGATCGGCCTCGGCGTCCTCGGAAGCGAGTACGACTGGGCCAAGGACCTGCTTCTCTGGGCCAAGGGGCGCTACAAGGACGCCGCGAAGAAGCTCAAAGAGCGCCGCGGCTGACGCGGTAACTCTGCCGTGGACGACGAAGAGCTCATGCGGCTCGCTCTCGAAGAGGCTGCCGAGGCCCTCTCCCACGACGACGTCCCGATCGGAGCGGTCGTCGCGCGCGCCGGATCGGTGCTGGCGCAGGCCCACAACGAGCGCGAGCTGCGAGGCGACCCGACCGCCCACGCAGAGGTCCTCGCGCTCCGGGCCGCGGCCGAGGGCGTCGGGTCGTGGCGACTCGACGGGGCAACCATGTACGTCACCCTCGAGCCCTGCCCGATGTGCGCGGGTGGCCTGGTCCTGGCACGCGTCGCCCGGCTCGTCTACGGTCCCCAGGATCCCAGAGGGGGAGCGGCCTACTCCCTCTACAACATCTGTCAGGACCCTCGCCTGAATCATTCGCTCGAGATCACCACCGGTGTGCTCGAGGAGGAATGCGGCCTCCTGCTCCGGCGTTTCTTCGAGGGGCGACGGGGCTAGCCGGGACGCGGCCTCCCTATACTCGTTTCTGGTGGGGTACCGAAGCGGCCATAACGGGATCGCCTCGAAAGCGATTGCGGGTTCACGCCCGTCGCGGGTTCGAATCCCGCCCCCACCGCCCCGGCAACCGCGCTCCTTCTAGAATCTCTCCCGGAGACGTGCGTGAGCGGCCGAAACGGCACGACTGGAAATCGTGTGGTCCGAGAGGGCCCCAGGGTTCAAATCCCTGCGTCTCCGCGTTCTCCCCGACACGCCCAAGGTTGCGCATCTGAGTGTCCTCAGGGCCGTGAGACGCGCAACCTTGGGGGTACGGGGCGCTACTCTGGTGTGGGTCGCGCTAGGCGGGGGGCTCGGGGTCCCCTGAACCGGAAACCCTCGACATGCCGGGCTGACCACTCGTCTGCGGCCCCTGGATGACCGGGCAGCCCCCGGCAAGCAGCGTTGATGGTCGGGTCCTGCGCGACCCGGAGCCGTGAACCCGGTCAGGCCCGGAAGGGAGCAGCCGTAAACGGTGTACCGGGTGTGCCGCAGGGGCGCCCGGCCGGAGCCGGCTGCCGGGTCAGCGCCGGCCGTTCGGGGGTCCAGGGCGGGCCGCGCGACCCATTTTCAATTCTCGGCGTTCGTGTCGCACGGGCCGCGTAGGATGGCAACGCATATGGCGTACCTCTCTCTTTATCGCAAGTACCGGCCCCAGACCTTCGACGAGATCCTCGGACAAGAGCACGTCTCCCGCACGTTGGCGAACGCGATCTCCGAGGACCGTGTGGCGCATGCTTATCTGTTCACCGGCCCCCGGGGGACCGGCAAGACCTCGACCGCCCGCATCCTCGCCAAGGCGCTCAACTGCGAGCAGGGTCCGACCCCGAACCCGTGCGGCAAGTGCCCGTCGTGCGTGGCGATCACCGAAGGGTCGTCCCTCGACGTCATCGAGATGGACGCGGCGTCGCACTCCAAGGTCGACGAGACGCGCGAGATTCTCTCCGGGGTTCCGCTGGCCACCGCCGGCTCGCGCAAGAAGGTGTACGTCATCGACGAGGTTCACATGCTCTCGACCGGATCCTTCAACGCCCTGCTCAAGACGCTCGAGGAGCCTCCCGGCCACGTCATCTTCGTGCTCGCCACCACCGAGTCGCACAAGGTGCTGCCGACGATCGTGTCCCGGACTCAGCGTTTCGACTTCCGACGCGTGCCGACCGACGCGATCGAGGGAAACCTCGCCGAGATTGCCAAGCTCGAGAACATCGATGTCGAGCCCGAGGCGCTCGCGCTCGTCGCCCGTCACGCCGACGGCAGCGTGCGCGACGCGCAATCGATCCTCGACCAACTCGCGAGCATCGGCGGGCACGCCTCGGTTACCGACGTCGAGAGACTGTTCGGCGGCCGGAGCGAAGACGCGTTGTTCGTCCTCTTCGGCGCGATCGCCGACGGGGACGTAGCCACCGTCTTCACCACCGTCAACTCGCTCGTGTCCCAAGGCGAAGACGTGCGTCAACTCGCGCTCGCGGCGCTCGGTCATGCCCGCTCGTTGATGTTGCTCAAGGCTGCTCCCGACGCGTCCGGCTTCCTCGACGTCAGCGACGAGGACCGGACGCGCCTATCCGACCAGTCGATGCGCTTCGCCGGAGGGACGTTGCTTCGGGTGCTCGACCTCATCGGGAACGCGTCGGCCGAGATGAAGAACGCGCCGAATCACCGGCTGCTGCTCGAGGTCGCGCTCGTGCGCTGTGCCGCACCCGAGACCGATCCATCCGCAGGCGGACTCCTGTCGCGCATCGCGCGTCTCGAACGCCGTGTCGGCCTCGAAGAGACCACGCCCGAGAGCGACGCGGCCCCGCCCGCACGCACGAAGAAGGCGGCCCCGGTCGCAAAGGCGGCCCCGCCCGGAGAAACCGCCCCGCGCGAAGAACCCGCCCCGCCGGCATCTGCCGAGCAGGTCCCGTCGGACCGGGTCGGGCTCAACCACGTCAAGGACGCGTGGAGCGCGACCCTCGGCGAGCTCAGCGCGCGCAGCAAGCGAGTCGCCGCGCTGCTGAACCCGTCGCGTCCGATCCGTTTCGACGGTGACGTTCTCGTAGTGAAGGTGCAGTCCAAGTTCCACACCGAGGAGATGGCCAAAGAAGCCAACCGGGACATGCTCGCCGAGGCGTTGCACGCCGCGCTCGGCATCCGGCCCCCGCTCGGCTTTGCCGATCGGGACGACGCCGATGCGGTCCAAGAATCATCCGAGGAGGACTCGGCCGAGGACGCGACCGATTACGTCCCGCTCGCCGAGGCCGAGGAGACCCAGGAAGAGGACCCGGTCGAGGTCGTGAAGAAGAGCCTCGGGGCCGAAGTCGTCAAAGAGATTGGAGACCGGTGATGGGGAAGGACATGCAGAAGATGCTTCGGCAGGCGCAGCAGATGGCGACCGAGATGCAAAAGGCCCAGCAGGAGCTCGCAGCCGAAGAGTTCGAGGGCACCGCGGGCGGCGGCGCGGTGCGCGCGGTCGTGACCGGCGACCAGCAGATCGTGCGGCTCGAGATCGACCCGGAAATCTTCGACGGACCCCCCGACGCCGACGACGTCGAGATGCTCGCCGACACCGTGGTCGCCGCGGTGAACGGTGCCCTCAACGCGGCGCGCGAGGCACAGGCCGACGCGCTCGGCCCCCTTGCCGGCGGCATGGGCGGCCTCGGACTCCCCGGAACTTAAGGGAACCGGTTGTTTGCCGAGCCGGTCCAACGTCTCATCGACGAGCTGTCGCGACTCCCGGGCATCGGGCCGAAGTCGGCCCAGCGGGTCGCGTTCCACCTGCTCAAGCTGTCGCAGCAGGAAGCAACCGACCTCGCCGACGCCATCGTCGAGGTCAAGGAGAAAGTCCGCCTCTGCCGGATCTGCTTCAACGTGTCGGATCAGGAGCTGTGCGAGTACTGCCGTGATCCCCGCCGGGACCCGTCACTAGTCTGCGTCGTCCAGGATCCACCCGACATCGTTGCGATCGAGCGGACGCGCGAGTTCAGGGGCCTCTATCACGTCCTTCAGGGGGCGATCTCGCCGATCGAGGGGGTCGGCCCCGACGACCTCAGGATCTCCGAGCTCCTCGAGCGTCTGCGAACCCCCGCACAGGAGGAGGCCCCCCCGATAGCCGAGGTCATCGTCGCGACCAATCCGAACGTCGAGGGCGACGCCACCGCGATGTACCTCGCCCGCCTCCTCGAGCCGCTCGGGGTCAAGGTCACCCGCCTGGCGAGCGGGCTCCCGATGGGCGGGGACCTCGAGTACGCCGACGAGGTCACGCTCGGCCGGGCGCTCGAGGGCCGCCGGCGCATCGGCGGCTAACAGGCGGCCCCGGCCCCCCAGCGTTTTGATGAGTGCAAAGCTCTCGGCGCCGCGTAGCAGCGCCGACGGGGTTTGTGCTCACTTGCCAGGACGACCGAAAAACGGCCGTTTCGCAACAGAAAACGAGGGGCCCCGTTGCCGAAAGCCCTGGGACGAGGGAGGATTCTCTCTCTAGATCACAAATAGTGATCATTAGGTAGCACGTCGTAGTCAGGAGAACTCACCGCGTGGGGACGTCTTTGGAACGGGACCATCGGCACGTAAGGCCCTATCTTCCGCACGCGCTCGCCGCCACCCTCGCCGTCGTCGTCCTGCCGCTCTCAGGGGCCCTTGTGCTCAGCTCGCTCCTCGCCTCCGAGCCGTCGCTGCTCGTCTTCCTTGTGGTGGGCGTCACCCTGTCGCTCCTCGTGACCGCGCTCGGAGCGCGGCTCTGGAACCACACCCCGGCGGCGGCGGACATCTCGTTCGGCGAGCTCATGTTCTGGAGTTACCTGCGTCGCCTGCGAGCCGAGCGTCGCCTCGAGGAAGGAACCCGGCTGCTCGGCCTCGATCGCTCGGGTCGGCCCGAGCGCGAGCTCCGTCTCCCGGTCGATGAGCAGGTCGAGGTTCTGCGCGAGCTCACCACGGCGCTCGAATCCAAGGATCCCTACACCCACGGACACTCTCGCCGAGTCGAGCGCCACGCGTATCGGACCGCGCTTGGCATGCACCTGCCGGTGAGCGACATCGAGGATCTGCGCAAGGCGGCCTCGCTCCACGACGTCGGCAAGATCCGGATCCCCGATCGCGTGCTGCGCAAGCCCGGGGCGCTCAACATCGACGAGCGTCTCCTCGTCGAGGAGCATGTGCTGGTCGGGGCGTGGATGGTTTCGGCGGTCGGCAACGCGGATGTCATCGCCGCGGTCCGGCATCATCACGAACGCTGGGATGGATCAGGTTATCCCGACGGACTCGCCGGAGCCGACATCCCGCTCTACGCGCGCATCATCGCGGTCACCGACGCGTACGACGCGATCACCTCGACCCGGCCCTATCGCGCCGGCAGCGGACGCCGCGAAGCGGTTCGCGAACTCGAGGAGGGGGCGGGGCGCCAGTTCGATCCCGATCTCGTCAAGGCGTTCGTCGAGACTCTTCCGCTGCCCGTCTCGGTCCTCGGTGCCATTCCCGTCCTTGCTTTCTCGGGCCGCTTCTTCCGGGAGCTGGCCGTGTGGGTGAAGCGAACCGGCGCGCAAAGCCTCGCTCAGGCCGCGGGGGCGGCCGGAGCCGCGGCGGTGATCGGGGTCGCGTCGGTCGCGCCCGGCGGGACGCCGCCGACCAGCAGGGTCGTGCAGCCCGCCCCGCGCACGATCGAGCCCGGCGTGGCGGTCACCGTGACCGCGCCCGAGCCCGTAAAGGAGCGCAACAACAAGAAGAAGCGACCGCAGCGTGAGACGGCCACGGTGGTGCTCGGCGAGCGCGTGGAAGGCCCGGACGAGTCCGGCTCTCAGACCCTCGCCCAGCCCCCGGCCCCCCCACAGGAGACCAAGAACGCGGGCGACCCGGCCCCCGAGCCGCCTAAGGAGGAGCCGGAACCGGCCGCAGAGCCCACGGGACGGAACCCGAACGATGCCAAAGACGGGTGCCCCAACGACGGGGACGCGGGCGAGGGCAACGACTGGGAGTGCGGCGAGGGCTCGGGTCCCGGCGAGGGACAGGGCTCAGGTTCCGGCAAGGGCAAGGGCGACGGCTGACCCAACCTCATTGTCCCTCTGTGCAACATACGGTCCGGGTCCGGGCACTTATGTTGCGCAGAGTTGCATTCGTGCCGGATTCCCGAGCGGTCGGGGCGGAGCCGGTAGGTTGTGCCCATGGCCGTAGTCGTACAGAAATACGGGGGCACGTCGGTCGGCGATGCCGAGCGCATCACGCGCGTCGCGCACCGAGTGGTGCGGGCCGCCGAGGCCGGGCAGCAGGTGTGCGTGGTGGTGTCGGCCATGGGCCACACCACCGACGAGCTCCTGAGGCTCGCCTCCGAGGTCACCCCGGCCCCCCATGTCCGCGAGCTGGACATGCTACTGACCGCGGGCGAGCGGATCTCGATGGCGCTTCTGTCGATGGCGATCAACGAACTCGGCCACCACGCGATCAGCTTCACCGGATCGCAAGCGGGCATCGTCACCGACACGGTCCACGGCAGGGCGCGCATCCTCGAGGTACGCGCGGACCGCGTGCTCAAGGCGCTGCAGGACGGCCGCATCGTCATCGTCGCGGGCTTCCAGGGCGTCTCGACCGACTACGACGTCACCACTCTCGGCCGCGGGGGGTCGGACACCACTGCGGTTGCGCTCGCGGCCGCGCTCAATGCCGACGTGTGCGAGATCTACACCGACGTCACGGGCGTCTTCACCGCGGATCCTCGGCTCGTGCCCGACGCACAAAAGCTACACGCGGTCTCTTACGAGGAGATGCTCGAGCTGTCGGCCGGGGGGGCCAAGGTCCTGCAGCTTCGATGCGTCGAATACGCTCGTAACCACGGAGTGCTCGTCCACGTCAGATCGTCTTTCTCCGACGATGAGGGGACGTGGGTGCGAGAGGAGGACGAACGCATGGAGAAGGCGATCATCTCCGGGATCGCACACGACACCTCGGAAGCGAAGGTCACGATTTTCGGAGTGCCCGATCGACCGGGAGTCGCGGTGCGCGTCTTCCGCCCCCTCGCCGACGAGGACATCAACATCGACATGATCGTGCAGAACGTGTCCGAGGGGGGAACGACCGACATCTCGTTCACGCTGCCGAAGGACGACTTGCGACGTGCCGAGGCGATCCTCGATCGCACCGCGACCGACGTCGGAGCCGCGGGAGTGAAAACCGACCCCGACATCGCCAAGGTTTCTCTGGTGGGGGCCGGGATGAAGACGCATCCGGGCGTCGCGGCCGACATGTTCGATGCGCTCGCCGAATCCGGCATCAACATCGAGATCATCTCGACGTCTTCGATCCGCGTGTCGTGCGTGGTGCGCGCCGCCGATGTCGATCGCGCGGTCACGGCGATCCACGACCGCTTCCGGCTTTCCAAGGATGTCGTCTACCGAGAGGAGCACCCCGCGACCGTGACGGGAGAGATCGAGGCGCTGCGCGGCGATGCACAAGAAGCACAAGAGGAGGCGCGATGAAGGTCGTCCTCGTCGGCGCCACCGGGGCGGTCGGAACCGAGATCCTCTCGATCCTGCAGGAGCGCGACTTTCCACTCCAGGAGCTCGTCCCGGTCGCGTCGCCTCGTTCGGCCGGGCGAAAGCTCGATTTCAACGGGGACCAGGTAGAGGTTGTCGCGCTCGCGCCGGACGTCTTCGAGGACGCCGACATCGCGTTGTTCGATGTGCCCGACGAGCTGTCTCTCGAGTGGGCTCCGGTCGCGGTGGACAAGGGGGCGATCGTCGTCGACAACTCGGCTGCGTTTCGGCTCGATCCCGACGTCCCGCTCGTCGTGCCCGAGATCAATCCCGCAACAGCCTCCGAGCGCCCGAAGGGCATCATCGCCAGCCCGAACTGCACGACCCTCGCGATGGTGGTGCCGCTGGCGGCGCTCCATGAGCGCGTGCCGGTCGAGCGTTTGGTGATCGCGTCTTATCAGGCCGCGTCGGGCTCGGGGAAAGCGGGAGTCGACGATCTGTGGGATCAGACCGAAACCGCGTCGAAGGAGGCCGACGCGGTCACGCGCGGGTTCGGGCGCGACGTGCTCGAGGCGGGCGACGCGTTCCCGCACCCGATTGCGATGAACGTGATACCCCAGTGTGGATCGCTCAAGGAGCACGGCTACACCAGCGAAGAGCTCAAGCTCTGCTATGAGACCCGGAAGATCATGGCCCTGCCGAATCTTGCCGTGACCGCGACCTGCGTGCGCGTTCCGGTCGTGGTTGGGCACGGGGTCGCGGTGCATGCCGAGTTCTCGCAGCCGATCACTCCGGAGCAGGCACGCGCCATCCTCGAAGCAGCGCCGGGCGTCGAGGTTGTCGACGATCCGGCCGCCGACGTCTACCCGACTCCGCTCGAAGCCGCAGGCCGCGACGCGTGCTACGTCGGTCGCATCCGGCAGGATCTCTTCGACAACAAGTCGCTCGAGTTCTTTTGCGTCGCAGACAACCTGCGCAAGGGGGCGGCGCTCAACACCGTTCAGGTCGCCGAGCTGCTCGTGTGACCGAGCTCCTCCGGTTCGTCGGCAACGGCCGGGATCTCGACGATCGCCCCCTTCCCGCCGGCCTCGGCCCGAACGATCTGCTCGAGATGTTCTCGGCAATGGTCTTGTTGCGGACGTTCGACGAGCGCGCGGTCAAGCTCCAGCGCCAGGGTCGCATCGGGAACTATCCGCCGTTCTGGGGCGAGGAGGCGACGCAGGCGGGTCCTCTGCGGGCCTGTGAGGCCACGGACTGGGTCTTTCCCTCGTACCGGCAGAACGCGATCGGGATCCTGCGCGGAGTCCCCCCCTCAACGCCGCTCAAGTACCGGCGTGGCTACGGGGGTGAGCTCGGCTTCTGGAATCCGCGCGCGCACCGCGTCGCTCCGATTTGCATTCCGATCGGAACCCATCTGCCGCATGCGGTCGGGCTCGCGTGGGCGGCGAAGATCCGAGGAGACAGCGTCGCATCGCTCGTGTGGTTCGGCGACGGCGCGACCTCCGAAGGCGACTTCCACGAGGCGATGAACTTTGCCGCGGTCTTCAAGGTTCCGACCGTGTTCTTCTGCGTCAACAACCAATGGGCGATATCGACTCCCTTCTCCCGGCAGAGCGCGACCGCGACGGTCGCCGAGAAAGCCGAGGCGTACGGCATGCCCGGCGTCCGGGTCGACGGTTTCGACGTCGTCGCGTGCTGGAAGGCGACGGCGGACGCGCTCGCGGCCGCTCGCGCAGGCGAAGGCCCGACGCTCATCGAGGCGCTGACTTATCGCATGAAAGGCCACGCCACCGCCGACGACCCCACGCTCTACCGCGACGAGTCGGAGACACGAAGGTGGGAGGCATTGGAGCCGGTGGCGCGTACCTCGTCGTTCCTGAAACGTTCTGGCCTCATCGACGATAACGGTGAGCAGGAAATCTTCGAGCAGGCGCGCGCCACGATCGCCGGTGCGGTCGCCGAGCTCGATGCGACCGAGCGCCCGAGCTCCGACGTCCTGTTCGACTACGTCTACGCGTCCGGCGCGCCCTGGACGCTGCGCGAGGGCCGCGAACAGCTCGACTCCCTTTGACTTCGCCCGCCGCTGCGCGAGGATGCGGTCGACGGATGGCTGCGCGGGAGGTGGGTTGTGCTTCGTATGCGATTTGTAGGCATCGCTCTGGTCTTGATGCTTTCCGGCGCGCTGGCGGGAGCGGCTGCCGGGCAGCCGGGTTCTCCCGTTCCCAACGTGGCGTTCGCGGACCTCGTCGATACGTCCGGGAATCCGGTCGGCACGGCTTCCTTCTTTCAGATCGCCGATATAATTGCGCGCGTCGACGTCCGGGTAGAGGGGCTGACCCCGGGGTTCCACGGCTTCCACGTTCACGACGTCGGGGCTTGCAGCCCCGACTTCACAGCCGCCGCCGGCCACTACAACCCGGGAGGCGACGATCATGGGGACCATGCGGGCGACCTGCCGGTGCTGCTCGCCAACGAAGACGGCGCCGCGACCGCCTCGTATCTGACGGATCGCTTCACCGTCGAGCAGCTTGTCGCGGGCGACGTCGCGGTGATCGTGCACGCCAATCCCGACAACTACGCCAACATCCCTGCGACCGACGTGCAGAATCCCGACGGGACGTTCTCACAACGCGCCTATTACCACGACGCCAACGATGCCGCGCCCGGGCTCCAGCTTCAGCCGGGGCCCGCAGCGGACACGACCCTGCGGACCGGCGACGCCGGGGGCCGGGTCGCGTGCGGTGTGGTCGAAGGGTCGGATGAGGGTTTCCCGCCTGGAGCTATCGTGCCGCCGAGCGCGTTCGCCGACCTGCGCAACCCCGCGGGCGAGTCCATCGGCGAGATCGGCTTCGTACCGGCCGGGGACGGAGGCGTGAGGGCGACCGCGTTCTTCGACGAGGGCGCGCTCTCGCCCGGTTTCCACGGCTTCCATGTCCACGACGTCGGCGCGTGCAGCCCCGATTTCACCGCTGCCGGGGGTCACTACAACCCGCAAGGTACCGACCATCGCGATCACGCCGGAGACATGCCGCTCGTGCTCGCGGCTCAGGATGGATCTGCGTTCTCCGAGTTCGAGACCGACCGCTTCGGCGTGCGCGAGCTGGCCGACGCCGACGTCGCCGTCATCGTGCACGCGAATCCCGACAACTACGCCAACATCCCCGCGACCGACGTGCAGAATCCCGACGGAACGTTCTCGCAGCGCGCCTACTACCACGATGGGGACGACTCGACCGCTGGGGTGCAGGAGGTCCCCGGGCCCGCGCCCGACACAACCCTGCGGACCGGCGATGCCGGGGGCCGGGTCGCGTGCGGCGTGGTCGAGAAGATCGTCCAGCGTGGCCCGTGTGTCGGATTTGCCGAGGGGGCGCGCGTCGACACCGACGGTGACGGGGACGCCGACGTGGTCGTGGGCACTCCGGGCGACGACGTTCTTGCCGGCACCGACGAGCGCGACCTCATCTGCGGCCTCCGTGGAGACGACGTCATCAAGGGAAGAGGTGGCAACGACCGGATCCACGGCGGCAGTGGGACCGACACTCTTCGCGGTAACGCGGGCGCCGACCGGATCTTCGGCGGACGCAAGAGCGACACCCTGTTCGGCGGAAGCGGCGACGACCGGCTCGGCGGAGGGAGAGGCCCCGACACCCTCTGGGGCCGGGCCGGCGACGACGTGCTCAAGGGAGGGCGCGGCGGGGACACCTGCATCGGAGGCGGGGGCCGCGACGTGCTCAGGAAGTGTGAGCTCATTCGGCCGGTTACAGCTCCTTAGAAGAAGACCCACTTGCCGAGGAGGCCGAGAAAGTGAGTGAGGTGCCCGAGGTCCTGTTCGTCTGCGTGCACAACGCGGGCCGGTCCCAGATGGCCGCGGCCCTGCTCGACGACATGGCCGACGGCAAGATCGGGGTCCGGTCGGCCGGCTCCACTCCCGCGGACGAGATCCATCCCAACGTCGTGAAGGTCATGGACGAGCTCGGGCTCGACCTATCGAAGGAGTTCCCCAAGCCGCTGACCGACGACGCGGTGCAGGCCGCCGACGTCGTGGTGACCATGGGATGCGGGGATGCCTGCCCGATCTATCCGGGCAAGCGCTACGAAGACTGGGAGCTGCCCGACCCCGACGGCAGATCCCTCGACGAGACGCGCGTCATCCGAGACGAGATCCGCAGCCGTGTGGAGAGACTGATCGCCGACCTGGCCTCGGACTAAGTCCGCCGGCATTTCTTGCGCCTTTTCAAATGGGTGTGGCTATTTTGGAACGACGGTCCACAGCTCGTCTGAGTAGAGGCGTAGTTGGTCCTGCTGGACGTGATAATCCCAATACGCGTCGAAGTCACCGGATAGATACACGGCCCGCAGCCGGAGCATGGCTTCCGCCATAGCGGGCGTCCATCGCATCCCGGAGCGTTCCATCCGATCCTTGATCAGGTTCTTGCAGGCGCCCTCGACCGAGCCGCTGGCGATGGGCCAGCCGTTCTCGAGGTAGAGGTCGTAACGCATGCGCGTGCGGTTGCGGTACAAGTAGGCGGCCACGTCGAGCAGCGTCTTGCGTCTGTGCCCTTGGAGCCGACGTTTGGTCACCGTCTGACGCAGACCCTTGACGACCTGGCTCACCTCGCCGCGCAGGATGCGCAGCGCCCGCTCTGCCACGAAGGTCTCGGCCTGCGCGCTGCCCTCGGGATGGATGGTGTAGGCGGCGGCCCACAGCTTCTCGAGGACATGGAGAAGGTCCAAGACGAGCGTGACACCCTCGAAGAGCTCACACACCAGACGCTGCAGGCCCCGCTCCCCATCGGTGACGATCACCCAGGTCTTGTCGCGACGCAGGTCGCGCCGCAGCACCGCCTCCCTGACATCGGTGATGAAGGCCTCCTTGCTTGCCACCAGGCTCGCCCACACGCGCTTGCGTTGCGGACGTGAGCGCGGCGCGGGCTTGCACAAGGAGATGTCGCGCTCGAAGAGGCTGGCCACGACGTCCTCCGGGGTGCGCGGCTGCGGCGCCTGGCTGAATACCGCGGCCACCGTCGCCATCCGCTTCTTGTTCCGTTTCTGGCCCTTGCCGCGCCGGACGGTCTTGGCGGCGGGCTCGGGCTTCACCATGGGGATGCCCTTGCAGTCGATCGCGGCCACAAGGATGGGGCCGTCCTCGTCCTCGCCGTCGGGGCCGGCGCACTGCGCGTAGAAGGCATCGAAGTCCTCGCTGGCCTCGACCACCACCTGCTCGGCGCTGCGCTTGGGCACCACCACGCCGGTGGCGTCCGCGAGGGCGGCGGCGGCCTCGTCGAAAGGTCCCTGCACGGCGGCCTTCACGAGACGCCGCTGGATCTCGTAGCTGTAAGTGCGCGCCGGGAGCTGGAGCTCTCGATCGAGCGGATGGACGCTCGCGTGCCCCGTCCTGCCGTAGCGGGTTCCCGACAGCACATCGTAGAGACTAAAACCGCCACCACATCGTAGAGGTTTCGGCCGCGAATCCGCGTCCGAAGGCGGCGGGGCACCTAGCCTCCAAACCAGGCCAACTGGAAGGAGGT
>JBOGXF010000059.1:0-22631 GCA_050694275.1 Actinomycetota bacterium | reverse complement strand
ATATCGCTGCGCTCAGTGGCTCTCAGAGGCCCGGTTTTGCAGCGCGCAGCAGAAATGGCGCGCGAGCGCGAGGATTTGCAGTGGCTTCAGACCGCTGTCTTTTTACAGACGGCTCAGGACGTGACCCTCGCGGTTCGCCTTGCAGATGCGGTTGTGGCATGGGCGGCAGTATGCACCCCGACCATTTCGGGTCGCACGATTACGAACGAAGTCCGCCAAGGGCTTCGTCTCGCCGCAGCCGGGACAGCGCTTCACAAGCCTGCGATGTCCGTGATCGGGTTTCCGTTCGCGGTCTCGAGGTACTCGATCGCGGCCCACACGATGCGGGGATCGTCCCTGAACGCCCCAAGGGCTGCGTTGCAGTTGAGGCAGAGAATGCCACGGACCTTGCCGGTCTTGTGATCGTGATCGACCTGGGTCGCGGGCCGCTTCTTGCAGGCGGCACATAGCCCATCCTGCTCCCGGATCATCTCGTCGACTTCAGCGGGACTTATCCCATACCGCCGCTTTAGATGGTGATAACGGCTGCCTCCGTAGAGTCGCTTGCGCGTCTCCCTTCCACGCTTGTTGTGGCAAGGCTTGCAATAAGTCGCACGTCCATCCTTGGATCTGCGATTACGACAGAAGGCTTCGAGGTCCTTTATCTCGCCACAACCCGGGCAGAGCTTGTGCGGAGAACGACTGTGATCGTCCATTGGGCCTCCCATACATCGCCGCGTGATTCCTCCAGCAGCTTAGGAGGCGGGTGTGACAGGAATACGCGGAGTAGTCAGGCGACTACGGAGAGTCTACTGTCCGCCCTTCTGAATGTAGCTTCGAACGAAATCTTCGGCGTTCGTCTCCAGAACCTCGTCGATCTCGTCCAGCAGCTCGTCGACGTCGGTGCCGGCCTCCTCGGTCTTCGCCTGGGCCTCGGGGGCGGCCTTCTCTTCGTCCTTCTTCGGTTTCGGTTTGCGGCTCTGCTCCGCCATCATTCACCTCTCGGTCGGTGCCTCAAACTCAAATGCTATTACTGGTTTATCGGTCCGGAATAGCCCCCCTATGAGGCGAGGTTTCGGATCAGGGCCGAGGCGTCGGGGCTTGACTCGAACAGCCCCGTGACGTGCTCCTTGGTCCCCCGGGTCGGCTCGAGGGTCGGGACCTTGCGCAGCGGCTCATCGCCGACGTCGAAAATGAGCGCGTCCCACGACGCAGCCATGATGTGGGGCGAGAAGCGCCGCAGGCATTCACCTCTGAAGTAGGCGCGGGTGTCCTCCGGGGGGTGGTCGACCGCAAACGCCACCTCATCGTCGGTCACGATGCGCTCGATCTTCTGTGCTTTCACGAGCCTCTGATAGAGGCTTTTGTCGCGCCGCACGTCGTGGTACTGGAGATCGATCAGCCGCAGCTTCGGATGGTCCCACGCCAGCCCATCACGACTGCGGTAGGCCTCGAGGACCGACAGTTTGGCGACCCAGTCGAGCTCGCGGGCGAGCGACATCGGATCGCGCTCGAGACCATCCAGCACGACCTCCCATCGATCGAGAATGTCGCCCGAGATCTCGTCGACGCCCTCCTCCTGTGCGTACTTTCTCGCGAGCCGCAGGTATTCCCACTGGAGCTCTACCGCGGTCAGGTTGCGTCCGTCCGCAAGCTCGATCGTGGCACGACAAGAAGGATCGTGCGACACGACCCGCATGCCCCTGACCGGCTCCACGAGAGAGAAGTCGTCCGAGATGAAGTCGTCTTCGATCATCTGCAGCACGAGCGCGGTGGTCCCGACCTTCAGATAAATGGGAAGCTCGCACAGGTTGGCGTCGCCGACGATGACGTGGAGACGCCGGTATCGCTCGGGATCGGCGTGTGGCTCGTCGCGAGTGTTGATGATCGGGCGTTTGAAGGTCGTCTCGAGCCCGACCTCGACCTCGAAGAAGTCGGCGCGCTGCGATATCTGGTAGTCGACCTCGGAGGCGCCGTTTTCGACCCCGACCTTTCCCGCCCCGGTGAACACCTGACGGGTCACGAAGAACGGCATCAGGTGTTTGACGAGCTGAGGGAAGGGGGTGGCGCGGTCCACGAGGTAGTTCTCGTGGCAACCGTACGAGTTTCCCTTGCCGTCCGAGTTGTTCTTGTAGATGTTGACCGTCTCGCCCTGGGGGACCACGCCCCCGGCCGCCTCGACCGAGGCCTCGAGAATCCGCTCCCCCGCCTTGTCCCAGATGACGACGTCACGGGGATTAGAGCATTCTGGGCTCGAGTACTCGGGATGAGCGTGATCGACGTAGTAGCGAGATCCGTTGGGAAGGATCACGTTGACCAGCCCCGATTCGTCTTCGACCTGTCCCTCCGCGGGCGTCCGCTCGAAGCCGCGCGCATCCCGCAGGGGACTCTCTTCTTCGTAGTCCCACTTCACGCGCGTGAAAGCCGGTTGTGCGTACGCGTTGATGAGAAGAGACGACGTGAGGATCGGATTGAACTCCTGGACCTGGGGCGCGGAGATGCCGTACTCGGTCTCGATTCCGCAGATCTTCGGGACGGCCATAGAAAGAGAGTATGTCTAAAGGTACTGGCCGGTCGCCACCCGTTCGACCTGACGAGCGCCTTCCTCGCTGCCGCGTTCACTGACGAGCGTGCGAATGTAGACGATCCGCTCGCCCTTCTTCCCGGAGATGCGTGCCCAGTCGTCCGGGTTCGTGGTGTTGGGCAGGTCCTCGTTCTCCCGGTACTCCTGGTAGATGGCCTGGTGCATGTCCTCGCCGGTGATCCCCTCGGGCTCTCCCGCGATCGTCCGCTTGATCGCCTTCTTCTTGGCGCGCCTGACGATGTTCTCGATCATGGCCCCCGATGCGAAGTCCTTGAAGTAGAGCTCTTCCTTCTCGCCGTTCGCGTAGGTGACTTCGAGGAACTTGTTGTCTTCATCGGACGCGTACATCTTCTCGACCGTTGCTTCGATTATTGCCCGAACCGCAGACTCAGCGGAGCCATGCTTCGACACCTCGGATTCCGACAGCGGCAACTCGGTCGTGAGGTATTTGGAGAAGATGTCTTTGGCGGCGTCGGCGTGGGGACGCTCGATCTTGATCTTCACGTCGAGCCGCCCGGGTCGCAGGATGGCGGGATCGATCAGGTCCTCGCGGTTGGATGCCCCGACCACGATGACGTTCTTCAGGCTTTCGACCCCGTCGATCTCGGCGAGCAGCTGGGGAACGATCGTCGACTCGATGTCGCTCGAGATTCCGGAGCCCCGGGTTCTGAACAGCGAGTCCATCTCGTCGAAGAAGACGATGACGGGAACACCCTCTTCGGATTTCTCCTTGGCGCGCTGGAAGATGAGCCGGATCTGCCGCTCGGTTTCGCCGACGTACTTGTTGAGCAGCTCGGGACCCTTGATATTCAGGAAGTACGAGCGCCTGTCGTCGCTCCCGAGCTTCGCCGCGACCTTCTTTGCGAGCGAGTTCGCCACTGCCTTGGCGACGAGCGTCTTCCCGCACCCGGGTGGGCCGTAGAGCAGGATCCCCTTGGGGGCTTCGAGCTTGTGCTTGCGAAAGAGGTCAGCGTGCAGGTACGGAAGCTCGACCGCGTCACGGATCTCCTCGATCTGGATGCCCAGCCCGCCGATGTCCTCGTACGAGATGTCGGGCACCTCTTCGAGGATCAGCTCTTCCACCTCGGGCTTGGGCAGTCTCTCGATGACGTGACCCGACTTCGGCTCGAGAAGGAGGCTGTCCCCCGCCCTCAGGCGTTCGCCGCGTAGCGATGCGGCAAGCTCGACGACACGCTCCTCGTCGGTCCGCCCGATGATGAGAGCGCGGACGCCGTCGTCCATGACCTCCTTGAGCGTCACGACCTCGCCCTGAACCTCGTACTCGAGGACGTCGATGACGTTGAGGGCCTCGTTCAGCATCACTTGTTTGCCGCGTTCGATCTTCGGCAGCTCGACTTCGGGAGAGACGTGCACTCGCAGCTTGCGACCGTTGGTGAAGACGTCCGCGGTGGAATCCTCCTCGAACGCCTCGAGAAAGATGCCGAAGCTCGAAGGCGGCTGGGTGAGCTTCTCGACCTCTTCCTTGAGGGTGACGATCTGCTCCCGGGCGTCCCGCAGCGTGGAGGCGAGCTTTTCGTTGTTGTCCCGCGCCTTGGTGAGCTCGGCGCTCGTCTCGGCCAGCCTGCGCTCGAGCTCGTGGATCCGGCGGGGGACGGCCTCAAGCTTCCGGCGCGTCAGCACCAGTTCGTCCTCGAGCAGCTTCACCTGCGCTTGGAGCTCTTGGACCTCCCGGTCGTACTGGACGATCCTGCGCTCAAGGTCCTCTTGCGGGATCGCCATCACCTCCCTCTGGGGTACAAGACTACCCCTTAGGTTCTGCCAATTCGCGGGAAATTGGAACCAGCTTTTTTCCTAGCGGTGACGATAAATCCGGTGTGAGCCACCATCCGGTGATCGGGGCGGACCGACTGGCCCTCGACGTTCCAGGTTCGCACGAGCGTCTCGAGCGTGGACACGAGATCGAATCCGCCGGCGCGGAGAGCTTCGGCCGCGGCCGACACCTGTGGAACGGTGGGCATGTAACAGCACACGATCCCGCCCGGCGCGAGGGCGTCGGTGAGCGGACCGACCGCTTGCCACGGCTCGGGCAGATCGAGCACCAAGCGATCGACACTCTGTTCCGGGATGCCACCGAAGACGTCACCCAGTCGGAGTTCGACGTTCTCCGGCTTTCCTCCTACCCCCTCGTACCATGCCTCGACGTTGCGCACCGCGGTCAGGTGATGGTCCTCCCTGATCTCATACGAGATCACTCTTCCGGCGGGTCCCACGGCGCGGGCCAGCGCGAGGGTGAGCGAGCCCGATCCGCTGCCGGCCTCGACGACCGTCGCGCCCTCGAAGATGTCTCCGTAGACGAGGATCATGCCGATGTCTTTGGGATAGACGACCTGCGCACCGCGTTTCATCTTCAACACGTAGTCGGCGAGCGTGGGGCGCACCGCGAAGAGCCGGGATCCCCCCGAAGTGACCACGAACGAGCCCTCCGGGAGCCCGAGCAGGTCGTCGTGATCGAGCGTCCCCTGATGCGAGTGGAACTGCTTCCCCGCCCCCAGCGTGATGAGGTAGCGCCGCTGGCGCGTGTCGATCAGGAGCACGCGATCCCCGGGTTCGAACGGACGGGCAGCCATACAGACAAGGGTAGCGGTCCGGAACGGGCGCCTACGGAGTCTCTGCGGGGACCGGTCGCTGCCCCAACTCGACCTCGACCGTGCGAGACCCGTCGTCGCCGACGACGGCAACTTCTACTGTGTCGCCGGGCGAGAATTCGCGCAACGCCTCGCTGACGTCTTCGGGGGATCCGATCTCCTCCCCCTCTATCTCGACGATGACGTCGCCCGCCGAGAGACCGGCCGTCTCCGCCGGATCACCGGGAAACACCGCAGTGATGAGGGCGCCTCGGACATTCTCGTCCAGTTCGAGCTGAACGGCGACCGCGGCCGAATCCACGGGAAAGAGCGACACGCCTAGCCAGGCGCGCTCTTCCGGAGGTTCGCTGAGGATCTCCTCGATAACCGGAAGCGCAGAGTCGATCGCGATGGCAAAACCCACGTTCTCGGCCGAGGCCGCGCCCGCAGCCGCGGTGTTGATGCCGACCAGCCGGCCGTTCAGATCGATCAAAGGCCCCCCCGAGTTCCCCGGGTTGATGGCGGCATCGGTCTGGAGCAAGCCCTCGAGCGGGACGGGACTTCCCTGCGGCTGAATCGACCGCCCCTGTCCGGAGATGATCCCCGCCGTGACGGTGGGTTGGGCCGTCGCCGCATCGCCGCCGAGCCCGAGCGGGAAGCCGAGCGCGGCGATCGGATCTCCCAGCCTGAGCGCAGACGACCGACCGATCTCGATTGCGGTCAGGTCGTCCTCCTCGACCTCGATGACGGCGAGGTCCTTCTCCGGAACGCGTCCGATGACCACACCCTCGGTTGGCCTGCGACCGTCGGTGAACGCAACTGTGACCTCGACCGCATCGGCGATGACGTGGTTGTTGGTCAGGATGATCCCCTCGGGATCGATCACCACCCCAGATCCTTGTCCCTGCCCCAGTTCGCCGCCGATGAGGGCGGTCACGCGCACGTTGACGACGGAGGGAAGTGCCCCTTCCACCACATCCGAGATGTCGGAGTGAGGAGGCGCGATGTCACTCTGCTCGAGCTGGATCTCGGCTTCCTCGGACGAGTTGGTAACGGTCCCGGCGGCGCACGCGGGCAAAAGGAGCGTGCCGATCGCGATGGCCGAGAGGAGACGGATGCGCATGAGCCTCAGGATAAAAGGTCCACTTGAAGGGCTTCGCCCTGCGGTTGTAGTCCTCGATGCTGGTCATCTGAGATGACTAGTGCTATCATATGACCATGAAGGAGATCGCTGCTGCGAAGTTCAAGGAACAGTGCTTGGCCCTCCTGGATGAAGTCGATGAGGACGGGATCGTGATCACAAAGCGCGGCAAGCCCGTCGCCAAGCTGATCCCGATCCGAGCCGAGTCTGCTTCGCTGATCGGTTGCCTGAAGGACAGCGTGAAGATCAAGGGAGACATCCTCTCGACTGGGGTCGCCTGGGATGCTCAATCTTGATACGCACATCTTCCTGTACGCGGTCACCGATCAGCTCAAGACCACCGAGGCCAAGTTGCTGCGCGGAGATCAATGGTCGATCTCGGCCATTTGTCTGTGGGAGATATCGAAGCTCTCGCAACTAGGACGGATAGAAGTGGATCTGGATGACCCGCAAGTCGTTCGTACTCTCCGCTCGGTCCGCGTTTGGCCCATCACCGTCGAGATAGCAAAGCGATCCACCCGTCTGGATATCACCGGTGATCCGGCTGATGAGTTGATCGCGGCGACGAGCGTAGTGCACAAGGTGCCGCTGGTGACGCGCGATCGGAACCTTCGGCGCTCTCGGATCGTGCCCTTGCTTACCTAGTGGACCCGCGCAGAAATCCCGCGCGCATCTTAGGCGGCCTTGAGTGGCTTGCCATCGTAGGTCCAGGCGAACGGTTTCGCATCCCGGCCTGAGCTCGTCCCACCCGGAGAGCGCTCTCTCGCCGGCGCCTTGTTCGAGGGACACGACGCGGTCTAGGCCGCCTCTTCCGCGGGCGGCTCCGATGCCTCGACCTCGATCTGGCCGCCCATGATCCCGCCCAGCGCAAACACGATGAGATAGGTCCCGGGACTGAGCGCGACCGGCTCGTTCACGACGTCGGCGGCCTCGGTGAGGCTCTGGAGTCCGAACACCAAGACCTCGCGTACCGGCCCCTCAAAGAGGACCTCCCGGGAATCCGGCTCGACGAGGAACCACTGCTCCTGGTAGTTGCCCGCCGGCGCATTCCACTTGCGGGTCACGATGAACGGAAGAGAGCGGCCCCCCTTCAAGGTGATCCCCGACCGACCGTGAGCCGCCCGCGCCGGGCGCACCTCGCTCGCTACCACCTTGCGCTGATGACCCGAGATGTCGGCTTCCATGCTCTAGAGGATATCGGGGGCTTCAGACCACCTTGAGGTCGTCGGCCGTCGGCCTGCCGTCCTGCTCGATCCAGCGCGACTCGACGACGAGCTCGTCGCTCTCCCCCGCGTAGCGAATCTGCACGAGGAAGGCGTCGTCTGACGACTCGATGCTGGTGACCTCGGCGCCGGTCAGCGGAGAGGGCATCGACTTCATCACGTCGCCCCCCTGCGCCTTGGCCCGGTCGTTCAGATACCGGACGGCGCCCCCGATGTCCCCCGCGACGATCGCCTGCGCGTGGGCCTCGGCGCTCTCCCGCACATCGCTCTCATCCACCTAATTGATCCCCATCGTGACGTTGCCTCCTAAGCCACACGTCCATTGTCGGATGCACCCTAAATCCCTTTCGTCCGGCCTCGGTTCGCCCGGCAACCTTACCGGGGCGGCCTGGCTCAAGAGGTCTTCCGCAGATCTCGGCGTCTCACTTAATCTCTCGCTCCATGTGCACTTTCTGTGCAATAGCGAAGGGGGAAGTCGCGGCTCGAATCGTCTTCGAGGACGACTTTTCGCTTGCTTTTCTAGACCACCGTCCCCTGTTCAAGGGACATTGCCTCTTGATACCCAAGGAGCATCACGCAACCCTCGGCGATCTTCCTCACGAGCTCATCGAACCCTTCTTTTCGGCCGCTCAGCTTCTGGCGCGCGCGGTGCAATCGGCGATGGACGCGACCGGCTCCTTCGTGGCGGTGAACAACGTCGTCAGCCAGAGCGTCCCCCATCTGCACGTCCACATCGTCCCTCGTCGTCCGAAGGACGGCCTCAGAGGTTTTTTCTGGCCACGCACTCGTTACGAGTCGGAGGAGGAGATGGACATCGTGGGAACGGCGATCGAAACCGCGGTCGCAGAGTTCGAAGCGGGTTCATGACGACAGAATCGATCGCGTGCGAATCGCTCGACGGGCTCGCGCTCGAGGCGGAGTTGGATGCGCCCGAGACGCCGGGCGCGCTGCTGGTCCTGTGTCATCCCCATCCTCAAATGGGCGGCACGATGAGGGCTCCCCTGCTGCTCGCGCTGAGCGATGCGCTCGTTGCGAAGGGCTGGGCGGTGCTCCGCTTCAACTTCCGCGGGATCGGCAAGTCCCAGGGCGACTCCGGGACCAGAATAGACGAGGTCGCCGACGCGCGCGGCGCGATCGATACGGGCCGTGCGCGGCTTCCCGGCCTGCCGTTCGCGATCGCCGGCTGGTCGTTTGGTGCCGCCGTCGCCGTGCGCGCCGCGACCGAGGTGACCGACCTCGCTGCGTGCGTCGGCATCGCCCCCGCGGTGAGGGAGCGTCCCGGCACCACCGCGGGACTGCCCGACCCGGGTGTGATCGAGCTCGGAATTCCGACCTTGTTTGTGTGCGGGAGCAACGACGAACTGGTAAGCGAGGAGGACGCCCGCGCGTGGGTCGAGCAGGTGCCGGCGGCGCGGCTCCTCGTGCTCAAGGGAGCGAATCATTTCTTCTGGGGAAAGTACGAAGATCTGTCGGCTCGCGTTATCGGCTTCCTCAACGAATGCTTAGGGTGAGCCGATGCGACTCGGGATCGACGTCAGCCAGCACCAGCTCACGTGGAACGAATTGCTCGGACGCGTCCGGTTCGCCGAGGACGCCGGCTTCGACGGAGCGTGGGTGTTCGATCACTTCAAGCCGCTGTACGGCGATCCCGCGGGGCCCTGCCTCGAGGGATGGACCCTTCTCGCCGCCCTGGGGGCCGCGACCACCAGGATTCGGCTCGGCACGCTCGTCACCGGGGTGACCTATCGCAACCCGGCCCTGCTCGCGGCCGAGGCAGTGACTGTCGATCACGTCTCGGGCGGGCGGCTCGAGCTCGCCGTCGGGGCCGCGTGGTTCCAGCAGGAGCACGAGGAGCTCGGGTTTGAGTTCCCGTCGCCGAGGCAGCGGGTGGAACGACTCGACGAGGCGGTTCGGGTGCTCAAGCTCTTGATGACGACCGACGACGCGACCCTCGACGGCCGCCACTATCGGCTGAGGGGAGCGTCCTACAACCCGAAACCGGTCCAGCGGCCGCACCCTCCGCTGTGGATCGGCGCATCCGGAGAGAAATTCATGCTCCCCCTCGTCGCGCGCCATGCCGACGTGTGGCACACGTTCGGAGACATTGAGAGTCTGCGGCGCAAGTCGCGCATCCTCGACGAGCACGCCGAGACGGCCGACCGCGATCCCACATCCATTGCGCGCGCCACGGATCTCTCGATCTCGGAGAACTGGGACGAGGTTCGGCGGCGATACGAGGGTTACCGGGAGGTGGGGATCTCTTATCTCGTCGTGTCCTGGCCGTCGGAGGGACAGGAGCGCCTCGAGGAGTTCGTCGACCTAGTCATGCCGGATCTAACCCAGGCCTAGATCGAAGCGAACCTTGTTGCCTCCAGCCACCGCTCGGGTGGCAGATTGCAACAAGGTCCTGCCCGGTGTGCCCTTATCGACTGTCGACCTTGCCGTTTCCGGTCGCTCTTTGTTGCGCGGTGCGCTGGATCGTCACGACTTCGGCCGCGCGCTCGAGCACGTCGCGGAGGCTCTCCAAGCGTTCGTTCTCAGACCGCATCTCGAGTAGCGCCTGTTTGATTTCGGGATCGAGGTTGATACGGTCGCAGATGCCGAACGCGACGCCATGGGGGCCGGGGGCGATTCCCTCGATCTCGGCCCCCGCGGCCTCCGCCACCCGCTCGTAGGCGTCGAGGCATCCCTGGAGGATCTCGTCGGACACGGCATCTGGTTCGTCGAGGTACGGGATGACCTCGGCGGTGATGAACGCGCGCCCTTCGGTGAAGATTTCGATGGAGAAGCGCTCTCTGCCCGTCACGACGATGTTGATGCGGCCGTCGTCGAATCGTTCGGTCACCTCCGCGACGAGGGCCTCGGTGCCGATCCGGCGCATGCCGTCTGGGTCCGCGTAGACGAGGCCGAACGGGCTCTCCTGGGCGAGGCACTCCCCCACCAGCTCCTTGTAACGCGGCTCGAAGATGTGCAGCGGGGCGTGCTCGCCGGGAACCAGCACGATGCCGAGGGGAAAGAGCCCGATCTCGCCCATCCCCGCCAGGGTAGCCTTAGGCGAACACATTCCGCCCGCTCACCAGGGAGAAGCCATGGGACACGGCGTCCAAATGCAGGAGCTGCCGGGCATCGGCCGGCGGTACGACATCGATCTCGGACGACCCGACAACCGTGTCTCGGTGATCGTGCGCCGGGACGGGACCCGCGACCTCTATGTCTTCGCCTCGACGTCTTCGGAGCCGACCGCGGTGCTCGAGTTGTCCGAGGAGAGGGCGCGCAAGCTGAGCGCCGTGCTCAGCGAGACCTTCTTCGAGGGCTGAACTCGCTCCGGCGGTTGACCGCGCGACGACCGTCGAGGAGGAGCCGTGCACGGTGATCTGCTAAATCTCGGTGCGCTGGTGCTGATAGCCGGCCTGCTGGCGCGCGGCGCGCGGCGGTTCGGGCTTCCCACGGTGCCGTCGTCCTGGCGTTGCTCCAGCCCGTCCTGTCCGAAGCCGACTCGGCGACAGAGCTGGCCGCCGACATGGGCCTCAGCTTCGGCTTCCTGGCATTGCTCTTCGTCCTGGCTCGCTACGGAGCGCGCGCGATCGGGGCAGTCATCGGCAGCCACGAGGACGAGTTGCTGGCCGTCCTCATGGTGGGCTTGGTGGTTCTCGTCGCCGGCCTGTCCGCCGAGGTCGGCGTCTCCGAGGCAATCGGGGCCCTGATGATCGGTCTGGTGGTGTCGCGCACCGCGGCGCGCGAGCGCGTTGAGCGGCTCGTTCTTCCTCTGCGCGACGTGTTCGCGGCGATCTTCTTCGTGGTCTTCGGCCTCAGTATCGACATCGGCGACCTGAGCGCGGTTGCTCTTCCGGTGGCCATCGCCGGGATGGCCACTCTGCTGATGAACACCGTGTCGGGGGTTGTGACCGCTCGACTTTTCGGCTTCAACCAACGGGCCGCGGCCAATATCGGTCTGACGGTGCTCGGCCGAGGAGAGTTCTCGCTCATCCTCGCCACGCTGGCGCTCGCCGCCGGCCTGGACGGCCGGCTCGGACCGTTCGTCGCGCTCTACGTGCTCGTTCTCGCGGTGCTCAGCCCGTTGCTGGCGGCCCAATCTCACTGGGTGGCGCGGATCATCCCCGACCGGATAATGCGCTCGGGTTGGCGCTACGTGCGCGAGGAGACGATCAGCACGTCGTGCAGTCATCTCGACCAGATCCGAGTGACCCAGACCGACGTCGACTTTTGCAGGCAGTGCCGGGAAGCCGGCGTCGACTGGGTGGAGCTGCGCTTGTGCCTGATCTGCGGGCACGTTGCGTGCTGCGACGACTCGCCGGACCGCCACGCGACCGCTCACTTCCAAGAGAGCGGCCATCCACTTATCAGATCGCTGCAGCCGGGCGAGGACTGGCGCTACTGCTATCTCGACGGGACGCTCGTGCGCGAGCCCATGGGTGCGCGCCAACCCGCAAGCGCACCCGGTGATGCGTAACGCGAGGCGGGACTCCTTGCAGGGGTGTCGGAGAGTCGATCGCGCCCATGAGTACGCGGGCCGTGCTGCGCACGGAGATCGCCCTCGCCTCCTAACCCTTGGTCCTCCTCGAGCGGCTCCGTGGCGATCTTCCTTTAGAAGTCCACGAGTCCTTCCAGGCACCCGACATAGCCCGCGTCCCGGTGCGGCCCCTCTTTCAACAAATCCGTCGAGTAGGCGCGCGCGATGGCATCCAGGTCGTCGGCCGGCGCGCCGAACTCCTTGGCTATCGCCTTCGGCCCGGCATCGCCGCAGACCAGGACCGCCACCTCGTAGGTGTTCTGCACCAGCGGGTCGCTGAAGCGGTCGCCTGTCGCGCCGTCCTCGGTGCGGTCGGAGCCGCTTGAGAAGCACCCGACGTCGCGCAGCTGGTCGTTCATATCGGGGATCCGCTCATCATCGGGATCGAGCTCGTTTCGGAGCGAGAAGAGCTCGCTGCAAGGCGCGCCCTCTGCGATGCCTTCTTGGAACTCCTCGTAAGCATCCCCGGCACCAGAGCTCCCGCACGCGGTGAGCAAAGCCAGCAGGAGGAGACCGACCGCACGTGTCCGGGCAGGCACCCAGCCAAGTCTCGACGTCGTTGCGATGGGTGGCGTTCGCTGCATCCCCGGGCCTCCCTGCGCCCTCGGTGTCCCTCGTCGGCAATGACACTCGCACACGAGGGCCTGGGCCTCAAACGAACCTCCGGTCGCGCTTGCGAGGGGAGGGGCGGCCCGGCCCGAGATACCGACGCCGCCCCCGCCCCGAATCCGTCAGGAGCCCAAAGCGCAGGGGTCGTACTGGACGGCCGCAGAGCTGCGCCCGCTCGGGTACGTGTCGATCGTCAGCGCCAGACTCTCGGTACCGACGAACGCCGAGTTTTCGAACACCTCCGAGAAGATCTACCGGGACCTCGGCGTGCGGCTTGAGTACCGGCCCGATGAGGCGATCGTCGCCGTCGAGGTGGCCCCGGCCGCGTGTACTACAGCGCGTGTCGGAGAGGAGACTTGAACTCCTACGCCCCGTGAGGGGCACTAGGCCCTCAACCTAGCGCGTCTACCAATTCCGCCACTCCGACAAAACGCCCTGTTGACGGCGCTGCTGCGCGACAGGGCGGCAGATAATTATATCCGCAGGAGGGGCCGCCCTACAGGTCGGGAACGCGCCACCAGCGCTCGATGTTCCACAGCGGCCCCTCGAAGGTTGGGTTGGGCCGCAGCTCCCGCAGCCCGCCGGCGTGGGCGACCACCGACTCGACGTGGAACAGGGGCAGGGCATCCAGCGCACGCGCGGCGCGGGGACCGTCGGCGAGACCGGGAGCGCCCGCCCGCCGGCGGATGGCCACGTCGGCGGGAGCGCTCACCCGCCACCGGCCCTCGAACACCCTCGGCTCGATCCCCAGCAGTTCGACCTCGAAGCCGCTGGTTTGGAGCTGCCGGAACAACGCTCGCTGCACGAGGCGTGTGAGCTCGTCCGAGTTTGATGCCGCGATCCGGACCGGAGCCTCGGGCGCGCGCCCGGCGCGGCCGAGCGAACCCGAGAAGGGGCCCTCGAGCCCATCGGGCCCGGGGGCCGGGTAGAGCGTGTTCGCCAGACGGCCGTCGTCGCGGACGAAACCGCTCGCGATCGCGTCGCGATCGACGGCCCGCCAGAGCCGCACCCTCTGCCGGCGCGACAGTTCTGTTCCCTCGAGATCCAGATACACGCTTTCCCACCCGAGCGACTCGTGATGATCGAGACCGAGAAGCTCGAGCCGGTCGTCGAGGTTGACCGACATGGGCAGGGCCGCGGCATCGAGGCGACCGCGCCGGAGCAAGGCGAGAAGCACGTCGAGGCTCTGGGTAAACCGCACCCTGACCCGGTCGAGCAGCGGAGGGTCTCCCGTCCATCGGGGGTTGCGCTCGAAGACCAGCCCGAGCCCGGGGGTGTGGCGGCGCACCGCGAACGGCCCGGCCGAGACCCTGGGAACGCCCGACACCCGCCCCCCGGGAAGGACGTAGGCGAACGTGGCGAGGGTCCTCTCCCAGTCGGCGACGACACCCTCGACGAGCAGGGCGCGGGGTCCACGGGCGCGCGCATCCTCGATTGTGGCGAAGCCCGACGGGGGCCGCGCGCGCGCGATGCTTCTCAGCACATCGCCGGCGACTACCGGCCGTCCGCTGCTCCACCTCAGAGCACGCAACCGGATCAGGACCCCGTCCCCCTGGGGCTCGAGCGACTCCGCGAGCAAGGGCTCCGTGGAGCCGCCGGGCAGGAAGCGGAAGAGCGACGGGAATAGCGGGCGGACGAGCGCGTAGGTCAGATCTGACGCGCGCGGCGAGTACGGATCGTAAGTGGCGGGTTCGCCGACCACGCCGAACGAAACGGTGCCCCCCGAGATGGGCGTCGCCCCCGGTGTCGCCGGCCCGGCGCTCGGCGGATCGTCGCTGCCTCCGGTCGTGCACGCGGACGCGAGCAGCAAGGCCGCGGCGAGAAGGGTCGCGAGCCGGGAGTTCCAGAGCCTCCCGGCAACCGAGTCGGCGCGGACGCTAGCCGCCGCCGTCCTCCGAGAGCGAGACGTCGATCGCATCGAATCCGCCCATGATGTCGAAGGTCAGGTCGACGACGTTGTTTTGCGCGGCCCAGTGGGTCACAAAGGATCCCACCGGAACGACCGGGAGACTCTCGAGGATCAGCTTCTCGGCCCTGATATAGAGCTGAGTGCGCTTGTTCTCCGATGCCTCGGCGCGCGCGTTTTCGAGCACACGGTCCACCCTCTTGGACTCGAACCCGGAGTGATTGTCGGGGGACGACGAGTGGAAGAGGGACCACAGGAAGACATCGGGAGATGGATACTCGGAGATCCAACCGAGCCGGTACGCGGACTGGGTGCCCTCCCGGAGCAGTTTCAGATATCTGGAGAAGCGATACGACTTCAGCCTTACCCGCAGCCCGGCGGCCCGGAGATCGCGCCGGATCGCCCGCGCGACCTCGCGATGCGGCGATCCCTGGTTGAACGCGAGGGTCACGCGGCGCGCCCTGGGCGGGAGGCGATCGACGATCCTCTTAGCGCGTTCCGGCTCGTAATCGCATGTGCCCACGCACACGTTCTCGAAGAATCCGGGCATGCCCACGGGAACGATCCCTCGCGCCGGCTGGAGCGTGCCCTTGTAGATGTTCTCGGCGATCGCCTCGCGATCGATCGCAAAGCTGATCGCTCTGCGCACCCTGAGATTGTTGACCTGCTTGGAATCGACGTTGAGTCCGTAGTAGTAGCCGGCGAGGAACGGATGAAAACCGTCGTCGCCGAACTCTTCGGCCGCGGCCTCGAGCTGCCCCGCGGGCACCTCTGCGATATCGATGTCTCCCTGGAGAAAGGGAATCCAGGACGCCGCCGCGTCGGGGAACGGCATGACCCGGAGGCCGTCGATCTCGGGGGTGTCGATGAACCCGGGGAAGTCTTCGAGCATCACCTCTCCGCCGGTCCAGGGCTCGGCGATCTGCAACGGGCCGTTGCCGACGGGCTCGCTGAGGAAGCGGTTGTAATCCGCGACCGCGCTCTGAGGCACGGGGACGAGACCCGGATGGGTCAGCACGCTCGGGAGGTCCTGGAAGGGCTCGGTCAGCCTGATGACGAGGGTGAGTTCGTCCGGGGTAGAGATGCCGCGCAGGCGGCTTGCGTCCCCGAGCTCGTTCACCTCGACGAAGCCTTCGACCTGCTCGAGCGTGTAAGCAAGGTCCGACGCATTCCGCTTCTGGGCGATCCGATCGAAGGCGAAGCGAAAATCCTGTGACGTCACCGGCGAGCCGTCGTGGAACGTCGTCCCCGGCCGCAGCTCGAAGGTGAACTCCCGGCCCCCGCCGGAGCTGCTCCAGCGCTCGGCGACGGCGGGAACCACCTTCTCCTCGATTGGATCCCACCGGGTGAGACCCTCGAAGAGCTGGCGGGCGACGAGGACCGAGCCGGGGTCGCCGATCCGCATCGGGTCGAGCGTGGACGGCTCGCTCGTGGCGATCCTCAGGACCTCGTCGTCCGCACCGAACGGCCCGGGGGGCTCGGTTCCGCCGACGGTGGAGGAGTCGGTTTCATCCGGGCTCGGGGACGGAGAGCCGGGCGCGACCGTTCCGGAATTATCGTTCGTGCACGCGGCCGATAAGAGGGCGAGCGCGACGAGAACGGGGACGACGCCCCCCAACCTCATCTGAGACATTCTCTAGCGCGTGGCTCTTACTGCAGGCGGAAGGCCAGCAGGATCGTCGTGCCGGTGAACACGATCGCGGTGATGACCGTGATCCGGTCGAGGTTCTTTTCCATCACCGTCGATCCCATCGCCTGGCTCTGCATGCCGCCGCCGAAGAGCTCGGAGACACCCCCACCCCGCCCCGCATGGAGCAGGACGAACAGGATCAGCATCATGGATGCGATGACGTGGATGATGAGAACGATGATAGTCAGCGGAGACAAGCTTCACCTCTGTCAGTTCGGATGTGCCCGTGTGCTGCCTCAACCTTAGCCGCTACGACACGGTACCGGTATCAGAAGCTGTGCCGAGGGGCTAGGCCCGGGCGAGGCTCACCAGATTCGGCATGATCTCGGGGCCGAGCAGATGCCCCAGGCTCCCCGACCGGGATGCGGTCTCGCCGAAGACATCTACCGCATCGGGCGGCACCCCCCCACCGGAGACCAGGAGCGGCACCGGGCCGTCGGTGTGCGCCTTGCGGGCGCAGCTCGTCGAGTGGTCTGCGGTGGCCGCGACGATCGTCTTCCTGTAGTCGAGGGAATCCGCAATGCCCCCGAAGAAGATCGCGTCGATGTCCTCGATGCTCTCGATCTTGGCGTCGTGATCGCCGTCGTGCGCGGGGACGTCCGGCCCCTTGATGTGGACGTACAGGCCGTCGTAGCCGTCCAGGGCCTCGAGCGCGAGCTCGGCCCACGCCTCGTACTGCTGGGGCGCGGGAATCCCGGTGGGCGCCTCGACCACGCCCATTCCGGTGAGACGGGCGATCCCGAGCTCGACCGGCATCTCCACGAAACAGCCCATCTCGGGGCCGAACTTCTGCTTGAACGGGACGAGGTCGGGCAGATGGTCGCCGCCGTCGCGGGTGAGGATGAAGTTGCCGGGGAGCTTGCCGCGAGACCGCCTCTCTTGGTTCACGTCGGAACGTTCGAGGACCTCGAACGCGGCGCCGAGCCAGTCGTTGGTGAGCGACGCCGCTCGCACGGCCGCCGGATCGTCGTCGTGGCCCGACACCGGCGTCACCGTAACGACGCGGTTGGCGAACGTCTCCTTCGCCACGCCCAGGCTTCCGGCCCGCCCGTAGGCGGGGTCGGCGTTCTCGACCTCGGCCGACAGCGGCTCCTCGTTCGAGCGCAGGACGAGCACGCCACGGTGACCCACGGTGGCGCGAAAGTCGAATGAAGCCCCTTTGAGATCCACCTCTTTCTGTACCTCGGCGGCGAGCGCGTGCGCTTCGTCGGAGGTGAGGTCGCGCCCCACCCGGCGATCGACGATCGCCCATCCGTCGCCGTCCCGCTCGACCGTCGCGAAGTTGACCCGATATGCGAGGTCGCCGGCTGCGACATCGAGCCCCGCGCCGACCGCCTCGATGGGGCCGCGCCCGGTGTGGTGCTCGTGCGGGTCGTAGCCCAACACCGCGAACACGGCGATGTCCGACTCGGGGGCGATTCCCTCGCCCACGGTGGTGACGTAGCCGTTGCGACCCTCCGCCGCAAGACGGTCGAGATGCGGTGTGCGGGCGACCTCGAGCGGGGTCTTTCCCCCGAGAGGGTCGAGCGGATCGTCGCCGAGCCCGTCGAGGATGACGTAGAGGATCTTCTTGGGCATCCCTCGCCCCGCTACAGAGAAGCCTTCACGATGGACGCGAACTCGACCGCGTCGAGCGATGCCCCACCGACGAGCGCTCCGTCGATGTCGGGCTGCTTCATCAAGGCCGCCGCGTTGCCCGATTTCACGCTTCCCCCGTAGAGGATGCGCACCTGTTGCGCGAGGTCCTCGTCGTATTCCTTCGAGAGAACCGTACGGATGTAGGAGATAGTCGCCTGCGCGTCGTCGGGGGTCGCGGTCTTGCCCGTCCCGATCGCCCAGATCGGCTCGTACGCGACGACGATGCCGCGCGCCCGCTCGGGTTTCACGCCGGCGAAGTCGGCGCGGATCTGCGTCTCGACCTTGCTCTCGGTGGCCCCCTGCTCGCGCTCTTGCTCGGTCTCCCCGCAGCACAGGATGGGCACCAGGTCGTGGGTGAGAGCGGCCTTGACCTTCGCGTTCACCGCATCGTCGGTTTCGCCGAAGACCTCCCGGCGCTCCGAGTGACCGATGATCACGTAGTCGACTCGCAGGGACTTGAGCATCGGAGCCGATACCTCGCCGGTGAACGCCCCCTCGGCCTCGAAGTAGACGTTCTGGGCGCCGAGCCCGAACGAGTAATGCCGATCCTCGATTGCCGTCTGCACCGACCGCAGCGCCGTGAACGGAGGGCACACGGCGACCTCGACACGACCGAAATCGTGTGCCGCGAGCTCGTGGCTCAAGGCCTCGATGAGATGGATCGCTTCGAAATGCGTCTTGTGCATCTTCCAGTTGCCCGCGATCAACGGGGTCCTCATCTATTCGATCCTTTCTGCCGTAGCGCGGCGACTCCGGGAAGGTCCTTGCCCTCGAGCAGCTCGAGCGATGCCCCGCCCCCGGTCGACAGGTGCGACACGGCGTCGGTCATCCCGAACCGTGCGAGCGCGGCCGCGGAATCGCCGCCTCCCGCGACGGTGTAGGCGCCGTTCTCGGTCGCCCGGGCGATGGCTTCGGCGACCGCTCTGGTCCCCCGGGCGAAGTCCTCGATCTCGAAGATACCCATGGGGCCGTTCCACAGCACGCTGCGCGCGCTCGCGATGACCTCGGCGAACGATGCGCGCGACTCAGGACCGATGTCGACGCCCATCCGGTCGCCTATTAGATCGAGCGGAACGTTCTCGTGCGGTGCGCCCGGCTCGGGGGCATCGGCTGCGACGACGTCGGCCGGGAGCACGATCTCGACGCCCTTTCCTTCTGCCAGATCCAACACCCCCCGGACCTCGTCCACTCGCTCACGCTCGACGAGCGAGCGGCCGACGTCGTGCCCGCGCGCCGCGAGCAGAGTGAACGCCATCGCGCCGCCGATGCAGATCGACTGCGTACGCTCCAAGAGGTGCTCGATGACGCCGATCTTGTCCGACACCTTGGCCCCGCCGAGGACCGCGACGAAGGGCTGCTCGGGATCGTGCAGCAGCCGCTCGAGCTTGGCGACCTCGTCGGCGAGGAGCAGCCCCGCGGCGGCCGGCAGCCGCTCGGCGACCCCGACTACCGACGCGTGGGCGCGGTGGGACGACCCGAACGCGTCGTTCACGTATGCCTCTGCGAGCCGGGCGAGGGAATCGGCGAAGTCCGGGTCGTTGCGCTCTTCTCCCGGGTCGAACCGAAGGTTCTCGAGCAGCACGGCGGGCGCGTCCGACGCGCACGCCTTCTCGACCTGCTCACCCACGATCTCGTCGAGGACGGTGACCTCCTCGTCGAGCAGCTCGGCGAGCCGCGCCCCGACCGGGGCGAGGCTGAGCTCGGGCACCACGTTGCCCTTGGGGCGGCCGAGGTGGGAACAGATCGCGAGCCCGGCGCCCCGGTCCAGAAGCGCCCGAAGGGTTGGAATCGAGGCGCGGACGCGGAGGTCGTCGGTGATCCGCCCGCCCTCCAGCGGGACGTTGAGGTCGCAGCGCACGAGCACGCGGCGGTCGGCGACGTCGAGGTCGTCGAGGGCCGGCAGGCGGCTTTCGGTCGCGGCGAACACGGGTGCGAGTGTAGTCGTGGCCGCGACCTGGCAGGCTAAGAAGCAACCATGCCCGGTGACCGCTTCCTCCACGAGCACGAGCTTCAGCAGGTGGTGCAGCGTTGCCACAACGTCTTGTGGGAGCGCCACGGATTCGATCCCGCCCAGGCGTTCGACGAGCTCAGCAAGCTCTTGTTCGTGAAGCTGTTCGACGAGAGCCGCGCCTCCGGGCAGTTGACGGCCGCGGGATCCGATTCACCGGATGGCTTGGCCGATACGGCCCGCGGGCTGTTCGACCAGGCGAAGAGCGCCCCGGGTTTCGACAACATCTGGCTCGACGACGACCACATCGCGGCCGACGACCTCTCGATCGGCGCGGTCTTCAGGCATCTCGCCCCCTACAGCCTGAGAGAGACGACCTCGCATGTCGACGGCGCCGACATGAAGGGGACGATCTACGAGCACATCGTCGGGAGAACCTTCCGCGGAGAGCTGGGCCAGTTCTTCACCCCGCGCTGCATCGTCGAATTCATGGTCCGACTCGTCGGGTTCGATGAGAACGCCACCGTCTACGACCCATCCTGTGGATCGGGCGGGTTCTTCGTCATGTACGCCAAGCTTCTCAGAGAAGAACTGGTGGGCCGGCGCGGATCCTCAGATGAAGAGATCAACGAAAAGCTGCGCGACTACAGCCGGCGCCACCTGATCGGCACCGAGATCAACCGGCGCACGGCCCGAGTGGCGCGCCTGAACTTTCTCATGCACGGCCTCGACCCCGGCAACATCTTTACGGCCAATGCGCTCAGGATCGAAGACTCGGACGATCCCCGCGCCGAGGCGCTCTTGGGCGTGGAGAGCGTCGACGTCGTGTTCGCTAATCCCCCGTTCGCAGGCTACGAGAAGGATCGGTCGGTCCTGAGCAGGTTCGAGCTCGGCCGGTCGCGATCGGGAACGCTGTCGTCGGTGACGCGAGAAGTCCTGTTCATCGAACGAATCCTGGACGTGCTGCGGTTCGGGGGCACGGCCGCGATCGTCATCCCGCAGGGGATCTTCACCAACCGAAAGCTCGCAGCGGTCCGCGAGCACATCCGCAAGAGGGCGCGGATTCTCGGGGTCATCGAGCTACCGGATTGGGCATTCGCGCCGTCGGGAACCAGCGTGCGAGGAAGCCTGTTGTTCGTGAAGAAGGCCCGGCGCGTTCCAAAGGACTACGAGGTGTTCATGAAGCGCGTCGACAATATTGGCTTCAACTCGACGGGTCGCCCGACGCCCGAGAACGACCTTCCGGCGACGCTCGAGCAGTACCGCCGGCGCGACCCTCGCCACATGGTCCCCGTGCGCGAGGTCCGGGACCGGATCGACGCGAAGTTCTACATCCCCGAGCACCGCCGCACGCTCGCGCTGTTCGCCGACAACCCCAGGCACGAGCTCTTTAGGCTGTCGGACATCGGGAGCTTTGATGCAAGGAAGGTCAATCCCCATCTCGCTCCCGACCGAGAGATCCTGCTCGTGGAGACGAGCTCGGTCGATCCCGCGCGCCTGACCATCGCCCCCAGGCGGATCCTCGGGCGAGACAGCAACTACACGTCGCTGAGAGAGCTCTCAGCCGGCGACCTCCTCATCAGCCGGCGCCGCGCGTACCGCGGCGCCGTGGTCGTGGTTCCCGACGAGCTCGACGGCGCCCTCGCGATCCCCGAGTTCTCGGTCCTCCGACTGGAGGACGGATTCGAGCGCGACTACGTCGTCGAGATCCTTCGAACTGCCCGCTTCCTCGAGCTGATGACCATCTACTCGACCGGCGAGATGTCCGGGCGCATCTCCGAGCGCGATCTCATGTCGCTTCGCATCCCGGTGCCGGACGATCAGAAGACGGTTGCGGATGCCCTGCGTGAGCACCGCGCCCGTGTCGCCGCGCTCGAAGGGCAGGCGGAACAGGAGCGCGCCGCTATCGAGCGCATCTGCAACGAGATCGTCGCGCCTACGGAGCGGAGCTGACGGTATTCGAATGCAGGAAGGCCCTCTGATGCCTAGCCGCGCTCGTCGCTACGGGACCAATTCGCCCTGGAGAGACCTCGCGATACGGAGCCCTTCCTTCTCGGCCTTTATTGACGAAAGGGTGCCCGATGTCGTGAGTTCAAGCCAGAGGGAATTGCAAGGTAGGTTTCCCGTGAACCATTGGATCGCGACATCGCCTGCGACCTCTGTGGGCTTCAAATGAATGAGCTTGCCTTCGACCCCCTTGATCGGGATCGATACCGGTTCGCCCGTAAAGCGTCCACTGGATCGCCAGCTGAGAGACACAAAGTATGGACTGTCTCCTCGTCGTCGATACCATCGAAGCGACGACACGGGAGCTTCAGGCTCGGTCTGGCGAATGCGTTCGGGGGCCGGAATGGTGATCGAGCCGGGTGCGTTCGTTCCGTCCAGAGTTGCCCACCAGATGCACGACTCCCGATGAAATCCGCGGATACAGGATTGGACTGGTGACCGGCCGTTCCACATTAAGGGCCTTAATGGAGCAGGCATAGGTTAGCGAAGTCTGCGGATACTTTTGAGCTCCCACTCTTGGCCTTGAAATCTGAGGCGCACGACGTACTTAGGGCGGCTCTTACCCCAGCGATTGGCAGTGAACGTTACTTCTCCTCGATCCCACCTGCATCCCTTCACGAGCGATGACTTCACGTGGAGACCACATGCAGGCGCGAGCAAAAATCGGTTCTCCGCGGATGAGTAGGGATAGGGCGACCTAACAATCCCTGGCGCGCAAGCGCCGGCCTCCTACGCTCGGAGGTGCTAGCCAACCGAGCCGAAAGGAGACCGGCGTATGCAGGCCGATGCT
>JBOGXF010000058.1:0-7687 GCA_050694275.1 Actinomycetota bacterium | reverse complement strand
ACCTTGGAAAGAACGAAGTGCCGACGCCGGTCGCGCACCTCCCAGATGCCTTCGTCCGGCTCCTGCCAGCACTCGCAGACGAACTCGACGATCCTCTTCTGGAGCGCCCAGTAGTCCTCGCCGGTCTTGAGCCCTGCGCGCCTTGCGGAGTGAAGCGCGTCCATGACCTCCCCGTACACGTCGAGCTGGAATTGGTCGACCGCGGCATTGCCGATCCTCACGGGCCGCGACCCCTCGTAACCCGCCAGCCAATCGAGCTCGATCTCGGTGAGTCGTCGCTCGCCTTTGACTCCGTACATGATCTGAAGGTCGTCCGGATCACCGGCGACCGCGCGCAGGAGCCAGTCCCGCCACCCCTCGGCTTCGCCCATGAACCCCCGGTCCATGAGGACCTCGAGGGTGAAGGTCGCGTCCCTCAGCCAGCAGAAGCGGTAGTCCCAGTTCCGCACGCCTCCGATCGATTCCGGAAGTGAGGTCGTTGCGGCGGCCACCAACCCGCCCGTCGGCGAATAGGTCAGCGCCTTGAGGACCAAGAGGCTCCGCTCCACCGCGTCCTGCCACTCGCCTCCGTAGCGACAACACTCGATCCAGTCGCGCCAGAAACGATCGGTCAGCTCGACCAGGTGGCCCGCCTGCTCGGGCCGCAGGTCGGTTCGGGGCGCCCGATGGGATTCGTAGTAGCAGACGGCGAAAGCGACACAGTCTCCCTCGGAAACCTCGAAGTCCGTTCGGACCGTACATTCGTCGATCTCGAGATCGACGTCGGCTTGCAACTGGAGCGCGTCCGGCCCCCCGATCGCCTCGACACCGCCCTCCTCTATTGTCCTGAGCCACGGCCGGATGCGTCCGTAGTCGAACCGGGGCGCGTACTCCATGACCATCGGGACCGTGCCCGCATCGCCTCGCACCATTCGGACGACGACGTGCTCCGGATAAACCGCGCTCGGGTCCCTGGGGTCGGACGCCTCCTCAAGTGGGAGACAATCGACGAGGGTCACGGTTCCCTCGGAGGTGCGAAAGGTCGTCTCGAGCACCATGCTCGAGTCCCGGTAACGCCGATCGATCTCGACGTCCTCGCCGGCGGGAGCGATGCGCCAGTGCCCGCCCACCTCGGGATCGAGAATCGCCGCGAAGCACGACGGGGAATCGAATCGGGGCAGGCAGAGCCAGTCGATCGACCCGTCCCGAGCGACGAGCGCGGCCGAGTGCGTATCGCCGAGGAGCGCGTAGTCCTCGATCTTCATCGCTTCCGCTCCAAGCGACCGATCCACCGGGCCGCGGCTTCGACCGCCTCGGCCCACGCCGCGTCGGTCGACCGACCCGACGATTTGCGGACGCGAAAGGAATGATCGCCGTCCTCGATCACCACGACCTCGGTTGGGGCCGAGAGCTTTCCCCGCACCTTCTCGAGCGTTTCGAGCGGGCAGAACGGATCGCGGGTTCCCTCGACGAACAGCATCGGAGACTCGATCGACATCAGGTGCGCGTCGCGCATCCGCTCTGGTCGTCCCGGTGGATGGAGCGGGTAGCCGAAGAACACCAATCCGGCGGCGTCGACCCCCTGGGCGACGATCTGCGACGCGATCCGGCCCCCCATGGACTTCCCTCCGAGAACGACGAGCTGGGATCCGGAGGCTCCCACGCGGTCGACGACCGCCCGGAAGGTCGCCTCCAGGACCGGCGCCCGATCCGGCGACTTCCGGCCGCGCTCGAGAAAGGGGAAATTGAACCGGCACACCAGAAGACCACGCGCGGCGAGGCCGCTCGCCGCAACGGCCATGAATTCGCTGTTCATTCCCCCGCCGGCGCCGTGTCCGAGCACCACGACGTGACGCGCTCCGGGATCGCCGTCGAGGCTGAGTGAGACCGCCCCATGTTCGGTCTGCAGCTCGCTGATCGTGCTCGTTGCCGGCATCGGGCTACGCCCACCGTCCTATACTGCGCGCCTGTTGGACCCGCCTAGGCTACTCATACGACGGTGACTACACGCGGGAGGGCCGGAGAGTGATCGAGAAGCTCCTGATGACGGCCATCATCCTCGTCACCCTGGCCGTGTTCACCCGACGTGTCGCCCAACTGGTCGGGTTCCTTCAGCTCGGAACCGACGACGATCGCATTCCACGCGATTGGTGGCGCAAGATAAAAGATCAGCTCGTGGTGGTTTTCGGCCAACGCAAGCTCCTGCAGTGGACCGTTCCCGGCCTGATGCACTTCTTCATCTTCTGGGGATTCGTGATCCTCTTCACCACCATCATCGAGGCGTTCGGCGCGATCTACGTGACCGGTTATCACTTGCCTTTCGTCGGGAAATGGGGGCCACTGGGCGCGCTGCAGGACTTCTTCGTCGTCGCCGTGCTCGCCGGCATTAGCGTCGCCTTCGTTATCCGACGTCTCGACCGGCCCGGTCGCTTCCGCGGCTCTCACATGAGAGAGGCCGAATACATCCTGTACGCGATCGGCGGGATCATGATCACGATCCTTTTCACGCGCGGGGTCGAGATAGCACTCGGACACTTCCCCTACGATCCCGCCTCGACCCCCGTGTCGGATCTCGCGGCCGGCGCGTTCACCGGACTATCGGTGTCCGCCCAAGAAGCGTGGGAGACAATGTTCCTCTGGTGGCACTCGCTCATCATCCTGGGCTTTCTCGTCTACATCACTTACTCCAAGCACCTCCACATCATCACCTCGGGCTTCAACGTGCTGTTCACGTCGGAACGCCCGAAGGGTGCACTCAAGCCGATGCACATCGACCTTGAGGAGATGAGCGAAGAGGAGACGTTCGGGGCCAAGAAGATCACCGACCTGACGTGGAAGGAATTGCTCGACGGCTACACCTGCACCGAGTGCGGTCGCTGTCAGGCGCAATGCCCGGCGTGGAACACGGGAAAACCGCTGTCCCCGAAGCTACTGATCATGGATCTGCGCGACGCTCTCGTCGAGCACGGACCCGTGCTGCTCGAGGCCAAACGCAGAGGGGAGGAAGAGTTCAAGCAGGCGCTCGCGTCACTGCCCGATCTCAACCCGGACATCGTCGAGGACGAAGTCATCTGGGACTGCACGACGTGCGGTGCGTGCGTTCAGGCCTGTCCGGTGAACATCGAGCACATCGATGCCATCCTCGACATGCGGCGAAACCTTGTGATGACCGAGTCGCGCTTCCCCAAAGAGATGCAGAGCGCGCTGCAGAACATGGAAACGACCGGCAACCCTTGGGGCCAACCTCCGCAGGCTCGTACCGACTGGATGAAGGGGACATCGAAGCAAGAGCCCCTCGCCATCCCTCACGTCTCGGAAGCGCCCGACGCCGAGGTCTTGTTCTGGGTCGGCTGCGCGGGCGCCTTCGACGATCGCAACAAGAAGGTGGTCTACGACTTCGCCCGCCTGATGCAGATCGCCGGGATCAAGTTTGCGGTCCTCGGCGCCGACGAGTCGTGCAACGGCGATCCCGCCCGGCGCATGGGGGCCGAGTACATCTACCAGATGCTTGCCGAGCAGAACATCGAGGTGCTGAACGAGCACAACATCAAGAAGATCGTCACGATCTGCCCCCACTGCTTCAACACGATGTTCAACGAGTACCCGCAGTTCGGGGGCAACTTCGAGGTCATCCACCATACGGAGTTCCTCGCGCGCTTGATCCGCGACGGTCGCCTGCCCCAGAGCGCCAGGCTCGACAGGACCGTTACTTATCACGACCCCTGTTACCTCGCCCGACACAACGACGTCTGGAAGGGTGCCCGCGAGGTGATCAAGTCGATCCCAGGCAGCCGGTATCAGGAGATGCATCGCCACGGGCACAAGACGTTCTGCTGCGGCGCCGGCGGGGGCCGGATGTGGATGGAAGAGCACATGGGCAAGAAATGCAACATGGAACGCACCGACGAGGCCCTCGCCTCGGCGTCAGACACCCTCGCGGTCGGGTGTCCCTTCTGCAACATCATGCTCGCCGATGGGGTCACGGAACGGGGTGCCGACGACAAGATGATCGTACGCGACGTCGCACAGATCCTGCTGCAGACGATCGAGCTCGAGGCGGAACGTCCAGACGCGTCGACGGGCGAAAACGGCGGGGGGGCCGAGGGGGGCGGCGAGGTCGACGACTATCCGGCGACCGAAGAGCGTGGGTCCTAGTGGAGGTCGTCGAGTACATCGAAGCGATCCGAAGCGACGGCGAAGCGCTTGCTGAGGCTGCGCTTGTCGATATGTCCGCCTCCGTCACCGCATGCCCCGGCTGGAACGTCGCCGCCCTCGTGTGGCATATCGGCGAGGTGCACGCGTTCTGGTGTCAGATCGCGAAGAGAAGGCTTCAGGATCGCAGCGACGCCGAACGACCCGATCGACCCGACGACTCCGACCTAATCGAGTGGTACCGGGCCGGGCTCGCAGACCTGGTGAAGGTCCTCGGCAACGCCGACCCCACTACGCCCGTCTACTCGTGGTCCCCGCAGAAGAACATCGCGTTCATTCAGCGGCGTATGGCTCAGGAGACTGCGGTGCATCGCTGGGACGCGGGGGCCGCGGCCGGCCGCCCCCGACCGATCGACTCGACGCTCGCGGTCGACGGCATCGACGAGTTCCTCGACTTCTTTCTGCCGGACGCGCTCGAAGGGAGCGCGGCGCCGGATAAGAGCGTGCACATTCACTGCACCGACGCCCCCGGCGAGTGGCTCGTGAGCTTCGTCGACGGGGACGCGCGCGTCGAGCGCGTGCACAGCAAGGGGGATGCCGCGGTGCGCGGCACCGCGTCCGATCTTCTGCTCCTGCTGTGGAGGCGCGTCCCGGCACAAGAAGTCGAGGTGATCGGCGACACGACCGCCGTGGACAAATTTCTCGCGCGCACCAATCTCGACTAGACCGCGAGGATCACACCGCCAGCAGGCCCTCGATCTGGACGTCCAGGATGAGATCGATGACCTGATCCCTGTCCCCCCACTCGAAGGCGGGAAAGGTGATGAGCAGCGAAGTTATCCCGTGAACACCAGCCCAGAGGACGAACGCACCGGTCAGCGCGTCGGTATCCGTGAACACCTTGGCTTCGATGCACCGCTGCACTGCGTCCACAAGGTGCTGGAACGCCGTCATCCCGGGCGAGTCCTCGCCCAATTCCTCGGGTGTGCGGGCCTTGGTCGTCATCATGAGCAACCGATAGTGCTCGGGATGCTCGAGCCCGAACTCGACGTAAGCCTTCCCTCGCAACCGCAAGGACTCAAGCGGATCGTCCGACAACGCTCCCGCAGCTTCGGTGCGCGCGTCGAGCTCGCGGAAGCGGTTCTCGCAGACCTCGAGGAAGAGCTCGTCCTTGTCGGCGAAGTGCAGGTAGATAGACGGAGGCGTGCACTCACATGCCTCCGAGATGGCGCGGATCGAGACGAGCGATTCGTCGCCCGCCTCGACGAGGAGCTTCTCTGCGACTTCGAGAATCCTCTTGCGGAGCTTGTCGCCCTCGCCCCGCCGCGCGCGCGAGCGACGGGACGACGGTGCAGTATCTACGGATTTGATAGCCCCACTCCCCCTTCCGTGGTGACGCCGGGCCGGGACATCGCCTCGGCAGCGTCCACGGATTCATTGATGGCGAACCGCTCCTGAATCCTACGCAGCCATGCCGGCGCCCACCAGTTTGCCCGTCCCGCCAGCCGCATGAAGGCGGGCACAAGGGTCGCGCGCACGAGCGTCGCGTCCATCAGCACGGCGAGCGTCAGACCGACACCGAACATCTTGATGAAAGAGACCCCCGAAGTGACGAAGGCGACGAACACCACGCTGATCAGCAGGGCTGCAGCCGTCACGATGCGGCCGGTCCGCTCGAGACCCAGTGCGACCGATCCGGTGTTGTCCCCGGTGAGGTCGTACTCCTCCTTGATGCGCGAGAGGAGGAAGACCTCGTAGTCCATAGACAGCCCAAAGGCGATGCAGAACATGAGGATCGGCCCGGTCATATCGATGGTCCCCGTTGGGGTGAAGTCGAGCAGGCCCGAGAGATGCCCATCCTGGAAAATCCACACGATGGCACCGAACGTCGCGGTGAGGCTCAACAGGTTGAGCGCGATCGCCTTGATCGGGACCAGCACACCTCCGAACATGAGGAACAGCAGCACGAACGTGGCGACTGCGATGAGGGTCCCCGCAACCGGCACTCGCCCGAACAGTGCATCCTTCTGATCCACGAGCTCCGCGGACGGTCCCGCCACGCTCACCTCGAACGGGGCCGCGAGTGACCTGATGGCCTCGACCAGGTCTTCCCCCTCCTCCGAGAATGCCTCCAGGCCGAGTTGCACGGAGAGCCAGGTTCGATCGTTCGATGCGAAACGACTGTTCGCGGGGGTCGGCTCGGCCACCAGGGCGCCGTCGCTGTAGGTGCCGGTGAGCGCCTCGACCGCGACCACCCCCTCTAGCCCGGACAGCTCGGACGCGTACTCATCGATCGGGGCCGCGAGAGTACGTGGGTCCTCCCCCTCCGCTCCGAGGACGGAGAGAGCGTTGGCGCCGTTGGTCGGGAAGTTCTCCCGGATCTCTTGCGAAACGAAGTGCGCCGACGCGTCGCTCGGCAACACCCGATCGTCGGGCTGTCCCCATTGTGCTCGCAGAAACGGTGTGCCGAGAAACAGCAGTAGCGCGATCACGGCGGTGGCGATCGGGATCGGGCGCCGCATCACCAAGACCGCGATGCGATGCCAGAAGCCCTCGCCGGCAGGCTTGGTGCGGCGCCTGAAGAGGGCGAGCTTGTCGACGCGATGCCCGAGCACGGCGAGCAACGCCGGCAAGAACACGACCGCGGCCACTCCTGCGATCAACACCACGGCGATCCCTGCGTAGGCAAAGGATCGAAGAAAGCCGAGTGGGAACACGAGCAGGGCGGCGAGCGACAACGCGACGGTAAGTCCGCTGAAAGCAACGGTCCGGCCCGCAGTCCTCACGGTCCGGGCGGCCGCGCCGTGCGCGCCCAGACCCGCGGCGAATTCCTCGCGATACCGAGACACGATGAACAGGCTGTAGTCGATCGCCAGTCCGAGCCCGAGCATGGTCACGAGATTGAGGGCGAAGATGGACACGTCGGTGATCTCGGCGATGAGCCGCAAGACGAAGAACGCGCCGAGGATAGAAATCCCTCCGATGGCGAGCGGCAGCGATGCGGCCACCAGGCTTCCGAACACCAGGATCAGCAAGACGAGGGTTATCGGGAACGCGATCGCCTCGGCGCGGGCAAGGTCGCCCTCGATCGTCTCACCCACTTGTCTGAAGATCTCGGCGAACCCGCCGACTGCGATCTCGGCATGAGGCGTGGCACGCGTGTATCTCGGTGAGAGCTCCTCCACACGCGCGTTCACTTGGTCCTCGTCGCCGGCGATGTTCGCGAGCACGAGGGCCTGCGTGCCGTCGTCGCTCCTGAGCGCCGGCGCGCCCGTGCCCCAGAACGACACGACCTGTTCGACTCCTCGCTCGGACGCCAGCTCGGCAGCCAGCTCGGTTCCCATGCGCGCGATGGTCGGGTTCTCGACCGTCCCCGCGCGTGCGGTCACGAGCAGGATGAGGTTGGGCTCCCGCGCCCCAAACTCGCGCTCGAGGAGCGCCGCGGTCGTCGCCGACTCCGAGTTGGGATCCTCGAACCCGCCCGACGACAGGTGTCCGGCGACCCCGCCCCCGAAGACCCCGGCGACCGCCGCGAGCAGCGCGGTCGCCACGAGAA
>JBOGXF010000057.1:0-6948 GCA_050694275.1 Actinomycetota bacterium | reverse complement strand
TCGACGTGCTCCGCAGGGCCGACGGCGAGGCGATGTACCGGCAGTGCGAATCCGGCGACCATCACCACCACCTCGTTTGCCGCTCGTGCGGGACGTCGGTCGAGATCGAGAGCGACGCGGTCGAGAGGTGGGCCGAGCAGACCGCGCGCCGCCACGGTTTCAGCCGGGTCAGTCACACGGCCGAGCTCTACGGGCTGTGCGCCGAGTGCGGCCCCGGCTAGCACGAGGTTGTCGAGATTAGCGTCGGAAAGCGAGGCTAATCTGACCCACCTCGAGAAACGTTAGGCGACGAGACGGGCGGCCACTCTTACCCCCGCCCCCACTCGCTGAGGCCACCGCGGATGGAGCACCCTGAAGGGGCCGGTCGCAAGCTGCATCATGACCAACGCCTCGCGCCAGGCGAAAGCCTCGGGGGACAGATCGAGAGTCTCGAGGAACGCGCCCCTGAGGATGGTCCGGTAGGCAAGGATCCGATCCTTGGCGGCGGGGACGGCCATCGCCAGCGCCAGCAGGTGCGCACAAAAGTTGGCCGCGTCGAGGGCGGGGTCACCGATACCCACGTCATCGAGGTCGATCAGCCCCAAAGAGAAATCGTCGGCGACAAAGACCTGCGCCTCGTAGAGATCGCCGTGAACAACCCGACCCGCGACGTCATCGCGCGCGGCTCCGCGCGCAACCGCGTCGACGACGGTCACGGTCTCGGCCGCAACGTCCGGCGCGAGGCGGTCGAGGAGGTCCCTGGTTCCGCTCACGACCTCGATCGGAGGCCGACCGTGTCTCCGTGAGGGGGCGACGATCCCGTCAAGGCTGCCGATGCTCGCAACGAGCCCACAGATCCGCTCGGGCGCGGGGAGTCGACCGCCGTTGAGGATGAGATCGCGCAGGCTCGTGCCCGGCAACGGATCGAAGAGGATCACGTTCTCGTGCGCGCTCGCGATCGGCAACGACAGCTTCACCCCCGCTTTGCGGCGCGAGACGGCCGCGGCCGTCTGCAGCACGCGGCGCGCCTGCTCGGTGCGCATGACCTTGGCGTAGACGGCTCGTCGCGCTCCATCCGGGCGATCCCGCCCATGCAGGCACTGGTAATGGAAGACCGCGCGCCGACGTGGTCGATAGTTGAGCGGACGAACACTGACGGCACGCGGACGCTCACCCAGCGCACGGATCGCGTCCTTGGCGGTGGGCCCCCAAGCCGCGTCGGTGAGGCCCTTGAGGCCGGGGTCGTAAGGGAACGCCCACGCGGCGTAGGGAGGCCCCTCGTCGATCGGGTTGGTGATGTCGTACCTGTGGGAAAACGCCTCGGGCGGAGACAGGGAGCGGCGGGGTTCGGTCCGGGTTTCGACGCAGAGCGTGGGAAGACGCGACTCCCCCGACGGGTGCCGCGCCCGGACCCGGAAACGCACGACCAACGATCCGCCGGGCCGATACATCGCCTGGACCGGGCGCGCGTCCTGCATCTCCCACCCGCGCGCGGACAGAAAGGACCCGACCGCGCGCGCCCCGTCGCCACGGAGAAGCCCCCTGGCCCCGGGCAAGCCGGGGTCCGGGGGGAGAGGAGGAACCACCGCGTTCACGACCGTCGAGACGTTCAGTCCTCGTCCGGCGAGTCCGCGGAGGCCGGACTGTCCGGCGACTCCGGGGTGTCGGGGCTGTCCGGGGTTGTCGGGCTGTCCGGGGTTGTCGGGCTCTCGGGGCTGTCGGGAGTCGCCGGGCTCTCGGGGCTCGCCGGCGAATCCGGCGTCTCCGGGCTGTCCGGGCTGTCCGGGGTTGGGGGAGAATCCGGCGTCTCCGGGCTGTCCGGGGTTGGGGGAGAATCCGGGCTGTCCGGCGTGACGACGTCCGCGGTCGGATCGTCGAGGTCGTCGCCGAGGACGTCGTCGACATGCACCGATGCCGTGCCGTTCTCGAGGTCGACGGTCTCGGTGTCATCGGTCGCGGGATCCTCGTGCTCGACGACGGTTGTGGCGTACGCGGTGCCAACCGCGCCTACGCCGATGGCAGAGCCCCCGAGCAAGAGCTTGAACGCCTTGCTGTCCTTGAGGGCGTGGAGCTTGGAGAAGGCTCCCATGAAACATCACTTCCTTTCGGCAGCCGGGCTACCTCGGCGAACCGAGGTCCCGTAGCTTTGCGCCCCCGCCTCGCGGCGGGTTTGCCCTTTCGTCACCCTCCATATCGTCCGGCGACCCCAGAAATGCACGGTCGGGTCGAGAAATCCCGGCCCGCTGCCGATAGATGGACGACATGAACGACTCGCCCGGGGCTGCCGCCCTGTCCGCAAAGCTCGACACAGCGAACATTTCGGTCGCTCAAAGCGATAGGAAACGTAATGAGGACTCCGCGGAGGAGCGCATCGAAAAGCTGGTCCGGCGCGCCCGGGCCGGGGACAAGAACGCGTTCGGGGAGCTCTACCGGCAGTACCACGGGGCGATCTTCCGCCTCGCCCGATTCGCTCTCGGGGAGGGGGCCGAGGACGTCGTCTCCGAGACGTTCGTCAGAGCCTGGGCCGGTTTGCCCCGGTACCGAAGGACGGGCGCTCCGTTCGTTTCGTGGCTGTACGCCATCGCTCGGCACATCGTGTCGGATGAGATCAGGAGGCGACAAAGGAGCGCGCGGGCCAGCCCGGACGCGCACGACGCCTATGAGGAATCGCACGACGACCGGCTCGATCTTGCCGCGGCGATCGCCCGGCTCCCGCGCCGCCAACGACAGGTGGTCGAGATGAAGTACCTCCTCGGGCTCACCAATCCCGAGGTCGCGGCGGCCCTCGGCATCAGCACCGGCGCGGTGAACACCAAGCAATGGCGCGCTCTGCAATCACTCAAGACGAGCTTGGAGCGGACATGAACGGCGAACTGATCGCTCTGCATGAGCGCCTGACTGCGTTCGCGGCGCAGCCAGTGCCCGGGCCTGAGGCCGGCTGGGCCGACCTACGCGCACGTCTACCCGAGCGGCGCCGACGGCCGTTCTGGCTGCGGAGCCGGCGATGGATTGTCGCACTGGCGGCCGCGGTGCTCAGCAGCGGCGTCGCCTACGCCGCGCTCGAGAGCGGACGACGGAACGAAGACGCGGATCGTGACCGCGTGCAGCGAGTCGAGTCCCCTGCCGAGTCCACTCGTGACCCGGCGTCGAAGTCGGGGGCCGCGAAGCTCCCGGTCGAAAGCGACGGGGGTCTCGGTGTCGACGACGGGACTCCCCAAAGGGTCCGACCGGGCGTGCTCCCGGAGCGCGATCACGAAGGCGACGAGGACGGCGATGACGACGAAGACGAGCGCGACGACGAGGGCGGCGAGCGCGAAGACCCGGACGATGACGAGGTCGACGACGACGAGTTCGACGACGATGAATACGACGATGAATACGACGATGACGAGTTCGACGACCATGTCCAGTTCGATCACGATGATGAGTTAGACGACGAGGAAGACGGCAGCGACTTCGAGGCCGACGCGGTCGAAGAGGTCGACGAGGTCGACGAGGACGAGCTCGAAGACGACTAAGGGATTTCGTTGCCGTGAGTCGTGCTATGCGCCAGTGGGAGCAACGAAATAGTCCTCCTCTCGTCTCGCCGGGCAGCTAGCCGTCGCGCCACTCGAGCTCGGCCGGGGGCGGTTGCCATTTCGGCTTTGACTTCTTTTTGGCCGGTGCGCCTTCGCCGCGCACGACCGCCGCGGCCAGAGCGGTCGTGATGGGGACAGAGGCGACCAGACCGATGCTTCCCACCAGCGTCCGCACGATCTCGGTCGCGACGACCTCGGTCGTCGCCAGCGTCGCAAACGATCGATCGGACAGGTTGAAGAGGATCAGAAGCGGAAGCGAGGCCCCCGCATACGCGAGAACCAACGTGTTGACGGTCGCCGCGATGTGATCGCGGCCGATACGCAACGCCGCGCCGTACAGATTGCGCACGCCGTAATCGGGCTGGGCGCGATGCAACTCCCACACCGCAGACGCCTGTGTCACAGTGACGTCATCGAGGACGCCGAGCGCGCCGATGATGATCCCGCCGAGGAAGAGGCCCTCGAGGTTGACCTGCCCGGCCGACACCTGAAGGAACGCCGCCTCCTCGGACGCGAGCCCGGTGAAGCGACCGAGCTCGACGAACACGAACGCCAGGACACCCGTCAGTGTGAGGCTCACGAGCGTGCCCAACACCGCCGTCGTGGTGCGGGCGCTGATGCCGTGCGCCATGTACAGCGTCACGAACATGATCGCCGCGGCCCCCACGATCGCCACCGCCAGAGGGCTGCTCCCCTCGAGGATCGCGGGCAGCACGAACCACACGAGGACCGCGAGGCTGATGCCGAGGCCGAGCAACGCCGAGAGACCCTTCAGGCGGCTGAGCGCCACGACCATGGCCGCGAAGATGGCGCCGAGGAACAGCAGCGGAACGTCGCGCCGGTAGTCGACGAAGTAGTACGCCTGTGCTTCGGGCGCGCCCGGGGATCGGCCCACGAGGATCGCGTCGCCCGGCCCGATCTTGCGAACGCCCTCCCCCTCGGCGAACTCGAACGAGGCCCGATCCCCCTCGTCCGGCCCGCCCTCGAGCTCGACCTCGACGACCGCGCACGTGAATCCGGTGACCGGAGGAGCGTCGCACGCGCCCTCGTCGACCTCGACCACGGCCGCGTTGTACTGCCGGGGGACCGGGCCCGCACCGAACACCGACTCCTGAGAGACGTCGCCGGGCCACAGCAGGGCGAGGCCCGCGAGGGTCGCGACCGCAAACGGGACGACCGCCAGCGCGAGACGTCGGCGGACGCGCGGCGACGCTCGGGGCGCGGGGCCGTGGTGGTGCTCCACTAACCCCTAGGAAGGCCCCCGCCGGCCACGCCCGCATCGCCGAACGCGGCTCGGAACGGGCCGAGCAACTCGATCGGGATCGGAACGACGAGGGTCGAGTTCTTCTCGGCCGAGACCTCGACGATCGTTTGCAGGAAACGGAGCTGGTAAGCGATCGGGTGACGAGCGATGACCTCGGCGGCTTGAGCGAGACGCTCGGCCGCCTGGAACTCGCCTTCGGCGTTGATGATCTTGGCGCGCCGCTCCCGCTCGGCCTCCGCCCCCCGGGCCATCGCCCGCTGCATCTCCTGGGGCAGGTCGACGTCCTTCACCTCGACGAGCGACACCTTCACGCCCCAGGGGTCGGTGACGTCGTCGATGATCCGCTGCAGGTCGGAGTTGAGCCGGTCGCGCTCGGTGAGGATCTCGTCGAGATCGACCTTGCCCAGCACCGCCCGCAGCGTCGTCTGGGCGATCTGTGACGTCGCGAAGAAGTAGTTCTGGATCTCGACCACGGCCTTGACCGGCTGGAACACCTGGAAGTACACGACCGCGTTGACCCGGACCGTGACGTTGTCCTTCGTGATGACGTCCTGGGGCGGCACGTCGAGGGCGACGATCTGCAGGTTGACCTTCACCATGCGATCGATGATCGGGATGATGAAGAAGAGGCCGGGGCCCTTGGCCCCCGCGATCACCCGTCCGAGGCGGAAGATCACGCCGCGCTCGTACTCCTGGACGATGCGGATCGACGCGGCCAACAGAATGAACGCGACGACCGCGGCGATCCCGGCGATGATTAGACCCATGACCCCTCCTTTGGTCGCGAAGGGGCCAGCCTAGCCGCTAGCCTGCCGGCCCTTCCTCGGGCTCGTGCAGCGGTTCGACGAGGAGCACCAGCCCCTCGCTCGCCATGACTCTGACCTTCTCGCCCGCGGCGATCCCGGTCTCCATCGTGCGAGCGCGCCACAGCGTTCCCTTGGTCATAACCGTCCCCTCGGGAGCGATGTCGGTCTTGGCCTCGCCGACGGTGCCGACGATGGCCTCCTCGCCGATGATCGGACGGCGCAGACGGACGCGCAGCGCGGCGGTCATGACCGACGCGAAGAACACGAGCGTAAGAAAGACGACGAGCGCGAGGACCCACGGGTTGAGCTGCAGCTCCGGCGAGGCGCCGGAGAACAGCAGGAGCCCGCCCGCGATGAGCGCGGCGGTGCCGCCGACCGTCCATATGCCGACCCCGGCGACCTGGAGCTCGACGATGAAGAAGATGATCCCCAGGATGATCAGGGCGACCCCGGCCCAGTTGGTGGGGAGCACGGACAGCGCGTAGAACCCGAGCAGCAGCGCGACCGCGCCGAGCAGCCCGGAGAGACCGATCCCGGGGTTATAGATCTCGAAGATGATCCCGAGCGTCCCGATCGTCAGCAGCAGGAACGCGATCTCGGGATTGGTCACCGTGTGAAGGATCCGCTGGAACAGGTTCATCTCCTGAAAGCGAATCCCGACGCTCGGGGAGTCGGTGGCGTGATCCCACGTCTCGAGCGTGTAGCCCGTATCGCCGACGACCTCGACCCTCTCGCCGTCCATCGCCTGAAGGAGATCCCTGAGCGACGACGCCACGCCGGTGATGACGTTGCGCTCGGCGGCCTCCGTCGCCGGCAGCGACGCTCCCTCGCGCACGGCGTCCTCGGCGAACTCCGCGTCCCGCCCGCGTAGCTCGGCGAGACCCTTGATGGTCGCGACCGCGTCGTTGACGACTTTCTTCTCGAGTGCCTCGGGCTGCTCGCCGCCGAGATTGATCGGGGTGGCCGCCCCGAGCTCGGTCGCCTGAGCCATGTACGCGAGGTGCGCGGCGTACGCGATGAACGTCCCGGCGGACGCGGCCCGGGCGCCGCGAGGGGCGACCCACACGACCACGGGAATCTCGGACGAGAGAATCTGCTGATTGATGTCGCGCATCGAGACGTCGAGGCCCCCCGGCGTGTCGAGCCGGATCACCGCCGCGTGCGCGCCGTCGCGCTGCGCTCGGTCCAGGGCCTGATGCAGGAAGTCGGAGGTTGGAGGGTCGATGATTCCCTCGACCTCTATGACGTCGATGACCCGGTTCTCCTGGGCCGCCAGGGGGGCCGACAACAGGACCGCCGCCACCAGCGCGCCCAGTAGAAC
>JBOGXF010000056.1:0-2772 GCA_050694275.1 Actinomycetota bacterium | reverse complement strand
CCACCGGCGTCAAGGTCACCAACAAGGAACTGGCCGCCGTTCCGCTCACCCGCCACGAGTTTCACGGCGACTGGAACTATACGGTGCACCCATAACCGCTCAAGTAATTTTCGCGCGGACCCTTAGTGGCGCATAGACGAACAGATTGGCGATCAGGCTCAAAACGCCAACTATGTAGGTTGCCCTCACGAGCGCCGGACGCCCCATCGCCCGCAGCGCACCCACCGTCGCGAATGCCATCACTGCGGCGCCGATCATCGCTCCGGCCATCGCCACATATCCGAAATGGCTAAAGAGCATCGCGGTGTCGACGTCGACCTGGAACGATGAGCTGAACGCAGTCGCCCCTGCCACCGTCGTGTGCGCGATGAGCGACGCTCCTGCAAGCACCGCGAAGGCGATACCGCCACCGAACGCAACGACGGCCCGCGATTCGTTCTTATCCATATGAGCGATACCTGTTCGAATGCGGCCCACAAGCCACAGGAAGGCGAACATTCCGACGAGCGCCAAGGGCTCTGCGATCAACAGGATGTTGCTATCCCCGTTGTCGGAATAGAACTCCTCGATCCTCGCGGGAGCACCGCTTCCGCTGATGGTGGGGGCCACGGAGAAAACGAGCAGAGCGGCGATCGCGAGAAACAGCGGTCCCGCGACGACGGCCGCGCGACTCCACGAGGACGCGGTCGCTATGCCTCGCCTCCGACTCATGCTTTCGCTCATAGTCACCATTGCTTCCTCCTTGGGCCGTCGAACCGATCCTCGAACAGGCTAGGAACACCGTGTGGTCGTGTCGTCAGCATTGGGGATGAAAACGACCAGCGGTGGCACCAACCTGAGATGGATACGCCGTCAACCTCGATGTTGATGACAGCGCGTCGGGCGCGGAGATAGCGTTTCTTCATGGACTTCGTCGGGCGCTCGCGAGGCTGGATCAAGGCACGGTCCCCGTTTCACAGAGACCTCTTGCTGGCTGGGGCCTTGGCGGCTGGGTCGCTGGTGGAGAACCTCGGGGCGGAGACGTGGTTGCTCGTCCTGGCACCCGTTGCGCCGCTCCCTCTCGCCCTCCGTCGCCGGGCCCCACTCCTCATGGCCGCGCTGCTCTTCACGATCCATGTCGCCGGAGAGGTCGCTGCTCCTGTTGACGCAGCCGAGGGAGGCTTCCTGTTCGCGGTCGCGGCGCTGCTCATCGGGATGTACTCGACGGCTGCATACGAGAGCATGCTCGCTCGGGCCGTCGCGGGGGGACTCCTGATCGGGGTCGGGGCGAACTGGGATCTTGTCGTAGGTGGATTGAGCGCGGACGATTTCTGGCCCTTTCGCTTCTTCTTCATGGCAGGCGCGTGGGTGGCGGGACGAGTCCTCCATGGTCGCGGACGGGAAGTCGATCAGCTTGAACAGCAACAGGAAGCTCGGACGAACGCCGCGATCGCAGAGGAACGAGCGCGTCTCGCCCGGGAGCTGCATGACGTGATCGCTCACAACGTCAGCGTCATGGTGGTCCAGGCGGGAGCGGCGCAGGAGGTTCTGGCCCGCGCGCCGCAGCGCGCGGTCGAGTCGCTCGAGAACATCCAGCGCACCGGGCGCGAAACGGTCACGGAGCTCCGTCGGTTGCTGGGGATCCTTAGAGTCGGCGACGAGGAATCATTAACCACTCCTCAGCCGGGCCTGGGGGAAGTAGACGCGCTCGTACAGCGGGTTCGCGGCACTGGGTTACCGGTAGAACTGGAGATAAGCGGTCGGCGCCGCGAACTCCCCGTGAGCATCGACCTTTCCGCGTACCGGATCGTGCAGGAAGGACTGACAAATGCCCTGAAGCACGCCGCCGCATCGGCCGTTCACGTTCAGGTCACTTACGGCGAACGCGATCTCACGATCGAGATCGTTGACGACGGGCGCGGCGCCTCGAGCAACGGAATGGAGGCGCACGGTCTCATCGGGATGCGGGAACGGGTGGCGATGTTCAAGGGCAAGGTGGAATTCGGCAATGCGCCTGAAGGCGGCTTCCGCGTGCACGCGAGGATCCCACTGGATGATGGGGCGTAGATGATCCGCGTTCTGATCGCCGACGACGAGGCACTCGTTCGAGGTGGGTTCCGAATGATCCTCGAAGCCCAAGACGACATCGAGGTTGTGGCCGAGGCAACCGATGGTTCCGAGGCGGTCGAGCTCACGCGCCGGTCGTCTCCCGACGTCGTTCTGATGGACATTCGCATGCCGGGGATGAATGGCTTGGAAGCAACGCGTCGCCTGGTGGCTGAGTTGCCCGGGGAAGCGCCGCGCGTGCTCATCCTCACCACGTTCGACCTCGACGAGTACGTATATGAAGCGATGAGGGCCGGCGCGAGCGGCTTCTTACTCAAGAGTGCGCCACCCGGAGAACTCGCCGGCGCGGTCCGCGCCGTGGCAAGTGGCGACGTATTGCTCGCACCTGCGATTACCAAGCGACTGATCGAAGAATTCGTCAGCAAGTCTCCCCCAGGACAGGAAGCGCCGTCGTTCATGGGCCTGCTAACCGACCGCGAGGCAGAAGTGCTACGGATGGTGGCACGAGGTCTATCGAACGCGGAGATTGCATCGGAATTGGTCGTGAGCGAAGCCACGGTCAAGACCCACATCAACCGCATCCTCGGAAAGCTTGGCCTTAGGAACGCCAGCTTGCAGTGGCCCCACCGTGATCGTTTCATTTGGCCCCACCTGCGCCGTCGGTAGGTTAGCTCCTTCTCGGTTGTGAGAAAGAGGTGAAGACCGTGGGGAGCCGGGCCCTGCCCG
>JBOGXF010000055.1:0-12988 GCA_050694275.1 Actinomycetota bacterium | reverse complement strand
GGCGAGTTGGTGCTCCCCATGTAGATGAGGGCGACTTTTCCGACATCGCCGACCGCGATCCCGGGAAGGCTCGCCTCCTTGAGCCCCGAGGGGCCGACCATCATGGGTTTGCTCCACTTCTCACCACTGTCGGTCGACACCGCGAGGTAGGGAAGACGGTTGTTTACGATCCACGTGTAGTAGATGTTGCCGCGCTTATCGACCGCGACCCCGGCCTCATGCGTCGGCGTCCCGTTGTTGGCGACCTGGACCCGCGTCCACGTTGTCCCCTCGTCCGTGCTGATAGCCAGCCACGGCTGGCCGCAGTATCCCTTGGGGAGATAGACCGTTCCATCACGCCCGACGACTCCGTGACCGTGCAGCCCGTCGCAGTCCGCGATTGGGCTGGGAGTCGTCGTAGTGAACGCGGGCTCGCCGGTCCTCACGAACGTGAGCCCGCCGTTCAGGGACTTGAGGCACGACGACTGCGCCGTGTTGGACGCGAGTCCGACGTCGGCGGAGCAATAGTAGACGATATTCGGATAGCCGACCGTCGGACTCGACACCGGAGGTCCGCTGAAGATGCTCTGGTGATCGACGACGTCGCACCCCATGATCGTCGTGGTCCAGCTCTGTCCCGCATCGTCGCTGAACGAGATCTCCGAGCACGGCAGGAGATAGTCGGCCGTGAACACCCGGCCGGTGTCCTCGTCGACGTACAGGTAGGGGTCCTCGGTGTAGGGATGACGGTTGGCAGGCCCGGCCGCGGGAGATACCGCGGTCCACATCTTGCCGTCGTTCTTCGAGAGGGCGACGTCGGTCGAGAACAGCGGCCACTCGTTGGCGTCGAGCGTCTGGAAGAAGATCCGGCCCTTCTTGTCGATCCCGAGAGTCGGCTCGGCGGCGTTGAAGCCGGTGCGATACAGGCACGCATCGGGGGCGCGCCGGGCAAGCGATGGAGACGTCGCCGGCTTCCCCCCGGCGCGGTGTACGACCGCCCGGCCCCCGGAAGCCGCGGCGGAGCAGGGGGCCGGGTTCTTCCGCGCGGGAGGCTGGTCGACGACGACGCGCACACCGTTTGACAGCGTCGCCCCGTGATCGTGGACGTGGGAGGTCTCGGGACCGCGACTCGCCCCCGCGGCGAGCACACCGGCCACGATCAAAACGAAGATTGATCCGGCTGCGACGATTCGGCGCATCGCGATCACCCGTCCCCGAGACCTGTGCCCTACGGGAGTCTTCGCCCCGTGCGGGTCGAGTCCTTCCAATTACGAGCGGTCGAACCGGTTCTTTAGGCCGTTAACCACCTCTGGTGTGGTCAACGGCGAAAAGAGCACTTACCAGCCGCGAAAGCAGCGGCGTCAGCCGGCGAGGTCCAGCCCCAGAAGGCGCGCCGCGTTGTTCTTGAGGACGTCCTCCTGCTTGTCGCCGAGCTCGAGGTCGCCGATCTCGTCGAGCAGCCGGCCCGGGTCGAGCATCGGGTAGTCGCTCCCCCACACGGTGCGGTCCGACAGCCGCCCGGCTGCGTCCCGCTTGACCTCGGGTGGGACGTAGCGCGGGCGCCACGCCGAGAGATCGACCCACACGTTGGTTTTGTGCAGCGCGCTCGACAGCACCTCGAGGTGCCACGGATAGCCGAAGTGGGCCATGACCACGGTGAGCCCGGGATGGCGGGCCGCGACCATGTCCATGAACATCGGCCGCCCGTACTCGTACGCGATCCCCGACCCGCCGGGCACCCCGGCCCCCAGCCCCGTCTGACCCACGTGGGCGACGACCGGGAGCGAATGCTCCTCGCACTTCTCCCACAGCGGGCGGTGCTTGTCGTCGTGGGGATAGAACGCCTGGACCTGCGGATGCACCTTGAGCCCCCGGAGCCCGAGCTCGGTGACCGCGCGCTCGAGCTCTGCGACGCAGTCCGGCTTGTGGGGATCGACGCTGGCGAAGCCGAGGAACTGCTCGGGGTAGGCCTCGCAGATCTCGGCGACCCGGTCGTTGGTGAGCGGGGGCAGGCCCGTGGCCGTCTCCGCGTCCCACGCGAGCAGGACCCCGAAGAGATCCCAGTCCTTGTACTCCTGGGCCATCTGCTCGGCGGTGCGAACCCTGACCTCGCTGCGAAAGTACTTGAGCGTCGTTTCGAGGAAGGGACCGATGGAACCCTCGAGCCATTCACTGGTCGATGAGTGAACGTGGAAGTCGATTGCGCGCGGCAAGTTGCCTCCTAACCTTTCTAGAGGAAGAAGAACGACACGGCCATGATTGCGTAGGCAGACAAAAGGAGCACGCCCTCGAACCAGTTGGACCGTCCGTCGAGGGCGATGAAACTCAGGATGGCGGCCGAGAACGCAACCGCGGCGATCTCGAATCCGGTGAAGATGAGATCCATCGGCTCCCCGACCAGAAGGGACAGAAAGACGAGGACCGGGGCCACGAAGAGGGCGATCTGCACCGAGGAGCCGATCGCAATCTCGACCGACACGCTCATCCGGTCCTTGGCCGCGAACAGGATCGCCGAGAAGTGCTCCGCCGCATTGCTGATCAGCGGCACGACGATGAGCCCGACGAAGAGTTTCGACAGGCCGAGCTCCTCGACCGTGTGCTGCAGGGCGCCGACGAGAAACTCGCTCATCAGCGCGACCAGGGCCGTGGCCCCCGCAAGCACCGCGATCGCGGTCCTCAGCGACCACCGCGCCTCGTGGTGCTCGCCCTCGGTGGCAAACAACGACCGATGGGTCTTGAGCGAGAACAGCAGGCTGAAGCCGTACGTCAGTATGAGCACGACCGCGACTCCGACCGACACCGCCTCGGTCCGGAAGGTAGTCGCCCCCGCGGTGAACGAGAACAGAGCGGGCATGAGAAGCGCGACGACTGCGATGACGAGCGAGGCGGAATGAAGCTCCGCCGACGCGGTGGAGAAGGACTGTTCCCGCCGGCTCCACCCCCCGACGAGAAACGACAGCCCGAGGATGAGCAGGACGTTGCCGATGATGGCACCGGTGAGCGATGCCTTCACGATCTCAAGCTCGCCCTCGACGATGAGGAAGAACGCGATGATGAGCTCGGCGAGGTTGCCGAACGTCGCGTTGAGGAACCCCCCGAGCTGCGACCCGGCGCGCGCCGCAAGCTCCTCGGTCGCCCGGCCCATGAGCAGCGCGAGCGGCAGGATCGCCAAGGCGCAGGTGACGAAGATCGGCACCTCGGGAGCGCCGAAGACCTCGAGCACGAGGGCGATCGGTACGAACGCGAGGAGCCATTCGAGCCGCGGCCTGAGCGACATCGCTCGGGAGCCTAGCGCCCCGCCTCGAGTTCAGCCGAGAGATCGGCGGCGGCCGCGACCGGGTCTCTTGCCTCGGTGATGGCGCGCACGACCACGATGCGCCGCGCCCCCGCCTCCATGGCCGCGCCGACATTGGAAGAGTTGATCCCGCCGATCGCGAACCACGGGAGGTCTGAGACGTGCTCGGCCGCGTAACGAACGAGGTCGAGGCCCGTCGCCGGGCGACCCGGCTTGGTCGGGGTCGCGTGTACCGGCCCGACCGCGATGTAGTCGGAGCGGTCCGGTGCCCCGAGCGTGAGATCGATCTCATGGGGCGCGTGCGTCGACAGGCCCACGATCGCCCCGGTTCCCAGAATGCGCCGGCAGAGCCCCACGGACAGGTCGTTCTGGCCCACGTGCACACCATCGGCCCCGAGGGCGAGGGCGATGTCGGCGCGGTCGTTGAGGATGAACGGGATCCCGGCCGCCCGGCAAGCGTCGTGGATCGGCTCCCCGGCGCGCACGAGGTCGGTCGCCTCCATGTCCTTCTCGCGGAGCTGAATCGCCCCGACCCCGGCCCCCGCGAGCTCACCGACGAGGTCGACGAGGTCGACCCCCGATGGCAGCCGGGCGGTCGAGACGAGATAGAGGCGGGCGTTCTCGATCACAGCGCGACTGCGGTGGGGCCGCCGTCCTCGAAGTCGCGGTCGGGGTCCTCTCCGAGATCGCGTTCGTACTCCCTCATGCGCTCGCCGATCTTGCCGAGGACCCGGGGTACCCGCAGTAAGGCGACGACAATGAGCAGGTACGGGGTGACGTCGAGCAGCACCTCGTACCACCTCTTGTCGAGCAGCCCGGCCGATGCGACCCACACGAAGACGAGGCCGAGCAACACCAGCGCGGGCGTGCGCCCGGTCTTGTGCTCGGCCGCGCTCTCGAGGCGCTCGCGCATCGCCCGGATGGCACGGCGGCCGTGGCGGCTGCGGAGGCGTACCCACGTCCGGCGCGCGGGATAGAAGCGCCCCATGCCCTCGACGAAGCCGAGCATGAGGGTCGCGATGAGCGCGGCAATGACAGCGGAGGTCATGCCCCCACCCTAAGACGCGGGGGCCGCGCCCCCCGGTGCGGTCAGTTCTTGGGAATCTTGACGCCCTTGCCGGCGGTGTACGTGAAGCTGGCGCCAAAGCCCGCGCCCTGACCACCGCCGTACATGCAGATGATGACGTTCTCCGCGGCCTCGGGCACCTTGTCCGCCTCACCGCCCGGCTCGCGCGTGTTGTACGAGATCGCCGCCGCCGGGGTCGGGTCCCCGCCCTGGCTTACGAAATCATCGATCGTGGTCAGGGGGCCGAGATAGAAGTAGATGTCGAGATCGACATCCCCCTGGCCCCCGGTGACCTCGAGCACGAAGTTCTTCTTCCACGTCTTCTTCTCGACCTCGAAGTGATATCCCGTCACGCCGTTGGACGCTCCCATGGTGAACGCGTTCTCTCTGCGGTGGATCCCTGCGAAACACCCGGAGTCGTCCGTGAAGGGGGTGGGCAGCACGACCCCGCCCTCGACCTCTTGCTTCTTGCCCTTCTAGGCGGTGGCGCTACCCGGGATCAATGCCAGCACGAGAAGCCCGGCGAGCGCGACGGTCAATGACTTTTTCATGAGGCAACCTCCACGGGGACTTGGCTCATTTCTTGGGCACGGTGAAGACACCGGTTAGCGCAAGCATGTCGAACGGCATGGAGGTCTGCGAGTAGAAGACCGACGGGATCGCGGTGATGCCGCTGAAGCCGGTGTCCGATTGCGCCGCGCCCACGATCTTCGAGCCCTTCTTGGCCCCGAGTACCTTGAGCGGCACCGGGATCGTGATCGTCGCGGCCCCGGTGTCGAACTCGGCGTGAACGACGCCGAGCTCCTCGCACGCGAGGACGTTGCCGAGCACCTCGCAGTTGCCGCGCACGAAGAACGGCTGCATGCCGGGGTCGCGCGGCGGGGGGCACTGACCCGAGGTGGGGTCGCAGACGCCGCGGCTGTAATTGCTCCACTTGCCATCAAGCTCCACGAACTCGCCGTCGACCAGCATCTGCCACACGTAGCGTGTGAACTCCGGCATCCCGCCGTTGGGCGGGAGGCTGTTGACCGTGATGATGAAACTGAGGGTCTTCTTGTCGGCGAGCGCGATCTCGGCCTTCACCAGCTCCTGGCCCATGCCGTCGCCGATCGGCTGGAGCTGGCAGTCCTGGTTGCGGCCCTCAGGTCGTCGGCCGGGTCCTCGCCAACGACCTGAGGGCCGGACTTCTTCTTGCCCTTCTTCTGAGCCGCGGCGGTCCCGGACACAACGAGCGTGCTCGCAAGGAGCGCGCCCACGAGGATCGGCGCCAGCAGCCTGGTGTGTGTCATCGTCTCGCCTTCCGTAAGCAGTCCCGGCTAAGCAGTCCCCCCAGCTCTCGCCGTGAAGGTTCGACGCAGAGCGGGGCCCTCCTGCCCCCGGGCCAGGCGATCCTGGTCCCGGACCAGGCGATCCTGCCCCGGACTAGACGATGACGCGTGGCAGGGGGCCGGTGTCCTCGTCGTCTGGATCGAAGTCTTCGGGAACCTTGCGCTCGGGAGCCGCGCCGGTCACCAAGCCGGTGACCGTCCGATAGAAGTGATCTGGGTCCGGCACCCGGTCGATTCGGTTGAGTCCTTGGTCCTGCCCCGCCGACTCGAACACGAGGTCGCCGTAGCCGAGGATTCGGCCCCCGATCGTGCGCCGGTAGACCATGTCGGTCACCTTCTCCAGGGGCATCGATGCGACGTTGCGCGTGAGCACGCCGGAGATCTCGACGAGGCGCTGATCGGTGACCTCGATGCGGTCCATCCACCACAGGGCGAGACGCCATCCGACCCGGGCCACCAGGGCGAGCGCGGCGATGCCGAGCACCGCGTCGATCAGACTGCCGCCCGAGTCGGGAGTGACGACGTATCCGATAATCGACGCCCCGATGACCCCGACGACCGCGGCCGCAAGCGGCCGGACCAAGATCACGATGTGCCGACGGGTCTCGAGGACGAGCCGCTCCCCGGCCGCCAGATAGTGGCGGCGCGCCGCCTCCGGCGAGAGCGTGCGACCGGCTCGTTTCATCACACCAGCGACTTCAGGAACCGCATCAGGGCATGCGCCGTGGAGTCGAGGATCTCGCCCGCGTGCTCCCCGGTCGTCTTGACGACTCTGGCGGCCTCGTTGGGTGACTCGACGAGGAAGAACACAAGAAACGCAATCAACCCAAACAACAAAAGCCTCTTTAGCCCCATGAGCAACATAATAGGCTGATCGAGATGGGATCGCCGGATTCAGATCAGAGCTCGGACCACCACTCGAGCAGGAGGCGGCGCGACGTCCTCAGATGCTCCCGCTCGCGCGAGAACACCTCGAGCGTGATCGTGCCGTCGTAGCCGTGAGCCTTCAGCGCGCCGAGCATCCCCTTCCAGTCGATCAGCCCGGCCCCGAGCGGGAGATGGAGGTCGTCGCCCCCGCCCCGGTTGTCGCTCAGGTGGACGTGCGCGAGGCGGTCGCCGAACGCGTCGAGGAGCTCGGGCGTGCGGTTGACGCCCCCCTTCCCGAGGTTGAGGTTGGCGTGGCCGACGTCGAGATGAAACCCAAGATCGTCGAACGCATGGAGCACGGGAGCCAGGTCTTCGACCGTCGAGAAGGTCCGGTCGAGGTTCTCGACCATGATCCTGATCCCCCGCCCAGCCCCCGCTTCGGCAAGCTCGGCGATGGCCTCGGCGTTCATCTTGACCACCTGATCGCGGTTGTGGAGCGGCATGCGCTGGTCGGGATGGACGTTCACGAGATCGACGCCTGCGTCGGCGAAGCAATCGAGCGAGCGCACGTAGAGGTCGCGCGCGAGCGCGCGGATCTCGGCGAACGGCGATGCGATGGGCAGGTGCCACGGAGTGTGTCCGACGAGCTTCAGGCCGAGGTCACCAGCGAGGCGCCCGACCTCTTTTCCGTTCGGAAACCACGCCGCCGGCGGCTCGAGCGTGAGGTCGCAGAAGTCGAATTGGTCTTCCGCGATGCGGTGGAGTTCCTTGAGCACCGACCGGCCCGGGAAGTTCATCGCTCCGATTAGCACGGGCCGAGTCTAAGGGCCGTCCTTGGGAGACCGAGGGCCGGACGCGTTTTAAATGCGCGAACGACCGAAAAATGGTCGAATCGCGCCAGAGAACGCAGGCGGGGGGGCCGGTATCCTCGGGCTCGTGGAGACCTACGACGCCATCATGACGAGGCGGTCGGTTCCCAAGCCGACCGACCACGTCCCCACCCGGGCCCAGATAGAGCGGCTGCTCGCGGCCGCGGTGCGGGCACCCAACCACCACCTCACCGAGCCGTGGCGGTTCGTGGTGCTGGCGGGCGACGCCCTCGACGAGCTCGGGGCCGCGTGGGCCGCGGGGGCCGAGCGAGAGGGCGACGATCCCGACAAGGTCCGCGATAAGCCACGGCGCGCGCCGGCGATCGTCGTCGTCCTCGAACGGCCCCACACGGAGAATCCCAAGGTCGTCGAGATCGAGGAGCACCATGCGGTCGGCGCGGCGCTGCAGAACATCCTGCTCGCGGCGCACGACATGGGACTGGGGGCGATGCTGCGAACCGGCCCCGCGGCCCGCCTCAAGGAGGTCCGGGACTATCTCGGCGCCGGCGACGACGAGCTCGTCGCCGCCTTCGTGTACCTCGGTGTCCCTCCCGAGAGCGACTCCGAGCGTCGGATGACGCGGCGCACCGACCCGGCAGAGCTCACCGAGTGGAGAGGCCTGTGAACGATCCTGCCGGGATCCCACGCGCCGCGTTCTTCGACCTCGACAAGACGCTCATCCCGGGATCGAGCCTCTTCCTGCTCGCCCGCGGCATGTACGAGCGCGACATCGTCCGAGTGCGCGATCTTCTTCGCTTCGGGTGGGGCCAGATGATGTTCAGGCTCCGCGGCGAGCACGCCCGCGGCATGGACATGTCGCGTCAGGCAACCCTCGAGTTCGTCGCCGGGCGCCGCCAGAGCGAGCTGATCGAGTGGGGCAAGGAGATCGCGGAGGAGCGGATCCTCCCGCGCGTCTACGAGGACATCGTGCGCGTCATCGAGGGTCATCGGGAACGGGGCGACCGGACGTTTCTCGTGACCGCCGCTCCCATCGAGCTCGCCGAAACCATCGCCCAGGCTCTCGGCATGACCGGATCGGTCGCGACCGTCTCGGAGATCGACGACGACGGTTACTACACCGGCAGACTGGTCGGGGCCGTGATGCACGGGCTCGAAAAGGCGAAGGCGGTGGCCGAGATGGCCGCCGAGCACGGCATCGACCTCACCGAATGCGCCGCCTACTCCGACTCGATCAACGACCTCCCCTTGCTCGAGTCGGTCGGGCATCCGCACGCGGTCAATCCCGAGCACGAGCTCCGTCGCATCGCGCTGACGCGCGGGTGGCCGATACACGAGCTGCGCACCAGGCGCCGCGCACTGCTGGTCGGAATTCCGGCCGGCCTCGGGGGGGCGACGTTGTTCGGCGGGGGCATCGCCCTCGGAGCATGGCTCGAGCGCCGGCGCGCGGCTCCGTCCCTGCGCGACCGGGTCCATCGGGTTCGCACCCGGCTGCGCCTTTTCTAGTCCCCCGCTAGTCCCGCGACCACGGGGTCTGGGGTCGCTCCTGAGTCTCGTCGTCGACCTCGATGTCGACACGCTCGTTGAAGAAGCAGAGATACCCGGCGATCTGCTGTGCCGCGGGAAGTGGATCCGGATAGAACCACACGACGTCTTCCTCTTCGCCGCCGCCCGTTTTGAGCGACCAGTAGGACGCGAGTCCTTTGTACGGGCAGCGCGTCGTGGTGTCGCTCCCGACCAGGAGCTCGGTCTTGACGTCCTCTTCGGGGATGTAGAAGCGAGTCGGGAGCCCGGTCTCGAACAACAGCCTCGGCCGACTCGTCTCGGCGACCAGCTCGCCGTTTATCGACACTCGCACGTGCCGCGAGCTGTCGCGAATGTCGATGCGGTGATACGGGTCGGGAGGATGGACGAGGATCTCTTCGTCCTCCTCGAGCCACCGGTCGACGCGGTCCCAATAGAACGCGATGTAGCCGTCGAGGGGCGGGGCCCCCTCAATCGGCTCGGGATAGGCCCACGCCGCGTTCTCCGACTCCCGATCCCCGGTCCTGATTGTGAAATGGGTTGCGTCGCCCTTGAACGGACAGTGGGTCGCGTGATCGGTCGCCTCGAAGAGGTCCATGCGGACGTCGTCCTGAGGGAAGTAGTAGACGGGGAGCAATCCGGTCTCGTGCAGGAGCTTGACGCGGATGCTGTCGGCGATCGTCTCGCCGCCGAGCTCGACGCGGACCCGGCGGGGCGAATCCTCGAAATAGAGGATGTGCTTGGGCGCATCGATCTCGAAATTGAAGACGCCCGCGGACTGGGGACCGAAGGGGCCGGTACCGATGGTCAAAGTCATCTGAGCCTCCCGAAGATAGCTGCCGCACTCCTAAACAAATCAACGCGTACATACCCGGATGCTTCCCGGAGGTCACCGATTGCCGCTCCCTCGCCGATCCGTGCCCGCGATCGGTCAGGGATCCGGGCGCTTGAGCTTGCCGGCCACAACAAATTCGAAAATTCGGCCCGAAATGGGCCTCTTCCGAGAAAATTCGCAGGTCGTCGCTGAGCGGAAGGCCGATGTTTATCAGTACTACCGAAGCGAGAGGATCAGCTAGCGCGAACGTAGCTGCGAAGGGCCTCCCGGATCACTTCCGAAACGCTGACGCCGTCCTTCGAGGCACGCAGAAGCAGCTGCTTCTTTAGTTCGGGGTCGAGCCGAACGGATTCCACAGAAGCCGGCCCGGAACCCATCGCAGGGCGCCCGCCGGCACGCCGGCGCCGGACCTCGTCGATCTCATAGCCCTGTTCGGCCTCGTCGGCCATCTTCTCGACCATCTCGTCGGTGACCGGCGTTCCGTCCTTCAACTTCCCATGGTCTCTTGGCATCTCATTCGCTCCCCGGCAGCAGGTGGCGGTACTTCGGACGCATCTTCATCGCGTGGATCACCGCAGGTCCCTGAGGTCGATCGAGGACCACAAGCTCCAGCAGATTGCCTGCCTGATCCGGGCCTAGAACCAGATATCGGATCGGATCCTCTGCTACCTCATCGATCACCAGCGCGTTCTCGATGCAGTGTTGGATGTCCTCGTCGTCGATGCCGTGCCGGCGGCTCGAAGGGAGGATCTCCACTGGAGAATCGTACTACGAAATTAGTGCCTGCAACAGGCCCTCTTGGGCGATGCGTCAGAGATGGTCTTCTTGGAGCGGAGACTCACCGGTATCAATCACGACGGTATGGAGTTCGAATGAACACCACTCCTGCAAAATCTTCAGTGAACGGTCTCGCGGCCAGAGCTTGGGGTCCGTGTACCAGCCGTATAACTCCTGTTCGAACACCTCTCGGTGATTACCGATGAGCCACCGAGCAAGCTCATTCTCATCTTCAACTTCGACCAGATACACGGTCCGTTCGCTATCCACGTCGCTCAAGGTAAGGGTATGAGAGGCAGGAGACGGATCGACGGCATTGATCCAGTCGACGAAGGGCTGCTTGTAGCGCAGGATCAGCGCGGCTCTATTGAGCACGTTTCCCCACCGAATCATGCGCCATGCGCGACGAGTGCAGGCATCCCACCGGACTCGGTGTCGGAGGCATCACTCGGAAGGTCTTACTCCTGAGATGAAGGCGCCGGCTCAGGTTTCTGAGGCTCGATAAGCCCTGCGGCGGTCGCCAGCTTCCGGAAGAACTCCGAGGGGTAAACGCCCAATCGAATCCCGATTCCGGCTGCGATCCACCAGATTGGCAGCCCATAGATCGGCAGGAGGAGAAACTCCCACGTCTCAGCGCTGCGTGCTGCAGCGAGCATCGCGCCAAGCCCGAGCGAGAGTCCCGCGTAATAGCTGAGGTATGCAACCGCTCGCTTCATGGGCCAATGATAGGGCGACTACGCGGGTGCGGCCACAGGGGCCCCTGCCTCCCTAAGCAATTCAGCTAGCTCGGTCGCGTTCTGCTGTGCGTAGCTTCTGTAGCAGTTGTCTAGACCCGGACGAGCGCTGTGCTAGATCGCGTTTTCGCAGGCCATCGTGAAGCGACGGGCAATGTTTATCGCGACTATCCAGCGGCCGCGTGACCGGCCGTTCTACTCAACCACGATGCTTGTTCGCAGATCATTCTCGAAATCTTCCAGCGTGTAGGTGCGTCCCGACTCGAACCTAAGGGTCACGATCACCGACGAGCCCGGCCGGATCGCCTTCACGCCGCCGGGGAAGACGGCAGGTGCTTCGCCCTCATAGCCGCTGTTGAACCAGCGGCCCAGGTCCTTCTCCCCCTTACCAGGCTCGAACGAGATGAACGCGAGTTCGTGGAGCTTCGTTCCGTCGTTCGCGAGCTCAACCGTGTACGTGCCGGCCTCGATCTCGGGAACCTCGAAACCATCGTCGGTGACAGCGATACGCAGGTCGGGCTCGGGGAGGTCTGCATCCGACGTACCGGTCACCCCGAACACGCTCACCATGCCTTGCGCCACGTGAGGCTCGCCTTCCGGAGTTGGCAGGAAGCACATGAACGCGTAGGTGCCCTCGTCCAGCTCGCGCGTCATCGAGGTCTCGATCCCAGAACTGATTGCCGGGATCCCGGAGAGATCTTCGGCCCACGGAGGGAATCCCCCCTTTTCGATCGCCTTCATGACGTCCTCGAGCCCCCGGTCGCCTTCGATTCCTACCAACCCCATCTCGTGGGGCTCAGATCCTTTGTTGGCGAATTCGAAGGTGACGACGCCACCGGTTACGTCGTCGGGCATCCCGAAGGCGTACTCGGTCAAGCCCACTTCCACTACGTTCTGAACCAAAGTCTGCTCTTGACCCCCGCCATCCGGTGCCGCACCATCGCCATCGCTTCCGCAGGCAGCGAGCAACACGAGTGAGCCCACGGCAAACACCCTTAGCTTCATGATCGCCCTTCCGTTTCGCCGACCAGCAAGTGCCACTACAGGAGGCTATCTTCCTATAGTGCAAACATCCCTAGCGAAGGAAGCAGCGCCACACCCCGATCAAACCGGACGCGGCGGCCGCAAAAGCGAAGGCGAACCACGCCCCATACGCCAGGTTTCCGATCAAGGTGTGCTGACCGGTCCCGTGTTGGATGAGGGCGAGCTCAAGAAGGACCAGTGCCGTCGCCGCGAGACGGACCGGCAAGCGCAACCACGGCGGAAATATCCCATGGCGCCAACGCCACGCGACATCTCCGCCGGCTCCGCGCATCGCCCGCGCCAGGATCTGCCGGTCGCTATGACCGGCCGTCGCCTGGTCCCAAACGTCGGCCCGCAACTCTTCCCTCCGCTTGGAGGCGGCTTCAGGTGCAAGGCCGAACGTATAGAGGCGGACCCACCACTCCACAAGCCGCGACCCGTACCCGTACCGATTCATGTGGACGCTCGCCGTGGCGAGATTCGCAGCGCGCGGTTCGCCAGTTCACTCGAAGCGACCGCCGCACGACCGGTATCTGTGATCCGGTAGAGACGGCGGCGAGGTCGCCCTTCCCGAATCGCCGCTTCGGATCCTCCCACCGAGCCTCGTAGGAACGCCAGCTTGCAGTGGCCCCACCGTGATCGTTTCATTTGGCCCCACCTGCGCCGTCGGTAGGTTAGCTCCTTCTCGGTTGTGAGAAAGAGGTGAAGACCGTGGGGAGCCGGGCCCTGCCCG
>JBOGXF010000054.1:0-16068 GCA_050694275.1 Actinomycetota bacterium | reverse complement strand
TCTCGAGGCGCTTCGGGTGGTCGCTGATTCCGATCGCCATCGCTTACGTGCTCGCCCACAATGCGCCGCTTCTGATCATCGGTATCCCGCAACTCGTGCGCGAGCTGTCGGATCCGTTCGCGCTGGGCTGGAACCTGTTCGGGACCGCGAATGCCTTCGGCGGTTTCGTTCCCTCGGCCCGGCTCGTGTGGTTCCTGGAGATCGTCATCATCGTCGGGGGCCACATCCTCGGCGTCCTCTCCGCCCACCGGATCGCGGTCTCTTTGGGCACCTCGCGTCGCGCGGCAGTGCGCAGCCAGTACGCACTCACCGGACTCATGAGCTTCTTCACCGTCACCACCCTGTGGTTGCTCGCGCAGCCGCTCGTCGCTTCGTAAAGGGAGGTCGTGTTCGTTGCTTCTCGCACACGCAGGTTCGGCAGGCGGGATCCACTTCGAGACCCTCATCATTGGGGTCGCCCTCATCGTGCTCGCGGTGATCCTCTACTTCAACAAGAACGTCAAAACGTCGGGAAGCGTGGCCCTCCTCGTGTTGGGTCTCGCGATGGGGACCGCAACTTTCGTGTTCGCACCGGGCCCGACGGAAGCGTTGGGCGTGAGCATGGCGATTATGTCCCCCGATGACGGCGAAAACGTGCCGGCCGGCGAACCGATCGACGTCGAAGTGTCGCTTCAGGGCGCGACGACCGAGCCGGCTTCGGCGACCGGCGACGAGGTCGTGGGCCACATCCACGTGTTCGTCGACGGACAGTTGCTGCAGATGCCCACCGGGACGGCGACCGAGCTTGAGCTCGAGCCGGGAGATCACACCCTCACGGTTGAGTTCGTCGGCGTCGACCATCAGTCGTTCGAGCCTCGGGTAATGGAACGGGTCGAGGTGACGGCTTCGTGACCTTTCGCCGGTGTCTCGTCGGCGTTGCGTCGATTCTTTTCTTCGTCGCGGCCGGCGCCGGCCCGGCGTCCGCCCACGCGATCGTCGAGAGCACAGAGCCTGCGATCGACGAGGTCGTTCGAGCGTCACCCGAGCGCGTCGTCATGCGGTTCAACGAGCCGGTCGAGATCGCATTCGGTGCCGTGCGCGTCTACGACACGAATGCTCGTCGCGTCGACGCGGGGGACGCCGGCCACATCGAGGGCCGGCCCGACGCGATCTCCGTCCCGCTCGAGGAGAACCTCGATCCCGGCACCTACACGGTCACCTGGCGGGTCCTCTCGGCCGATTCCCACGTCATCCAGGAGGCCTTCGTCTTCCACGTCGAGACCCCCGGCGCGCGATCCGAGGGCATCGCCGAAGAGATCCTCGGCGGGGCCGCGGGAGCCGGAGGCACCGAAGCCGTGCTGTTCGGCTTCGTGCGGTGGGCCTCGTTCGCCGCTCTGCTGCTGCTCGCCGGCGCGGCGCTGTTCGTCGTGCTCGTGTGGCAGTCGAGCGCCGGCCTGGCGCGCGCCCCGGAGATCGAGGCGGGCTTCTCGCGACGCTGGCGCCGGCTCGTACGGTGGTCCTTTGTCGCCGCGGTTCTCAGCGCGGTCGCCGCATACATCCTTCAGGGCGCGGTCGCCGGCGACCTCCCGATGACGGATGCGGCATCCCCCTCCGTGCTGAGCGAGGTGCTGACCACGCGCTTCGGCAAGGCGATCCTGCTCCGGCTCGTCCTGCTGGGGGGCCTCGCCGGCGTCTACTTCGCGGCGCGCTCCCGGGGCGACGTCCCGGTGTTGCGCGATACGCCGGCGCGCGCGAGCGCGGGAGCGGCGGGTGCGATTGCCGCAGTGCCGCGGTGGGCCATGATCGCCGGAGGGATCCTCGTCGCGGCGATGCTGATGACCCCCGGGCTCGCCGGGCACCCCGGCACGACGCCGCCGGTCGCGCTCAACCTCGTCGCCGACCTCCTGCACATGCTGGGGGCCGCGGTGTGGCTCGGCGGTCTCACTCTCCTTCTGACCGCGGCCTTCCCCGCGACCCGCGGGCTCGATGAGACAGAGCGCGCGCGTGTGCTCGCGCCGGTGGTCGGGCGGTTCTCGCAGATAGCGCTCGTCGCCGTCGGGGTCCTGGTCGCGAGCGGCGCGTACAGGGGATGGGTCGAGATCAGGGCGCTGAGGGGACTGACCGACACGTCCTACGGGATCGTGTTCCTCACCAAGATGGCGGTGTTCGTTCCGCTCCTCGCCCTCGGGGCGATCAACTTCCGGTGGAGCACGCCGCGGATCAAGCGGGCCGCGGAGGGAGGCGGGCCCGGCCCCCTCGGGGTGCTCAAGCGGCTCGTGGGGGCTGAGACCGCGCTCATCGCAGTCGTCCTGGCGGTCACCGCCCTGCTCGTCAACCTCGCCCCGGCGCGGGTGAGCGCGGGCATCGAAGGACCGTTCGTGACCGACGTCGCCCTCGGCGAGAACGAGCTGAACGTGCTCGTCGATCCGAACGAGGTGGGGGAGAACTTCGTCCATCTCACGCTGACGAGCCCTGAGGGCCGGGCGGTCGAGGTGAGGGCGATGAGAGTCCTGTTCCGCATGCCCGAGCAGGACATCGGCCCCCTAATCGGTAAGGGCCGCAAGCTTGCCACCGGTCACTTCGTCGTCCAGGGCAATCAGCTCTCGGTGCCCGGACAATGGAGTCTCGAGGTCGTCGTCCGCCTCGACCGGTTCACCGAGGAGCGCACCCGCGTGGGGGTGACCGTAAACCGATGACGTTGCGCGCGACCGATCTGCGGATGAGGGCCTGGCTCGGAGGGCTCGCCCTCGGCGGTGCCGCCGCGGCCCACGCTCTCGCCTATGTGGTGGCGGTCCCCGATCCTCATCAGAGAGAAGCCGTGCTGCATGCGACCGCCGGGCACGGCTACTGGATCGCGTTCGTGCCGGTGGCAGTGGGCGCTCTGGTCGCAGGCTTGTGTGGCCTGATTCTTTCCGCAGACGGGCGCGCGACGGCCACGAGCTTGTTCCGGCGGACGGCCGCGCGTCTCGTGCCGCTCCAGGTATTCGGCTTCGTTGCGATCGAGGTGACCGAGCGCGCGTTCACCGGCACTGGGCCGTGGGAGGTCCTTCAGGAACCCGCCGTCCTGATCGGGATCGTGCTGCAGGCGCTGGTGGCCCTAGTGGGGGCCGGCCTGCTGGTCGCGTTCCGGGCCGCGATCGACAGGCTGCGCGGCTCTCGGCGGCGCCCCGCTTCGCTCCCGTGGTCGCCACCCCTCTCGTTTGTCACTCAGCATCTCGGTCCACCCGCCTCTCCCGCCGCCGGGGGAGCGGGGTTGCGGGGGCCTCCCGTCGTGGTGAGCTGACAACTCTGCAAGCTCTGCGACTAAAGGAGATGTTTGTTCATGCGAAAGAAAATCGCGGTCATAGGCGCGGCGTGCGCGCTGGGGGTGTTGGTGGCGCTCCCGGCGCACGCCCACGTGACGATCAGGCCCAACGAGGCCGCCGGCGGAGGCTTCTCTCAGTTCGGCGTGTCGGTGCCGAACGAGCGAGACGATGCCTCGACGATCAGGGTCGAGGTTCAGTTCCCACCGGTGTTCGCGTCGGTGTCATTCCAGGACGTTCCGGGATGGCAACGCAGGATCGAGATGACCACGCTCGACGAGCCGATCGAGGCGTTCGGCGAGGAGATCACCGAGGTCGTCGGCTCCGTCACCTGGAGCGGTGGCGAGATCGAGCCGGGCGAGTTTCAGGTGTTTCCGTTCTCGGTCGGCCCGATGCCCGAGGGCGGGACCCTCGAGTTCCCGGCGATCCAGACCTACGACTCCGGCGAGGTCGTGCGCTGGATCGGTCCTGCCGATGCCGACGAGCCGGCGGGGACGGTCGAGGTCATCGATCTCGGCGCGGACGAGGACCAGGGCGAGCTCGCGGCGCTCGCGGATGCCCGTGAGCAGCTCGCGGAGGACGCGCCTGCTGCCGAGGAAGACGACGACGGGGACGACGACTCCGACATGGGCGCGATCCTTGGGGGCGCGGGCGTCGGCCTGGGCGCCATCGCGCTCGTGATCTCGCTGCTGAACCGGAGGCGCCTACCGTAAGTCACGCGAGGCGCGCGACATTTCGCCCCTATAGCGCTGTGGATGTCGCGCGCCTGCCGGGAATCGGTTGGCCTCAACCTGGGTTCACCGTAGTCGTCCAGGTTAGCCCCGGATACCGACGCTAATCTGGCTGACCTCGTACCGAGCAAGGAGGGTCCACCAGGTGACGAGCATCCATCCCGACGTCCACATCGGGCACGTCCATCTCAAGGTGTCCGACATCGAGCGGGCCGAGGCGTTCTACCGCGACGCGTTCGGCTTCGAGGTCACCACCCGCTACGGCACCGACGCGGTGTTCATGTCGGCCGGCGGCTATCACCACCACATCGGCCTCAACGTGTGGCACAGCAAGGGCGGCGGCCCGCCTCCGCCGGACACGACCGGCCTGTACCACTTCGCGATCCTCTATCCGACCCGCAAGGAGCTCGGGCGGGCGCTGAAGCGGCTGATCGACAAGAACGTCCACATCGACGGTGCGTCCGACCACGGCGTGAGCGAGGCGATCTATCTGCGCGACCCCGACGGCAACGGGATCGAGCTCTACCGCGACCGCGACCGGTCCGAGTGGCCGCTCAACCCGGACGGCTCGCTGGCGATGTCGACCGGCCCCCTCGACGTCCGCGCCCTGCTCGCCGAGGCCGAATAGGGGATTTCCTCCGGAAATCGAGCCGAGAGGCGCGCCTTCCCCCGCGGGCTCCTTTCGCTTGGAGGGTATTGGGCGTAGAATGACACCGTGGTAACTACGCCGGGGTAATTTAGGGGGAAATCCGGCCCTGGTTCGAACGTGTGTTCGATAATTGTCACACCCCCTCTCTAGGGTGACCGGTAGCGGAACCGGACAGGCCCCGGCGGGCCGGAAAGGGAGGCACCAGGTGGCAAGGACATCGAATCGAGCTGCGGTGACGGACCTGAGCCGCGACCAGAAGGGCCGCGACGCGTCGGCCGAGCTGGCGATCGCGCAGATCGAGCAGCAGCACGGCAAGGGCGCCATCATGCGCCTCGGCGAGACCGGGGGGGCTCAGGGGGTCGAGGTCGTCTCGACCGGGTCGCTCGCGCTCGACCTCGCGCTGGGGGTCGGCGGGTTGCCCCGGGGCCGGATCGTGGAGCTTTACGGCCCAGAAGGCAGCGGAAAGTGTGTAGTCGCCGATACGCATGTGTGGACCGACCGAGGGCTCGAGACCGTTGCCGAGCTGTTCGAGCGCTGCGGCCAGAAAGCGAGTTGTTCATCGCGCGTCACCGACGTTACCGACCTGGGGGTGCGAACGGTCAACGAGCGCGGCGAGCTCGAGCAGGTCGCGGCCCTGACTCACAATTATCGCAAGCCGGTGCTTCGGATTCGCCTCAAGTCTGGACGCACGATCACTGCGACGCACAACCATCCGCTGCGGGTCGTCAACGACGACGGATTCATCGTGTGGCGTGAGGTGGGCGAGATCGAGGAAGGGAACACGATCGTGTCCGCTGCGTTCGGCGCGGTCGAGGCAGCGGAGGGCGACGGTCTCAGCGAAGACGAGGCGGTTTTCGTGGGCTATCTGGTCGCCGAGGGATCTCTATCGGAGCGATCGCGGATTGGTTTCACTAATTGGGATCCCGAGGTCGGAGAAGAGTTCACGTCTCTGGTCCAAGGATTGTTCGGGGCCAAGGTTCGGTGTTACGACACTAAGGAGTACCACGTATCCGGAAAGGCGCTGCGGAGCGAGCTCGCAGAACGCTATGGCCTCGAGTACGTCACTGCCCATGGCAAGAAGGTGCCTTACTGCATCCGAACGGGGGGCCACAAGGTCCAGCGTGCGTTCCTCTCGGCCCTGTTCGAAGGCGATGGCTGGATCGACGGTAGTTCGACTATCGGTCTCGCCAGCGCGTCCGAACAACTGGCGCGCGAGGTTCAGCTTCTGTTGTACGGATTCGGGATTCCGGCCACCGTGTCGCCGAAGTACAACTCGAAGTACGAGCGGAACTACTGGACCGTCACGATCAACCCGGCCGCAGCTCATCGCTTCCTCGACGAGATCGGATTCCGCTCGGCGCGGCGGCGGGCGCAGGTAGATGCGAACTTCAAGCGCTCGCGGCACGACCCGCGCTTCGAGAGCATTCCCAACCTGGCGAGATTGTTGAAGGCGTTGCGAGATGACGCGGGAGGAGACAGAGCATTCGACAGACTGTTCCACGACCTGACCCGTACCGACATCAATATCGAATGCTCTCGCTCACGCCTTGCGCGCATAGTGGAGTGGGCGACGGAGCGCGAGGCGACGCTTTCTCCGACGAGTCGCTCGATCCTCGGCTACCTGCGCGAGCTCGCACAGGCACGCTACACGTACGAGCGGGTAGAGGCGGTTGAGGATGCCGGTGAGCAGCCCACCTTCGACCTGTTCCTGCCTAAGACGCACAGCTTTCTCGCCAACGGCGTCCTCTCTCACAACACTACCTGTGCATTGCACGTCATCGCCGAGGCCCAGAAGGCGGGCGGGCTTGTCGCGTTCATCGACGCGGAGCACGCGCTCGACCCGGCTTACGCCAAGGCCTTGGGCGTCGACACCGACAACCTGCTGGTGTCTCAGCCCGACACCGGCGAGCAGGCCCTCGAGATCACCGACACGCTCGTGCGCTCCGGGGCGATGGACGTCATCGTGATCGACTCGGTCGCCGCGCTCGTCCCACGTGCCGAGCTTGAGGGCGAGATGGGAGACACCCACGTCGGCCTCCAGGCGCGGCTGATGAGCCAGGCGCTGCGAAAGCTCGCCGGAAGCGTGAGCCGGTCCAAGACGATCCTGATCTTCATCAATCAATTGCGCGAAAAAATAGGCATCCAATTTGGTTCACCAGAGACCACCCCTGGTGGGCGCGCCCTCAAGTTCTATTCGTCTGTGCGGCTCGACGTTCGGCGCATCGACTCGCTCAAGGACGGCGCCGAGATCGTCGGGGCCCGCGTCCGGGTCAAAGTAGTGAAGAACAAGTCGGCGGCTCCCTTCAAAAAGGCCGAGTTCGATATCCAGTACGGGACCGGCATCTCCAAGGAGGGCAGCCTGCTCGACGTCGCCATCGATCACGACATCGTGCGCAAGTCCGGCGCGTGGTTCATCTACGGCGACGATCAGCTCGGGCAGGGGCGCGAGAACGCCAAGACGTTCCTCGCCGAGAACCCCGACATCGCGACCGAGATCGAGCTCAAGATCAAGGACAAACTCGGATTGCTGGGGTCGGACGAGGACGAGATCCTCGAAGAAAGCGAGGCCGTGCAGGACTAGAAGGGAGGCCATCATGCAGGCGTCGGCGTCGCGGGCCGAGGCGATTCATGCCGAGGGCCGCTGCAAGGAGGCAATGCACCGGGCCGGTCACCTCCTCGCCCGGCGTTCCCGCAGCGAGAGGGAGATGCGCGACGCCCTCGGCTCGGCCGGCTTCGACTTCGCCACGATCGATCGGACCATGGCGCGCCTGCGCCAGCTCCGGCTGGTCGACGACGCCGAGTTCGCCCGCCGCTGGATCGCGGAGCGAGCCCATAGGCGGGGGAGGGTGGCGCTCCTTGCCGAGCTCGAGGCCAAGGGGGTCCCCTCCGACGTCGCTGCCGAAGCGCTCGACCCCATCGAGGAAGAGGGTCGGGCCACCGAGCTCGCCGCTCGTCACCTCGCCCGGCTCGGCGGACTACCGCTCGCTCTACAGGCGGCGCGGATCCAAGGGATGCTGCTGCGGCGGGGGTTCGAGGAGGAAGTTGCCGAGGCGGCGACCCGGGCGGTCCTTCCCCCAGAGGGCTGGGACTGAGGTTGTTCCTTTGTGTCTCCAACGGGGCTACCATGGGAAGCGACAGTTAACAATCAGCCTGGAAATACGCCCCAAACGGTACGAGAGAGACAGCGAGAATCTTGAAAACGTCCCGGTTGGTCAACGAGAAGAGCCGCTTACGCGGCGACAGATGTAGCTTTCGACCCATCCTCTCGGAGGGCAGTGCGGCGATCCTGCCGCTGCCGTAAGCCGACCACACTCGCTCGTCGTCTCGCGCCGGGGCCTGCCCGGTCTAGTCGGCCGTGCCGGCCCGGGAGTCATTGAAAGGAGCGAGTGATGGAGATCATCATCGGTCTCGTCCTCGGCCTTCTCGTGGGCACGGGCATCGGCTTCGTGGTCAGGAAGTCCATGGCAGAGAGGCAGGTCGGCTCGGCTGAAGCGCGCGCCAGAACCATCCTCTCCGACGCACAGCGCGACGCCGAGGCCGCCAAACGAGAGGCCGCCCTAGAGGCCAAGGACGAGCTGCACCGCATGCGCCAGGAGGCGGAGGCAGATCTCAAGGGGCGCGGGTCGGAAATCGAGCGCAAGGAGAACCGCATCTCCGAGCGTGAGGCGGCGCTCGATTCGAGGGCGACGTCGTTCGACCGCAAGGAAGAGACTCTCGAGCAGCGAGAGGCCGAGGTCGCACGCGTTCGCGACGAGCTCGACCGCCTCGTGGAGCGGAGCCGCAGCGAGCTCGAGAGGGTCGCGAGCATGACCTCGCAGGACGCCAAGCAAGCCCTCATCGAGCAGATCGAGGACGAGGCGAAGAGAGACGCCATGCTCATCGTGCGCGACGTCGAGGCCCAGGCCAGAGAGGAGGCCGACAAGCGCGCCCGCAAGATCATCGCCATCGCCATGCAACGGGTCGCCTCCGAGCTGACCACCGAATCGACCGTCACCACGGTGACTCTTCCCAACGAGGACATGAAGGGACGGATCATCGGACGTGAGGGGCGGAACATCCGGGCCTTCGAGGCTGCGACTGGGACCAACCTCATCATCGACGACACGCCCGAGGCGGTCGTCCTGTCCTGCTTCGATCCGATCCGCCGCGAGTCGGCGCGGATAACGCTCGAAAAGCTCATCGGCGACGGGCGCATTCAGCCGGCCCGCATCGAGGAGATGCACACGAAGTCGATACAGGAGGTCGAGCGCGAGATCCGCGAGGGGGGCGAGTGGGCGGTCCTCGAGACCGGCATCACGGACATGCATCCCGAGCTGGTGCGGGTGCTCGGCCGGCTCAAGTTCCGCACCTCCTACGGCCAGAACGTGCTGCGTCACGTGGTCGAGGCGGCGCACGTCGCCGGGATGATCGCCGGCGAGCTGGGGACCGACGTCCAACTCGCCCGGCGTTGCACGCTCCTCCATGACATCGGCAAGGCCGTGACCCACGAGGTCGAGGGGAGTCACGCGCTCATCGGGGCCGAGATCGCCCGCCGGCTCGGAGAGAAGCCCGAGGTGTGCCACGCGATCGAGGCTCATCACGGCGAGGTCGAGCAGCGCACCATCGAAGCTGTCGTAACCGTCGTCGCCGATGCGATCTCGGGGGCTCGCCCGGGAGCGCGGCGGGAGACGCTCGAGACGTACATCAAGCGACTCGAGCGACTCGAGCAGATCGCCATGGAGTTCCCGGGCGTCGAGAAGGTCTACGCGATGCAGGCCGGGCGCGAGGTGCGCGTCATGGTCAAGCCCGAGAACGTCGACGATCTGCAGGCCGAGATCATCGCCCGCGACATCGCCAAGAAGGTCCAGGAAGAGCTCCAGTACCCGGGGCAGATCAAGATCATGGTCATCAGGGAGCTCAGGCAGACCGCCTACGCGAAGTAACCTGGCTGAGGTGAGCGCTCAACCGAAGACCTATTACATGCGCACCTTCGGGTGCCAGATGAACGAGCACGACTCCGAGCGCATGGCCGGGATGCTCGAGGCTGAGGGCTACGCCCGGGCGGAGCGGCCGGAGGACGCCGGGGTCGTGCTGTTCAACACTTGCTGCGTGCGCGAGAACGCCGATACGCGCCTCTACGGGAACCTCGGCCACATGAAGGCGCTCAAGGACCGCAAGCCCGGACTGCGCATCGTCGTCGGCGGATGCCTCGCCCAGAAGGATCGCCATCTCATCCAACAGAAGGCGCCCTACGTCGACGTCGTGCTGGGAACGCACAATCTCGCCAGCCTCCCGCGACTGTTGAAGGAGTCCGAGGACGGCCCGGCGTTCGAGATCCTCGAACAGACCGAGATGTTCCCGTCTGCCCTCCCCACGCGCCGCATGTCGACGTGGCACGCATGGGTATCGATCTCGATCGGCTGCAACAACTCGTGCACGTTCTGCATCGTTCCGGCGGTCCGCGGTCGCGAGATCTCGCGCCGCACCGGCGAGATCGCCGCCGAGGTCGAGGGTCTCGTGGCGGACGGCGTGGTCGAAGTGACCTTGCTGGGTCAGAACGTCAATTCCTATGGGCGTGATCTCGACGGGACGCCGCTGTTCGCCAAGCTGCTGCACGTCCTCGACGGGGTGGAGGGCCTCGAGCGCATCCGGTTCACGAGCCCGCACCCAAAGGACTTTCGCGCCGACACGGTCGAGGCGATGGCCTCGCTACAGACCGTATGCGAGCACATCCACCTGCCGGTCCAGGCGGGCTCGGATCGCACGCTCAAGCGTATGAAGCGCGCGTACACACGTAAGCGTTATCTCGACAAGGTCGCGATGGTGCGCGACGCGATCGAAGACGTGGCGATCACGACCGACATCATCGTCGGCTTTCCGGGAGAGACCGAAGAGGACTTCGAGGAGACCATGAGTCTGGTCGAGGAGGTCGGCTACGACGCGGCCTATACCTTCCAGTACTCTCCCCGGCCGCTGACGGAGGCCGCCGACTACGACGACCAGGTTCCGAAGGAAGTAGTGCAGGATCGGTTCGAGCGGCTCGTCGCTCTGCAAGAGCGCATGTCCTTCGACAGGAACCGGGCGATGGTCGGTCGCACCGAGGAGATCATCGTCGAGGGTCCGTCGAAGAAGGACTCGTCTCGGCTCACCGGGCGCACGAGAACGAACAAGCTGATCCATTTCCCATCGGACGGTGCCGGCGAGGGTTCCTTCCGGTCGGTGCGCGTCACGGCGGCACACCCGCACCACCTCGATGGCGAGCTCGTCGAGGGGCGAGCGGAGGGGCCGCGTCGTTCGCTCTCCCTGCCGCTGGTGTCCGCCGGGTCTAGGTGCGACTGCTGACGAGCACGCTGCGCGGCGCGATCGCCCCCCACGCGCCGGTCCTGCTGCCCGAGGTGTCGCCGGGTCATGTTGCTGCAACCGACTCCATTCGTTCCGCGCTCGGGTCGCTGTCGTTCGACGAGGTCGATGTGATCGTGCTGGTGACCCCTCACGGTCCGGCCACCGGCGTCTACGAAGACGTGAAGGGGAGCCTCGATGGCTTTGGCGTCTTCGGGATATCGCTCGAGTGTGCGACCGACGCGGTTTTTCGAGATGAGCTGACCGCGGCGTGGGGCGTGCCGATCATCGACGAGCCCGTCGATCACGGCGCGCTGGTGCCGATACTGATCCTGTCCCCGCGGGTGCCGGTCGTCGTCGCGAGCGTGGGGGAGAAGCTGACGGCAGAAGACGCAGCGCGCGCGGGTAACGATCTCGCAGCGGCGCTGTCGTCGATGTCGGAGACGCGCCGGGTTGCGTTCATCGCCAGCGCCAACCTGTCGAGCGGGATCGGCCCGCGCGCGCCGTTCCCCGTTCTGCCGGGAGCGGAGCCTCTGGAACGAAGCGCGGTGCTCGCGTGCGAGACCGACCTCGCCGGACTCGCTGAGCTCGCGCCGGAGCTCGGGACCGGCGCGGGATCGTGTGGAGCGGGACCGCTGACCGCGTTCGGCCGGGTGTTTGCGGGAACCAAGGCGGAGGTGATGGCCCACGAGCACCCGTTCGGCGTCGGCTATCTCGTGGCGCGCACGGCCGCGGCAGGGACGCCGGAATGAAGGTAGGGGCGATAGTCGGACCCACTGCCGTCGGCAAGACCGACGTCGCCCTCGAGGTGGCCACCAGGATCGGCGCCGAGATCGTCTCGGTGGACTCGATGCAGATCTACAAGGGCATGAACATCGGGACGGCGACGCCCCCTCCGGAGATCACCGACCGGGTACCGCATCATCTGCTCGATCTCTTCGAGCCGGAGCGCGTCCTCAGCGTGCAGGAGTTCCAGACGCTCGCCCGCGCCGCCGTCGAAGACATCACGAGCCGGGGGCGGGTTCCGTTGCTGGTGGGGGGCTCGGGTCTCTATTTCCGCGCGGTCGTGGACGATCTTCGGTTTCCCCCGCGCTCGGCCGAGGTGCGGGCCAGACTCGAGGACGAGATCGAGAGCGAGGGCGCGCCGGCCCTGCACGAGCGTCTTCGGAAAGCCGACCCGGTGGCCGCCGAGCGCATCGAGCCGCAGAACGCCCGTCGCATCGTGCGGGCACTCGAGGTCGTCGAGCTCACCGGCCGGCCGTTCTCGGAGAACGACACGTGGGAGCGATACGAGAGCATCTACGCGTTGACCGTTATCGGTCTGACGAGAGCGCGGCCCGATCTGTTTGCTCGCATAGAGGCGCGCGTGGCCGCGATGCTCGATGAAGGCCTCCTCGAGGAAGTCGAGTCGTTGAAGGACGCCGGGATGAGCGCGACCGCTCGCCAGGCCCTCGGATATAAGCAGGTGGTCGAAGCTCCACCGGGGGCAACTCCCGAGCAGATCGGAGGCGAGATCGTAAAGGCGACCAAGCGTTTTGCCCGGCGTCAGGAATCGTGGTTCCGAGCCGATCCGCGCGTGGTGTGGTTCAACGCCGCGGAGGCTGGTCTCGGCGAGCGATTGGTGGCGCACTTCCGAGCATCTTTGGAGTTACCGTAATGACCATGGAATTCGCCAAGTATCATGGCATCGGCAACGACTTCATCATGATCGCCGACCCCGAGGACGATCTGCGGATTAGCCCCGCCCAGGTGCGAAGGCTGTGCGAGCGCCGGTTCGGGATCGGGGCGGATGGGATCATCCGGGTCGCGCCCGGCGAGGATGGGGCCGAGCTGTTCATGGACTATCTCAACTCCGACGGCTCGGTCGGGGAGATGTGCGGCAACGGCATCCGCTGCCTCGCCGTCTTTGCGCGGGAGCGCGGCATGACCGCCTCGTCCGAGCTCAAGGTCGGCACCCGCGCCGGCATCAAGGTCGTCGAGATCGTCGACGACGGCCGGGTGCGGGTGGACATGGGCGCACCGATCTTCAAGCCGGCCGACATCCCGCTCGTATCAGAGCGCGAGGACGGGATGCGAGAGCACGTGATGCTGCCCCCCGACTTCGAGGATCGCCTCGATCTCGCGTGTCTGTCGCTCGGGAACCCTCACGCGGTCGTCTTCGTGGACGAGCCCGATGACGTCGACGTGCCCCGCATCGGCTCCTACATCGAGCATCACGACATGTTTCCGAACAAGGCCAACGCCGAGTTCGTCGCCGTCGAATCTCCTTCTCGCATCCGCATGCGGGTGTGGGAACGGGGCTCGGGCGAGACCCTCGCCTGCGGAACGGGAGCGTGCGCCGCCGCGGTCGCCGCCCGATTGCTGCGCGGCGTCGACGAGAGGGTGACCGTCGCGCTTCCGGGAGGCGAGCTCGAAGTCAAGTGGGCGGGATCGCTCGAGCACGATGCGCCGGTCTTGATGACCGGCCCGGTGGCCAAGTCCTTCGAGGGGGAAGTGGACTTGAAGGGCCTGTCGTGAGAACCGCCAGGCGCATCGACAACCTCCCCCCGTACCTGTTCGCCGAGATCGATCGCAAGATCGCCGAGGCCGAGGCGCGCGGTGCCGACATCATCTCGTTCGGAGTCGGGGATCCGGACCTTCCCTCACCGCCTCACGTGATCGAGGCCCTCGCCGAGGCGGCGCGCGATCCGGCGACCCATCGCTACCCGTCCTACACCGGCATGCCGACCTTTCGCGCCGCGATCGCGAGCTGGTACCGGCGTCGGTTCGGCGTCGCCCTCGACCCGGACACCGAGGTGCAGCCGCTGGTCGGATCCAAAGAGGGGATCTTCCATCTGCCGGTCGCGTTCGTGGATCCCGGCGACGTCGCCTTCGTCCCCGATCCGGGCTATCCGGTCTACGAGACCGGGACGATCCTTACCCATGGGACTCCGGTGGGGATGCCGCTCCTGGTCGAGAACGGCTTCGTGCCCGATCTCGATGCGATCCCTTCAGACGTCGCGGCCAAAGCCAAGCTCCTGTGGCTCAACTACCCATCCAACCCGACCGGGGCGTGCGTCGAGCCCGACTTCTTCCGGCGCGCGGTCGACTACTGTCTCGAGCACGATCTGCTCCTCGCTCACGACGCCGCATACACGGAGATCACTTACGACGGGTACGTCGCTCCGAGCGCGCTCGAAGTGAAGGGGGCCAAGGAATGCACCATCGAGTTTCATTCGCTGTCGAAGACTTTCAACATGACCGGATGGCGCATCGGGTGGGTCGCAGGCGCTCCCGTCGCGATCGAGGCGATCAAGCGGCTCAAGACGAACATCGACTCGGGCGTCTTCGACGCGATCCAGCACGCCGGCATCGCCGCACTCGAGGGCCCGCAGGACTACCTCAGAGAATGCGTCGAACGTTACCGGGCCCGGCGGGACCTGTTGTGTGACGGCCTGAAGTCGATGGGGATCGTCGTCGAGCCGCCGCGGGGATCGATCTACGTGTGGGCACCGGTCCCGAACGGGCACACCTCGGAATCGTTCACGACCCACCTGCTCGAATCGGCCGGTGTCGTGGTCGCACCGGGCAACGGCTACGGTCCGTCGGGCGAGGGCTTCGTCCGTTTCTCGCTCACGCTGTCCGACGATCGACTCGAAGAGGGCGTCGAGCGGCTGCGGAGGATCACCTGAGTCCTCGATCAGTGGGTTACGACACGCGGCCGGAACGCGAACTGGCCGTGATCGTCGCGGCCGCGTTCGGCGATTACACGGTCGAGGACGCCGAGTGGTCGCTCGAGGAGCTCGAGGCCCTCGCCGACACCGCAGGTGCCGACACCGTCGATCGGACCGTGCAGCGACGCGACGCGCCCGACCCCGCAACGTATTTGGGCAAGGGGAAGGCGAAGGAGATCGTCGACCTGGCCAACGCCCTCGGAGCGGACGCGCTCATCTTCGACGACGAGCTGACCCCGGCCCAGGGTCGGAATCTCGAGGACATGGCCGGAGTCAACCCGCTCGCCGAACGCGGGCTCAAGATCATCGATCGCACGGGACTCATCCTCGACATCTTCGCCCAGCACGCGCGCAGCGCCGAGGGAAAGCTGCAAGTGGAGCTGGCGCAGCTCAACTACCGGCTCCCGCGGTTGCGGGGATGGGGAGACGTCCTGTCTCGACTCGGGGCCGGGATCGGAACCAGGGGGCCGGGCGAGACCCAGCTCGAAGCGGAGCGTCGGGCCATCCTGCGCCGGATCCGGCGCGTCAAGAAAGACCTCGAGGATCTCGAGCGGACTCGCCGGCTGAAGCGGAAGCAGCGAACCCGCACGGGGGCCCCGGTGATCGCGCTCGTCGGCTACACCAACGCCGGCAAGTCGACCCTGCTCAAGCATCTGACGTCTGCCGGAGTGCTCGTTCAGGATCAGCTTTTCTCGACGCTGGACCCGACGACGAGACGCCTCGAGCTTCCGACCGGACGCAGGGTGTTGCTGACCGACACCGTCGGCTTCGTGCGCAAGCTGCCGCACCAGCTCGTCGAGGCGTTCCGGTCGACCCTCGAGGAAGTGACCGAAGCGTCGCTGTTGCTGCACATGGTCGACGCGGGCCGGGACCCCGACCGGCAGATCACCGCGGTGGAATCCGTTCTTTCGGAGATAGGCGCGCGCGACAAACCCACGGTTCTCGCCCTTAACAAGGTGGATCTCTTGTCGGAAGTCGAGAGAGACAAGCTGACCGGACGCTTTTCCGATGCGGTGCTCTGCTCCGCCACCACCGGTGAGGGGATCGACGGGCTGCTCGAGCGGCTGGGCGATGAACTGTCGAGGCTGCGAGTCGAGGTGAAGATCGAAGTTCCGTTCGACCGTGGGGAGGTCGTGGCCCGGGTGCACGACGAGGGCGAAGTCCTCGAGGAGACCTACGACGAGGCGGGAACCCACCTCGTTGCGCGGGTGCCTCGCGAGGCCCTCGAGTATCTTGGCCCGTTTCTGTCTTAGCCCGGATCCACCGACGAAAAGCTGAAACGCGCGCGTCGATTGACGCGACAAATGCCCCCTGACCAGGGAGAATGGTGCTGACCAAAGCGAACCATTTCCTCGTCAGAAAGGGCACTTGTTCGA
>JBOGXF010000053.1:0-74150 GCA_050694275.1 Actinomycetota bacterium | reverse complement strand
ACGCCCTCGAAGTCGGTCCGGGCGACGCCGGGATCGTCGGCGAGGGCGATGTGCTGGCGACGCGCGGCCCGGGGGCGGTACTCGGGATCCTCACCGCCGACTGCGCGCCGGCGATCGTCTGGGGTGATGAAGGCCTGGCGGTCGTGCACGCCGGATGGCGAGGGCTCGTCGCCGGGGTCGTCGTCGCCGGGACCGAAGCGGTCGGCCGGCCACGCGCCGCGTGGGTCGGGCCCTGCATCCACGCGTGCTGCTACGAGGTCGGGCCCGAGGTCGTCGAAGCGTTCGGCTCGAAGGGTCTGCCCACCGCGGGCGACGACCGCGTCGACATCGGACGCGCCACGGTGGTCGCGCTCCGGCGCGCGGGAGTCCAGCACATCGCGGCGAGCGAGGAGTGCACCGGCTGCGACGCCTCCTCTTTCTTCTCTCACCGCCGGGACGGAACGACCGGACGCCAGGGCGCGTTCGCCACGCTCCTGGAGGAATCGTGACCATCGCCGAGCGGCTCGCCGAAGTCCGCGAGCGCATCGCGGGGGCGGCGGCGCGCGCCGGGCGGGACCCAAACGAGGTCATCCTCGTCGCGGTGTCGAAGACCTTCGGCACCGACGCGATCATCGAGGGACTCGAAGCCGGGATCCACGACTTCGGCGAGAACCGGGCCCAGGAGCTGCGGCAGAAGGTCGCGATCGTCGGCGACCGCGTGAGATGGCACTTCGTCGGACACCTGCAGACCAACAAGGTCCGTCACGTGGTCGGCTCTGCGGCGCTCGTCCACTCGGTCGATCGCTTCGGGCTCGCCGAGGCGATCGCCCGCCGGACCCGAGCCGCGGGGACCGTTCAAGACGTGCTCATCCAGGTCAACGTCGCCGGGGAGGGCGGCAAAGAAGGGGCGGGCCCGGAGCAGGCAGCGGCCCTCGCCGAGAAGGTCGCCGCGCTCGACGGAATCGAGGTCAGAGGACTCATGACCATGCCCCCATATCCCCGCGACCCGGAGGACTCCAGGCCGCACTACGCGCGCCTGCGAGAGTTGCTCGATATCGTGGCGCGCGACGTTCCCGGAACGACCGAGCTGTCGATGGGAATGAGCCGCGATCTCGAGATCGCGGTCGAAGAGGGCGCCACGCTCGTTCGCATAGGCGAAGCGATCTTCGGGTCTCGGACCGGATAGACGCTCCTCACGGGGAGACGCAAGATATCCTGTCGCCCATGGCAGGGATGTGGAGGAAGACGCTCGTCTATCTCGGACTCGCCGAGGAGGACGAGGAGCTCGAGGGATACGGCTACGACGAATACGAGGAGCCGGCACGACGGCGCCCGGCCCGGCGGGCCGAAGAGGAGGCTCCCGCCCGGCAGCAGAGGGACGCCGTCGTCCATGCCATGCCGACGGTTCCGTCGGCGCGCTTCCACCTCGTCCATCCCGGCGTCTTCAACGATGCCCAGGAGGTCGGTGACAAGTTCCGAGAGGGCTATTCGGTGCTCGTCGACCTCAACTCGGTGGACGTGGATCTCAGGCAGCGACTGATCGATTTTGCCAGCGGGCTCGCCTACGGGCTGCACGGAAAGATCAAGCGCGTCGCCGATCACGTGTACCTCATCACTCCCCAAGGGGTCGAAGTCTCGGCGGAGGAGCGCCAGCGCTTTCTCGAAGAGCGCGGCTTCTTCAATCAGGCCTGATGGGGCTCATTTGCCAGCTCTTATATCTCTACTCATTCGTCCTATTCGCGCGCATCATCCTGTCGTGGGTGACGATGTTCTGGTCGCCTCCCTCTTACCTGTCCGCAGGGATCCGGGTCATCTATGACCTCACCGAGCCGGTGCTGGGTTTCGTGCGCAGGTACATCCCGCCGGTCGGCGGGCTCGATCTTTCACCGCTGGTCGTCTTCATCGGGATTCAGCTGATCTGTAGCGCATTGGTCTGATAACCGCCCAGGCGTGCGGCTCGTCTGAGATACTTGATTCATGGATCTAAGCGCGCGCCATATCCACGATAAGCAGTTCCACGACGCGTGGAGGGGATACAACCAGGAGGAAGTCGACGATTTCCTCGACCGCGTCGCCGAAGTCCTCGATCGCGTCCAGCGTGAGAATCTCTCGCTCCATCAGCGGATGCGCGAGCTCGATCAAACCGTCGCGACGAGCCGCGAGGCCGAGGAGATGCTCAAGAAGACGCTCGTCACCGCGCAGCAGGCGGCCGAGGAGGCGATCGGCAAAGCCAAAGCGAAGGCCGAGCAGCTCATCGGCGAAGCCGAGGAGCGAGCGCGTCGTGCGTCGGAAGAGACGCGCACGCGCGCGTCCCAAGCCGAGGCCGAGATGCGGCGGAAGTCGACCGAGCAGGAGCGCGATTTCGCGACTCGGAAGCGCGAGATCGATTCCGCCATCGAGCGACTGCGTGCGTACGAACAAGATCTCAGGACGCGGCTGAAGAGTTTCTTGGAGCAACAGCTCAGAGCTCTCCAGACTCTCCCGGAGCAAACGCCTCCAAAGGTGGCCGGTCCTTCGGCACGCGGTCCCGGCGCGCAGCGTGGGGCGCCCCACCCGACCCCCGCTCCAGAGCCGTCGGAGAGTAAGGACGCGCCGGCCGAAAGCCGGCCCACATCCGACCGGGGGCCGGGAGTGGTGCGAGTCGAAGATGCCGAAGAACCTGCACCGACCACTCGGCGCAGCGTGCGCGGGTTGTTCTGGCGCGACGAGGGCTGATCCGTGACCCTGCTCATCGGCGGGTCCATCCTGCTCATCGCCGGCTCCGCGATCGCGCTCGCGTTCGGGTGGGTGACATCGGACGAGTCGCTGATCTGGACGTCTATTGCGGCGAGCGTCGGGGCCGCGGTCTTGCTCGCCCTTGCCTATAACCGCAGCCGGGCCGAGGTCGAGGAAGCGTCGGCGGGGGCCCCCCAGGAGCCCGCTGCGAACTCGCCGGGCGGGGTCGCCACGCAGGTCGGCGGATTCTCCCCTGCGGCGTCGACTCGCCCCGAGACGCCCGCCCCGACCCGACGCCAGCGCAACCTTCCCGACGGCGAGGTCGTCGCGATTCCGGAGCGAAAGAAGTTCCATCGCCTCGACTGCCGCTACGCCAAGTCGAAGGGGGGCGAGCGCATGTCGAAGTCGGCAGCGCGCCGCCGCGCCTACGAGCCGTGCGGGGTGTGCAAGCCCTAAGGTTTGTCCGCTGCCGTCAGGTTGCGGCGGATGGCAATCGAGATCGTGCCGTCTTCGACGTCGACGTCTCCGGTGGCCGCATCGGCGGGCCGCTGTTCGTCGACGGATAGACCGGTGGCGAGGACCTCGGCCGCGACGTAGTCGGAGTGCGCTTCGAGCGCGGCGCGGGCTCGCTCGTTGGAGGCCGCGAGCCACAGCTCGATGCGGTCCTCGACCGCGAGCCCACTCGCCTTGCGCAGGTCCTGGACCGCGCGCACGACCTCGCGGGCAATGCCCTCCGCGACGAGATCGTCGGTGAGATCGAGGTCGAGCGCCACTCCGTAGGGGCCATCCTGCGCGAGCTGGAAGCCGGTGCGCCCCTCGACGCGCACGTCGACGTCGTCGATGCCCAGCGACACCTCTTCGCCGTCCACCGTCACCCTCGCCGCGCCCGCCGACTCGAGCTCCGATACGAACGCGTGGGCGTCGGTCTGATCGAGTGCCGCGGCGAGGTCTCTGACTCGCGCGCCGAAACGGGGGCCGAGCGTCTTGAAGTTGGGCTTGAGAGAGTAGGTCACCAATTCCTCGAGGCCGCGCGCGATCTCGACCTCCTTGACGTTGAGCTCGTCGGCCATGAGAGAAGACAGCGAGGCGGCGTCGGCCCTCTCGGCCCCCGGCAGGACGACCAGGGCGCGCTGAAGCGGCTGACGAACTCGAACCTTCGCATCGGTGCGCGCGGCACGCCCCAGGGTCACCAGCCGCCGGGCGAGCCTCATGCGCTTGCGGAGGTCGTCGTTGGGCCGAGCGTCGTCCGGCTCGGGCCAGTCCGACAGGTGGACCGAGCCGGGCGCGTTGGGATCGGTCGAGGTCAGATTGGTGTAGATCTCATCGGCGACGAACGGCGTGTAGGGCGCGCTCAGTTGCGCGACGGCGACGAGACACTCCCACAAAGTCAGGAAGCCGGCGCGCGTGTCGGCCTCCTCCCTCGATCGCCAAAAGCGCCGGCGGGACCGCCGGACGTACCAGTTCGACAGATCGTCCACGAACTGCTCGATCCTTCGGCCCCCGGTCGTCGAGTCGAACGACTCGAGTCCATCGGTGACGACGCGGACGGTGTCGTCGAGCTCGGCGAGGATCCAGCGATCCATCTCGGGCCGATCCTTCACCGGGATTGACTCGGCCAAAGGGTCAAAGCCCTCGAGCGACGCGTAGGTGACCCAGAACGAATAGGTGTTCCACAAGGTCATGAGGTACTTGCGCAGGGTTTCCTGCAGCACATCGATCGACACCCGGCGCGGCGCCCACGGAGAGCCACCGGTGAAGAGATACCAGCGCAGCACGTCGGCTCCCTGCACGCCGAAGATCGTCCACGGATCGATGACGTTGCCCAGCGACTTGCTCATCTTGCGTCCCTCGGCGTCGACGATGTGGCCGAGGCAGACGACGTTGCGGAACGAGTTTTCACCGCGCACGAGCGTTGCGATCGCCAGCAGCGTGTAGAACCACCCGCGCGTCTGATCGATTGCCTCGGAGATGAAATCCGCGGGGAAGCGCCGATCGAAGACGTCGGTGTTCTCGAACGGATAGTGCCACTGCGCGAAGGGCATGGACCCGGAGTCGAACCACGCGTCGATCACGTAACGGACGCGGCGCGCCTGGGTGCCGCATTCCGGGCACCCGAACGCAATCTCGTCGACCCACGGCCGGTGGGGATCGAGCGTGCCGAGATCCCTGCCGGCGAGCTCGGAGAGCTCTGCGAAGGACCCGACACAGGTGGTGTGCCCCTCGGGGCAGCGCCAGATGGGAAGGGGCGTCCCCCAGTAGCGGTCGCGCGACAGCGACCAGTCGACGTTGTTGGCGAGCCAGTCGCCGAACCTGCCGTGTTTGATGCCGGGCGGTTGCCAGTTGGTCTCCTCGTTGCTCGCCTGGAGCTGCGCGCGGATCTGCGAGGTCCGGATGTACCAGTCCTTGCGGGCGTAATAGAGGAGCGGCGTCCGGCACCGCCAGCAGTGGGGGTAGGAGTGCTCGTACGTCTCCGAGCGCAGGAGGCGTCCGCGCTCTTCGAGCTCCTGCACGATCAGCGGGTCGGCGTCCTTGAACCACATCCCGGCGAACTCGGCCCCCCGCTCGATCACCCGGCCGGAGGCGTCGATCATCTGCACCACCGGAAGGTCGTCGCGCCGCGCGACCATGATGTCGTCCTCGCCGTAGGGCGCGAGGTGAACGATCCCGGAGCCGTCTTCGGTAGTGACGAAGTCCCCGGCTCGCACGGTGTGGCCCCTCTCACCCGATTGGACGAACGGAAACGGGGGTTCGTAGCGGCGGTCGAGGAGATCGGCGCCGGTCATGGTGGCGAGGACCTCGACGCCTTCCCCAAAGAGGGGCTCGAGCCGGTCGCGCGCCAGGACGAGATTATGGCCCTCGAGCCCGGGATCGGCGATCTTGACGTAGGCGACGTCCTCGCGGACGGCCGCGGCGAGATTGGCGAGCAGCGTCCACGGGGTCGTCGTCCACACCAGAAGCGCGGTGTCGGGCTCGTCGACGAGGGGGAAGCGCACGTACACCGACGGGTCGGACACCATCTGGTAGGCATCGGTCTGGTGCTGCTCGTGGTTGCTGAGCGCGGTCTCGCAGCGGGGGCAGTAGGGAACGACCTTGAAGTCCTCCTCGAGCAGGCCCTTGTCCCAGATCTGTTTGAGCAGCCACCACACCGTCTCGACGTAGGTCGAATCCATCGTCCAGTAGGCGTCGTCGAGGTCGACCCAGAACCCCATGCGGTCGCTCAGCTTCTCCCACTCGTCGACGTAGCGCTTGACCGAGGCCCGGCAGCGCTCGACGAACTCGGCGATGCCGACGCGCTCCTCGATCTCGCGCTTGTTGGTGATCCCGAGCTCCTTCTCGACCTCGACTTCGACCGGGAGGCCGTGGCAGTCCCACCCCCCCTTGCGGTGGACGTAGTGACCGCGCATCGCCTGGAAGCGGCAGAAGATGTCCTTGAACGCCCGCGCCTCGACGTGGTGGACGCCCGGTTTGGCGTTGGCGGTCGGAGGGCCCTCGTAGAAGACCCACTCCGGGCGTTCCCGACGCGCCTCCAGCGACCGCCTGAAGACAGCTTCGGCGAGCCACCGCTCGAGGACGCGCTGCTCCATCTCCGGGAAGGAGACGTGCGGATCGACCGGGCGGTACAGGGCCTCGGGCATGAGCAAAGGGTAGCGTGAGCGCACCGTGGGACCGCTCCCGTTCGTGACCCGATCGAAAGACCGCGTGCTGATCGACGCGTTCGTGCAGGCGCGCGCCGCGCGAACCGCCGTGGTGGGGATTCACGGCACGGCCCTCAAGCTCAAGGTCAAGGCGCCCCCGACCGACGACCGGGCGAATCGGGCGGTCGAAGAGCTCCTCGCGGAGGTGCTCGACTTGCCTCGGTCGGGCGTCGTCGTGGTGGGGGGACACTCGAGCCGTCGCAAGCGGATCGCGGTCACCGGAATCCCCCAAGAAGAGGTCGTGACACGCCTGGACCGTGTGTTATCGTCCCGCGCCCATGAGCCCGGCCAAGAAGCCGACCGGCAAGAAAAACGCCAAGAAGCCGGCCCGGAAGAAGACCACTAAGAAGAAGCCGACGGCGGCCTCAAGGGCCAGGAAGACGACCGCGCGCAAGAAGACCGCGAGCAAGGCGACCTCGAAGAAGTCCGCGCCCAAGTCCTCGGCCCGCGAGAAGCCTGCGGCCAAGAAGACCGCGAAGAAGACGAACCGGAAGAAAACCACGAAGGCGGCGGCCCCGGCGAAGAAGACGACCGCGCGCAAGCCGGCCGCGGTCAGGAAGCCGGCGCCCCGTCCGGCTCCCAGACCCCGCGCACCGCGCCGGGCGAAGCTCGACGCCAAGGCCCTCGCCTCCATCACCGAACAGCTCAACGAGGAGCTCGTCGACCTGCGCGAGCGTCAGCGGGAGCTCGAGGAAGACTCGTTCGGGGACACCCAGTCGGACATGACCGGCGAGGTGGGTCTCGACGAGGACTTCGCCGATGCGGGAACCGCGACTTTCGAGCGGGAACGTGACCTCTCCCTCCGCAACAACATCCGGGACCTCATCGACCAGATCGAGCGCGCGCTGAGACGCATAGAGGACGGCACCTACGGGATCTGCGAGCGCTGCGGTCAGCCGATCGATGCCCCCCGGCTCAAGGCCCTCCCGCACGCGCTCCTGTGCATGGACTGCAAGCGCCGCGAAGAGCGGGCCCGCTGAGCCTCGAAAACCTGCGAACCTGAGGCCATGTCCGGGATCCGGCTCGCGCGCGCCTACCTGACCTTGCTCGGGGTCGGGGTCGTCGTCGCCGTGCTCGATCAGGTCACCAAGCAGCTCGCGCTCGACCACCTCATGGACGGTCCGATCGACATCATCGAAGGGGCGGTGTCGCTGAACCTGACCTTCAACGCCGGAGGTGCATTCGGGCTCCTGCCGGGCCTTCCGGGCTTCTTTCTTATTGCCACGATCGTCGTGGTAGCGGTGATCCTCATGATGGTGCGGCGTCTCGAGAACCACTCATGGACGGTGCCGCTCGGCATGGTGCTCGGCGGAGGGCTCGGGAACCTCTACGACCGCCTGTTCCGTGACTTCGACGGCAGGGTGGTCGACTTCGTCGATCTGCACGTATGGCCGGTCTTCAACCTCGCCGACAGCGCCATCGTCGTCGGGGCCGCGCTGCTCCTGATCCTCGGCGCCCGGCACAAGGAATCCGAGGAGCCCGAGGAGAGCGCTTGATCCGGTTCACGCCGGCCCCCCACGAGGTCGGGGAGCGGGCCGACGTCGTCGTCGCCGCCCGGGCCGGGGTCGCCCGCCGGGTCGCCCGGGACGCGCTTAAAGCCGGGGCGGTGACCGTGTCGGGGGCGACGGCCAAGCCGAGCTATCGCCTGTCCGAGGGCGACGTCGTCGCCGGCGAGGTGGTCGCGCCCGAGGAGCGCCCCCCGGAGCCCGAGGCGATCCCGATCGTCGTGCGCTACGAGGACGAGCGCGTGCTCGTGGTGAGCAAACCCGCCGGGCTCGTCACCCATCCCGCCGCCGGGCAGAGGGCGGGGACGCTCGTGAACGCCCTGCTGGCTCTCGGGGGGCCGTTGTCGGGGGCCGGGACCGAGCGGCCCGGCATCGTCCACCGGCTCGACAAGGACACGTCGGGCCTTCTGCTTGTGGCGCGCGACGACGACGCCCACGCGAAGCTCGCCCGGGCCCTCAAGGAGCGGCGGGTCGGCCGCCGCTACCTCGCCCTCGTGCGCGGGGTACCGGCGGCGGCCAGGGGGACGATCGACGCCTCCGTGGGACGGCATCCGGCGCGGCGCTGGCTGATGGCGGTGGTCCCCGACGGGCGCCCGGCGGTGACCCACTACCGGGTGCTCGGCGACGCGAGCGACTGCGCGCTGCTCGACGTTTCGCTCGAGAGCGGTCGGACCCACCAGGTCCGAGTCCACCTCTCCCACCTCGGCCACCCGGTGATCGGCGACCGGGCCTACGGGGGAGGGGGAGATCTCGCGCGACGCCTCGGCCTGCAGCGTCCCTTCCTCCATGCGTGGCGGCTGGCGTTCCCCCATCCCGACGACGGCCGCACGGTCGAGGTCGCCGATCCGCTTCCAGAGGAGCTGGTTTCGGCTCTCGCCGAGGCTGGCATTCCGGCCCCCTGACGGCCGAACCAGACCAAGCACCCCAAAACGGGACGAACTCGGGCAAAGAGGAATCTCCGGCCGGGCACAGAAGTCACATAGCAAGACGGTGTGGCAGAGGGAGGTTCCCAGCATGAAAAGACTCATAGTCATTGGGCTCGTGGCCGGTCTCCTGGCCGGAGCCGTCGGCCTTCCAGCGGAGGCAGCGAAGAAGAAGAAAAAGAAGAAGCCCAAGCCGGTGGCGACGACCCTCTTCATGGACGGAGCGAACAGCTTCGGCGAGCAGGATCAGCTGATAGACGGCACGTTTCTGACACTGGGTACGGCGGAGCCCTCGAGCGAGAAGTCTCACGGCATCCCCAACTACGTCGCCGGCCCGAACACGAACTGTGCCGGCAACGGACTGGTTCCGGTCTTCGTGGGGGATCTCTCCGGCCGGGTCGTTGGAGACATGAAGGTGACTTTCAACGCTTTCGCGTCGGGTGGATCGGTCGAGATCCGGGTGTGGCCGGACGTCAACGCCCAAGCCTGCAACGACGACTACGTTCCCGAGGCCGGCGCTGTGGAGGTCCCCCTGCCATCGGGCGAGGGAACGGTCGAAGCGGTTATCGAAGGGCTCGACTTCACCGCTGAGTCGGTCATGATGATCCAGCTAACTCCGGTGATTGGAGGCGCGCCGTCGTTCGCGCGAGCGTTCTACGCGACTGCGGACTCCAAGGTCGAGTTCGAATGCTTCCCGCCGAAGGGGGCCAAGGCCTGCGCACCCGAGGCCGAGGAGTAGCCGGCCGGCCGTTCTTGTCGCGGCTGGCCACCGCTCGGGTGGCTAGAGGCAACAAGGTCGCCCGCAGGCGCGGGATGAGGCCCGCCCCATGAACTAAGAGGCCGCCGGTCTCGTTACCTCAGCGGCCGGCCTCTGCCTCCGGCCACGTAATCCACAGGTTGTCCGTCTTGTGCCCCACAGGCGGATGCCGCGATGGTCACTTTGGGGTCCTTGACAGCGCCCTTTTCCCAGGTCGGCGGGGATTGCTTGAAGTCGGTCGGGGGCCGGGTGCATAGTGGAAAAGTACATCCCTGTAATTTCATCCGGGTGGTGGCCTGCAATTGAGCTTCGTCCATCTCCATGCTCATACCGAGTACTCGATGCTCGACGGCGCCAGCCGGATTCCCGAGCTGTTCGAGGCCGCCGCCGCCGCCGACATGCCGGCCTGCGCCATCACCGACCACGGGGTGATGTACGGGGCGCTCGAGTTCTATCGGACCGGGGGCAAAGCCGGGGTCAAGCCGATTCTCGGGATGGAGGGCTACCTCTTCGGCGGCGACCGCCGCGAGAAACCCCCCCAGAAGGAGGCCTCGAACCGCACCTACCACCTCACCCTGCTGGCGGCAGACGACGCCGGCTATCGCAACCTGGTCAAGGTCTCCTCGCGCGCCTGGCTCGAGGGGTTCCACTATTTCCCTCGCACCGACTGGGACCTGCTCGGCGAGCACTCGGAGGGGATCATCTGCCTCTCCGGATGTCTGTCGGCCGAGATCCCCAAGCTCATAGTGGCGGGAGACCGCGCCGGAGCCCGGCGCAAAGCCGCTCAGTACCGGGAGCTGTTCGGCGACCGCTTCTATCTCGAGCTCCAGGACCACGGCCTGCGCGAGCAGCAAGCTCTCAACGACGAGCTCGTCGCCATCGGCAAGGAGATGGCCATCGCATGGGTCGCGACCAACGACTCGCACTACACCCACAAAGACGATGCCGCCGGCCACGACGTCCTCCTGTGCATCAACACCGGGTCGGAGATGTCGGATCCCAACCGTTTCAAGTTCGACTCGAACGAGTTCTATCTCAAGACCCCTCAGGAGATGGCCGAGAAGTTCGCGCGCTGGCCGGGCGCGTGCGAGACGACCCTCGAGGTCGCGGAACGATGCAACGTCACGCTTCAGCTCGGCAACCTCGTCTTGCCGGTCTACGAGGTCCCGGACAACAAGACCCTCGAAGGCCATCTCGAGGATCTCGTGGAAGCGGGTCTCAGGCGCCGCTTCGACGACGTCACTCCCGAGGTCCGCGACCGCGCCCGTTACGAGCTCAAGGTCATCTTCGACATGGGCTTCGCCGGCTACTTCCTCGTCGTGCAGGACTTCGTCAATTGGGCCAAGCGCCGGGGAATCCGCGTCGGCCCCGGCCGGGGTAGCGCGGCGGGCTCGGTCGTGTCCTACGCGCTCGGCATCACCGAGCTCGATCCGCTTCGCTACGACCTCATGTTCGAGCGCTTCCTGAACCCCGGACGCAAGCAGATGCCCGACATCGACATCGATTTCGACGAGCGCAAACGCGGCGACGTCATCCGTTATGTCCAGGACAAGTACGGCGAGGACCGTGTCGCTCAGATCGTCACCTATGGCACGATCAAGGGGAAGCAGGCGATCCGAGACGCCGCGCGCGTGCTCGGGTTCTCCTACGCCGACGGCGACCGTCTGACCAAGATGTATCCGCCGCTGATCATGGGGCGCGACTCCGGACTCCAGAAGGCGCTCGAGACCTCGGTCGAGCTGCGCGAGGCATACGCCGCCGGGGGCGCGGCGAAGGAGATCATCGATGTCGCCCTCAAGGTCGAGAACCTCAAGCGCTCCGCGGGGATCCACGCCGCAGGTGTGGTGATCGGACGCGACCCACTGGTGGAACATCTCCCGCTCAAGCGCGGCGAGCACGGCGAGGTCGTGACCCAGTTCGATATGAACGGAGTAGAGGAACTCGGCCTTCTGAAGATGGACTTCCTGGGGCTGAGGAACCTGACGGTCATCGATCTCACGCGCGAGTACGTCGCGGCAAACCGCGGCGTCGAAGTCGATGTCGACTCCCTCGAGCTCGACGACCCCAAGGTCTACGAGATGCTGCAAAGGGGGGACTCGGACGGCGTGTTCCAACTCGAGTCCGAGGGCATGCGCCGGCTGATCCATCAGCTCAAGCCCGACCGCTTCGAGCAGATCATGGCCCTGATCGCGCTGTACCGGCCGGGACCGATGGAGCAGATCCCGACCTACATCGAGCGCAAGCTCGACCCGAGCAAGGTCGTCTATCTTCATCCCGCGCTCGAGGACATCACGAAAGAGACCTACGGAGTCCTCGTCTATCAGGAGCAGATCGTCCAGATGCTCCAAAAGCTGGCCGGCTATACCCCCGGCGAGGCCGACCTGGTTCGCAAGGCCATCGGCAAAAAGAAGCGCGACATCATGAAAAAGGAGGAGCCCCGATTCATCGCGGGCTGCGCGCAGACCGGCCTGAGCGAGAAAGAGGCGCGGAAGCTGTGGGACCTGATCCAGCCTTTCGCCGATTACTCATTCAACCGAGCACACTCCGCGTCGTATGCCTACGTCGCGTATCAGACCGCGTGGCTCAAAGCGCACTACCCGGTCGAGTACATGGCGGCGCTCCTGACCTCGGTCAAGGACCGCAAGGACGACAAGCCCAAGTACCTGCACATGGCGCGCAAGATGGACATCCCGGTCTTGCTGCCGGATGTCAACTCGTCCGAGATCGATTTCACCCCGGTCGGCGATTCGATCCGGTTCGGGCTGTCCGCGGTGCGACACGTCGGCGAAGGGGTGGTCGAAAAGATCATCGAGGCGCGCCGCAGCAAGGGCGAGTTCACATCCTTCTACGACTTCTGCCGCAAGGTCGATTACGCATGTCTCAACAAGAAGACGGTCGAGTCGCTTGTGTGGGCAGGGGCGTTCGAGTCTTTGGGCCACACGCGCAAGGGCTTGGCCGAGACTTTCGAGGGCATCTGCCAGGAGGTCGTCACCGAGCGCAAGCAGCAAGAGGCGGGACAGTTCTCTCTGTTCTCCTCCGGAGGAGAGCCCGACCCGAACGGCAACGGTCACCACGAGACGCCCATCCCGATCGATGAGTACCCAAAGGACTATCTCCTCGCGCGCGAGAAGGAGATGCTCGGACTGTACGTGTCCGACCATCCGCTTCTGGGAGTCGAGGGGCTGCTGGCGCGTATGTGCGACTGTCCGATCTCGGCGCTCGACTCGCGGCCCCCTGGCGAGGTGGTGAACGTCGGGGGCCTCGTCTCCGACATTCGCAAGCGCGTGACCAAACGCGGAGACATCATGGTCTTGCTGCAACTCGAGGACCTGTCGGGCGCCGGCGTCGAGGTGATCGTATTTCCGAAGGCCCACGAGCAATACGCCGCCATGCTGAGGCCCGACGCCATCCTGGTCGTCAAGGGCCGGGTCGACCAAGACGTGCGGGACGATTCGATCAAGCTGATCGCCATGGAGCTCCACGAGCCCGAGCTGGGCGACGCTCGACCGCTCGTGATCAATCTCCAGCGTGAGATGTGCTCCGGCAAGGTCATCGACGAGCTCAAGGAGGTGCTCGCGGCGCATCCAGGCTCGACCCAGGTGTTTCTTCGTCTCGTGGGCGGCGAGGAGACCGTTCTGCGACTGACGAGCGAGCTGTGGGTCGACACCGGCAACGGCCTGCACGCCGAGATCAAAGCCCTGCTGGGCCCCTCGGTGTTTGAGACGCAATAAATCCCCGAGCGGCCGAGCCCGGCCATGAGTGTGAGGCGGGACGCCTCGTCCCTCCAATTCGCACTCGACCGCTGAGCGAACAGCGGCGATGATTTGGGCGTGCCCTGCTATCGCTGTCAGCGCGTTCAGACCGATCCGGCCAAGGGAGCGTCCCCATGGGCGCGCGGCGTCGTGCACGGCGAGCAGATCCTCGTCTGTCCGCAGTGTCAGACGGAGAACCCCGGCTGGACCGAGTCGCTCGATCGCTGCCCTGAGTGTGACGCAACCCGGCTGTCCGTGATGCTGGGATCGGTCGTGTGCCGCGAGTGCAACGCGGACTGGCCGGCGCACACTCCGACGTAAGGCGGCCATGCTCACGACCGCGTAGGCTCGTGCCATGCTCGAGATCATCGACGCACGCGATCAGCGCACTCCCGTACACGTTCCGCGGCCAAAACTCGTCGGCCCCCAAGGTGACCCGGCGGAGACGGTCGGCGAGATCGTCGACGACGTCCGGCTGCGCGGCGACGCCGCGTTGCTCGAGCACACCGAACGGCTCGATCGGGCGCGCCTCACGCCGGAGGACCTGAGGGTCGACGAAACGACAATCGAAAAGGCGCGTTCGCTCGTGCGCCCCGAAGTTATCGACGCGCTCGAGGTGATGGCCGCGAGGCTGCGTCGCACGAGCGAACGGCAGCTGCCCGAGACGTGGCTCGAGCGCGAGGACGACGAACTGGTCGGCGAACTCATCCGTCCTCTTCGGCGGGTCGGGATCTACGCCCCGGGGGGCCGGGCCGCATACCCGTCGACCGTGGTCATGGCGGCCGTCCCCGCGCAGGTGGCCGGGGTCGAGGGGATCGCGGTTTGCTCGCCGCCTTCCCCCGGTGGCGAGATCGCCGAGGCCGTCCTCGCTGCATGCACGGTGGTCGGTATAGACGAGGTCTACCGCATGGGGGGCGCCCAGGCGATCGCGGCGTTCGCCTATGGGACGATCTCGGTGCGACCGGTCGAAAAGATCGTCGGTCCCGGCAACGTCTACGTGATTCTCGCGAAGCGCTCGGTCCGGGGGTGGGTCGGGACCGATTCAGACGCGGGGCCGACAGAGATCGCGATCGTCGCCGACGAGACCGCAGCGCCCGACGTGCTCGCGGCCGACATCGTCGCGCAGGCCGAGCACGGCCCCCATGGCGCGTATGTCCTGATCACCCCATCGGCCGAGCTCGCCGAGCGGGTGAACGCCGCCCTCGAGATAGAGGTCGCACGCCACGAGAGGCCCGAAGATGTCGAGAACGCGCTGATCGAAGGGGGATGCACGGTGGTGGTGCGCGATCTCGCCCACGCCATCGACACAGCCAACGCATTCGCTCCCGAGCACCTCGAGCTCGTGTGCGCGGGAGCGCTCGACTTACTCGACGAGGTGCGCAACGCGGGCGCGGTGTTCGTTGGAGCGGCCTCGCCGGTGTCGATGGGGGATTACGTCGCTGGTACGAACCACATACTTCCCAGCGGGGGCGCAGCGCGGTGGTCATCGGGCCTCGGGGTCGGCGACTTCGTCAAACGCATCTACGTCTCGGGCCTCGAGCCGAGCGCGCTTGCGCGTCTCGCCCCGCACGTTGATGCGCTCGCCGAGGCCGAAGGCCTACTGGCGCACGCCCGTGCGGTATGGGCGAGGCTGGATCGTTCCGGGAGGAAGTGACGGTGGCCGAACGCTATCTGTTGTCGGTGCGACCCGATCTTGAGGACGTCGAACCGTACGTATCGCCGCAGCAGCCCGCTCGGTACCGGATGAACACGAACGAGTCGCCCTACCCGCCTCCCGCTGGGGTGCTCGAAGACGTCATCGCCGACCTTCAGGATCTCGCTCTCAATCGCTACCCGGACCGCGACGCCGCCGACCTTCTATCCAGCCTCTCGGAGCTCACCGGGTGGCCGCGTGACGGCTTGTGGGTCGCGAACGGCTCGAACGAGGTCTTCATGCACCTCTTTCTCGCTTACGGGGGGCCGGGACGAATCTCGCTCACGTTCGAGCCCACCTACTCGCTGCACACCCTGATCCCCCGGATCGCCGGCACGCACACGCTCCAGGTCCAGCGCGCCGAGGATTATGCGATAGAGCTCAACTCGGCGATCGCGGCCATCCACGAGCACCGGCCGACGGTCGTCCTGGTGTGTTCGCCAAACAATCCCAGCGGCGGGTGCGAGCTGCACGACACGGTCCGCGCCCTCGCCGCCGAGACCGATGGCCTGGTGGTGGTCGACGAGGCGTACGGTGAGTTCGCCGATGCCTCGGACAGCGTGCGCCCGCTCCTCTACGAGCATCGAAATCTCGTGCTCGTGAAGACTTTCTCGAAGGCCTGGCGGCTTGCGGGGGCGAGGATCGGCTACCTGCTGGCCGCCCCCGAGATCGTCGATGGGATAGCCCGCGTGGGTCTGCCGTACCACCTAGGGAGCATCACCCAGAGGATCGGCGCGGCCGCCATCCGACACGTGTCCGAGACGCTCGAGCCGGCGAAAGCCTTGGGGGAGGAACGCGATCGGATCGCAATCGAGCTTCAGGCGATGGGAATCAAGACTTTTCCGTCGAAAGCTAACTTCGTGATGTTCCAGGTCGAGGAGCCGAACCGCATCTGGGAGGGGCTGCTCGAGCGCGGTGTGCTCATCCGCAACTATTCGGATTATCCGGGGCTCGAGGGATGCCTCCGGGTGACCGCGGGGCTGCCGGAGGAATCCGACGCGTTCGTGCGGGCGATGGAAGAGGTCATGGATGAGTGATCGGCGCGCCCGCGTCGAGCGACAGACCGGTGAGACCAAGGTCACGGCCGAGCTCGACCTCGCCGGGGGTTCGGTCGAGGCATCTACCGGAGTCCCGTTCTTCGACCACATGCTCGATCAGCTCGGGCGACACGGCCGGCTCGGTCTGGTGATCGAGGCCGCCGGTGACCTCGAGGTCGATGCGCACCACACGGTCGAGGACGTCGGCATCGTTCTGGGGGAGGCGCTGGTTCAGGCGATCGGCGACAAGCGCGGGATCCGGCGCTACGGCGACGCGCTGGTGCCGATGGAGGAGGCCCTCGCCCAGGTCGCGCTCGATATCTCGGGCCGGCCCTTGCTCGTGTACGAGGCGAACGTGCCGGCCGAGACGATCGGCCAGTACGACACCGTGCTCACCGAGGAGTTCCTCCAGGCCTTCGCCCGCAGCGGGGGACTGACCCTTCACGTCCGATTGCTAGCCGGACGCAACGCACACCATTGCGTCGAGGCGGTCTTCAAGGGTCTCGCCCGCGCGCTGGGCGAAGCGGTGTCGATCGATCCGAGATCGCCGGGGGACATTCCCTCGACCAAGGGAGTTCTGTGACCCTTCGGACGGCGCTGATCGATCACGGGATGGGAAACCTTCGAAGCGTCGCCAAGGCGCTCGAGGCCGCCGGAGCGGACGTCGTGCTGACCTCGGACCGTTCCACGATCGACCGGTGCGCCGCGATGTGCGTTCCCGGTCAGGGCATCTTCGGCCGGTGCGTGACGAACCTGTCGTCGGGCGGCCTCGACGAGTCCGTGCGGGACTGGATCGCAAAAGAACGTCCCTATCTCGGGATCTGCCTGGGTATGCAGGTGCTGTTTGACGAGAGCGAGGAGCGCGGCGGGGGCCCAGGACTCGGCATCGTGCCGGGCAGTGTGACTCGACTTCCCGAGTCGGTGACCGTGCCTCACATCGGATGGAATCGTGTCGACGACGAGTATTTCTATTTCGACCATTCATATGCCCCGCACCCGAGCGACGAGTCCGACGTTGCGGGATGGTGCGAGCACGGCGATCGGTTCGCCGCGTGGATCGAGACCGGATCCATCACCGCGGTGCAATTCCATCCCGAGAAAAGCGGACGAGCCGGCATCGATCTGTTGAGCCGTTGGGCTAAGGCGGCCGCATGACCTTCGCGGTCTTGCCCGCGGTCGACATCTCCGAGGGTCGTTGCGTGCGGCTCCTTCAAGGACGTTTCGGGACCGAGACCGTCTACTCGGACGATCCGGTCGAGGTCGCGCTCGGCTTCTGCCGGGCCGGGGCGCGCTGGCTTCACATCGTGGATCTCGACGGCGCGAAGACGGGAGTGGCCGAGAACCGGGAGCTGGTGATCGAAGCGGTGAAGCGCGCGTCCTGCCCGGTTCAGGCGGGGGGCGGCCTCAGGAGCCTCGAAGACGTCGAGGAGGTCATCGCCGCCGGCGCGAGCCGCGCCGTGCTGGGGACGGTCGCGCTCGAAGATCCGGCCGCTCTCGAGCGGGCGTGTAAACGATACGGAGATCGCATCGCCGTATCTCTCGACGCCCGTGGCGGGGAGCTCGCGTCGCACGGCTGGACCGTCGGAAGTGGCGTACCGGTGATCGACGCGGTTGAACGATTCGAGTCGGCCGGCGTCGGTCTGTTCATCTACACCGACGTGACCCGCGACGGGACGATGTCGGGCCCGAACGTCGGTGGGCTCATCCGGCTCGCGGAGACCACCGCCCTGCCGGTCATCGCGTCGGGGGGAATCGGTTCGCTCGAGGAGCTCCGCTCCGTGGCGCGCCTGCACTCGCTCGGCCTTCGGGGAGCGATCGTGGGCCGCGCCCTCTACGAGCAGAAGTTTGGGGTCGCCGAGGCCAACTGGGCGGCCGACGAGGCCGCGGCGCTGGAAGCCGAAGAGCCGCTGCCCCCCGAGTAATCACCCCACCGTAACCTGGTGAGATGCTGGCCAAGCGCATCATTCCCTGCCTCGACGTCGACAAGGGCCGAGTCGTCAAGGGCGTCAAGTTCGTCGACCTGCGCGACGCCGGCGATCCGGTCGAGCTGGCGGCACGCTACGACGCCGAGGGCGCCGACGAGCTGGTGTTCCTCGACATCACCGCGTCCCACGAGGAGCGCGAGCTCATCTACGACGTCGCGACCCGAACGGCCGAGACCCTGTTCATCCCGTTCACGGTCGGAGGTGGGGTCCGAAACGTGGACGACGTCCGCAAGCTGCTGCGGGCCGGCGCGGACAAGGTTTCGATGAACACCGCGGCCGTCGAGGATCCCCTCCTGGTGCGCGCTGCGTCCGACGAGTTCGGCTCCCAGGCCATCGTGGCGGCCATTGACGCGCGCCGTTCCAAGGCGGGCTTCTGGGAGGTCTGCGTGGAGGGCGGCCGGACTCCGACCGGGCTCGACGCGGTCGGCTGGGCCGAGCGGGTGTGCGATCTGGGGGCCGGCGAGATCCTTCTCACCTCCATGGACCGAGACGGGACGACCGACGGTTACGACCTCGAGCTCACCCGGCGCGTGGTCGACGCCGTGGGTGTGCCGGTCATCGCGTCCGGTGGAGCGGGCTCCCCCGAGCACCTCGCCGACGCGGTCGATCCCGCGCGGGGCGGTGCGGAGGCGGCGCTGGCCGCGTCGGTCTTCCATTTCGGGATTTTCTCGGTCCTCGACGCCAAGCGAGCGCTTCAGGAGCGCGGCCTCGCAGTTAGGATTCCCCGCCCATGACGACCTTCTTTTTATACGGCGATGCCCTGAGGAGCCCCGAGCTGCGGCACGAGATCGCCGAGCCCGTCGGCGACACGCTCGCCTTCATCGAGCACGACGGCAAACGGGTGGTCGTTGGATCTGTGCTCGAGAAGGATCTCCTCTCCGGGCGGGATGACGTGATCGACGAGTTCTGGGACGCGCACTCGCTCGGCTACCGCGACCTGGTCGACGATCACGACGTACCGCACCACGACATCTGGCCGGAGATCGCGTCGCGGGCTCTGGAACGGGTGGGTGCGTCCAGAGTCGCAGTGCCTCCGACGCTCGATGTGTTGGTTGCCGATTATCTGCGCCGCAAGGGCATCGAGGTACAAATCGACGCCGAAGCGTGGTCCGAAAGAAGACGGCAGAAGGCCCCTTGGGAAATCGAAGGCATCGAGCGGGCCCAGAGAGCGGCAGACACGGCGATGCTCGTCGCGGCGCGCATGATACGCGAGGCCGAGCCCACGTTTAGGGGCGAGCTTCGTTTCGATGGCGACGTGCTTACCGCGGAGTGGATAAGGGAGGCGATGAGCAACGAACTGATCTCCCTCGGGGCCGAGAGCGAGGAGATCCTCGTCCAGTGCGGGGACGCCTGTTTGAGGGGCCACGACCCGGGCCGGGGGCCGATCGCTCCAAACGCGACCATCGTGATCGACTGCTACCCGCGCGATCGCAGAACGGGCGCCTACACCGACATGACCCGCACGTTCGTTTCCGGCGAGCCGTCGACCGAAGTGCGGGAGTTGCACCGCCACTGCCGGACCGCCCTCGACATCGCGTTTGACGCCCTGAGGCCCGGAGCCGACGATGCCTACCTGCGAGTCGCCGGGTATTTCCACGAACAGGGGTTTCCCACGCAGAAACACGATCCAGGGCAGCTCAAGGAGGGCTTCTCTCATGCCCTCGGGCACGGGGTCGGCCTCGAGGTGCACGAGAAACCCAACTTGAGAGGTCGCGCCGATGCACTCGTGGCCGGCGACGTCGTCGCCGTCGAGCCGGGCCTCTACTTCTTCGGGATCGGGGGAGTAAGGCTCGAAGACACCGTCCTCGTGACGGAAGACCGCGTCGAGCACTTCACCGACCCCTTCCCCTACGACCTGGAGCTATAGCCATGCGCCCGGAAGACCTCGTCTACGACGAAAAGGGGCTTGCGCCGGCGATCGTCCAGGACGCAAAGACCAAAGAGGTCCTGATGCTTGCCTACGTCGACGCCGAGGCGGTGCGCCGAACTCTCGAGTCGAAAACGACGTGGTTCTGGAGCAGATCGCGGCGCGAGTACTGGAACAAAGGGGCTACCTCTGGCAACACGCAGAGGGTGGTCGAGGTCCGGTACGACTGCGACGCAGACGCGCTGTTGATGCTCGTGGAGCCACAGGGCCCCGCGTGCCACACCGGGGAGTACTCGTGCTTTTTTCGATCGTTCGACCGCTCCCGGCAATCGTGAGCAACTACCTTCCGGACCGGGCCGAGTTCGAGGCCCTGTGCAGTCGCTACACCGTCGTTCCCGTGTGGCGCGAGATTCTTGCAGACACACAGACTCCCGTCGCCGCATACCTGCGAGTCGGCCGCGACCTCGACAACGCGTTTCTTCTCGAAAGCGTCGAGGGAGGGGAACGCTGGGCGCGCTACTCGTTTCTCGGAGGCGACGCGTTCGCGTTCGTGACGGCCCGGCATGGCGAGGTCGAAGTGGAGGGCAACCCTCCGGTGGTGCCCGAAGCGGGCGAGGGGCCGCTCGCGTACGTTAAGCGGCTTCTTTCGAGATGCACCTCGCCGCGGCTCGAGGGGCTCCCACCGCTTCACGGCGGGGCCGTGGGCTTCCTGGGTTACGACTGCGTCCGCGAGCTCGAGCGATTGCCGGACCCCCCGCCGGACGATCTCGGGCTCCCGGACCTGGCCCTTCTGCTCACGCGCACGTTTGTGGTTTTCGATCACCTTGCGCAACGCGCTTTCGTCATCACCAACGTCGCGACGCCCGACGATCCGAAAGCGGCCTACGACGAGGCGGTGGGGAGATGCGAAGAGATGATCGATCGGCTGTCGGCACCGCTATCGGCACCGTCGTTCTCGCCGGACCTGGACCTGCCGGTCGAGTTCTCTTCGGTCGTCGACGACGACGAGTACGCCAAATGGGTGGAACTGGCGAAGGAACACATCTTCGCCGGCGACATCTTCCAGGTGGTCCCGTCGCGTCGCTTCGAAACCCCGGTGGACGGCTCAGTGTTCGGCGCCTACCGCGCGCTGCGCATGCTCAACCCGAGCCCTTATATGTATTTCCTCAGGTTCGGTCCCGAAGGACGGGCGGACACCATCGAGATCGCGGGTTCCTCTCCGGAGCCTCTGGTGCGAGTGGAGGGCGATCTCATCGTGGCGCGTCCAATCGCCGGCACTCTTCGCCGCGGTCGAACCGAGGAAGAGGACCGCGCCCTCGAAGAGTCGCTTCTCGCCGACGAGAAAGAGCGAGCCGAGCACGTGATGCTCGTCGATCTCGCTCGAAACGACGTCGGCCGGGTGGCTCGCTACGGCACGGTGAACGTCGACGAGCTGATGGTGGTCGAGCGCTATTCGCACGTGATGCACATCGTGTCGAGCGTCAGCGGCCGGCTCGCTCCCGACCGGACCGCTTTCGACGCTCTGGCAGCGTGCTTTCCGGCCGGCACGGTGTCCGGGGCCCCCAAGGTGCGAGCGATGGAGATCATCGACGCTCTCGAAGTCACTCGCCGCGGCCCATACGCCGGGGTCGTGGGGTATTTCGACTTCTCCGGCAACCTCGACACGTGCATTGCGATCCGCACCGTGGTGGCGACGAACGGCCGGGCCTACGTCCAGGCGGGGGCCGGAGTCGTAGCGGACTCGGTGGCGGAGAGCGAAGCGGACGAGACCCGGCGCAAGGCCGAGGGTGTGCTCAAGGCGGTCGCGGCCCACAACGCGCTCCGGGACTAGCAGCCCCCCGTCCGGGCGCCGAGTGGTCGATAGGTCGGCTCCAGGCCCCCTCACAGACCACTCGGCGGAGAGGTTTAGGGCTCGTAGGGTTTGAGGGCCTCGGCTTGGTTCGCCGAGATCGTCAGCCGGACCGCGGCCTCCGTGAGCTCGGCGATGAGATCGGCCGGGACGAAGACGTCGGACTCGAACAATCCGGTGCGGATCGCAATCCCGGAGAAGATGTCCTTCTGTTCGTCGGCGACGACGTCGGTGACCTTGCCGATCTCTTCGCCGCCGGACGCGTACACCGAGGTGCCTCGCTCGAGACCAGACCACGCTATGGAGCGATCGCTCATGACGAGGATCGTAAGCGAGCGCGCTGCTGGCAAGCTGTGGGCATGAAGTCGATTGTTTTAGTGGCGGCAATCGCGTTGGCCACCACTGCGTGCGGCTCCGACGTCACCCGCCGGCCCGAGGCGACCCCCTCGGGGCCCCCGACCATCCAGCCCGAGATCGTCACTCGCCACGCCGAGCAATTCGACGTGGACGTGCCGACTCGCCGGGCCGGGTCGCAGGAGGAGCAGGTTGCCGCGACCTACCTCCTCGGCCATCTCGGGAACGCCGGATACGCGACCTTGCTCGACGGCGTCCCGGTAGGGAACCTCGTGCGCTCGACCAACGTGATCGCCCTGCCCCCCGGTGCCTCCGAGCCGCAAGTCGTCGTCGTGGTCTCGTACGACACCGGGCCCGACGAGGATCCGAGCGGTCTCGCAATCGGGGTCTGGCTCGAGCTCGCCCGCGCGCTGCGCGTAGCTAACGAAGATCACGGGGTATCGTTCGCCGCCCTTGGGGCCGAGAAGGCCGAAACCGAGGGGGGCCGGCTCGGTTCCCGGCGACTGGTGCAATACCTCCGCGACCAGGAGCGAAAGCCGTTCGTGATCGTTCTCTCCACCGTGTCGAAGACGGGCGGTCTGGTTGTGGATGGTGATCGTGCCGGCGAGATCAATGGCCCGGGCGCACGCACCACGATTGGGTTTGAGAGCCCGACGCGCGAGGTGTTCGAGGCCGCCGGCTTCGAGGCGGCGGTCGTCGCCGGAGGTGCCGACGCGGTTGGTGACGCGCTGCTCCACTACCTCACGACGGGGGCCGGGTAGGGTCGCGTGTCATGACTTTTCTTGACGATCTCATGGCCTCGACCAGAGCTCGAATCGAGCTGTTGAAGCAGCGCGTCACGCCCGAGGCGCTCGAGCAACGTCTCGCGGCCGCCGAGGAGCCGCGCGGTTTCCGGGGTTCGCTTGATGGAGATGCCGTCGCGATCATCGCCGAGATAAAGCGCGCGACCCCGGCGAGGGGCGATCTCAACCGCGAGTTGAACGCATCGGCCATCGCATCCGACTATGCCCGCGGCGGGGCGTCGGCGATATCGGTGCTGACCGAGCCCGACTACTTCAGGGGATCGCTCGAGGACCTCTACGGGGCGAGAAGCGCCCGCCTGCCCGTGCTCCGGAAGGACTTCATCCTCGACGAGATGCAGGTGCTCGAATCGCGCGCCGAGGGGGCCGACGCGGTGTTACTCATCGTTCGGATCCTCGGCGACGAGCTCGGCCGTCTTTTAACTGCCTCGCGTGCTCTTGGGATGGACGCCCTGGTCGAGGTCTACGACGAGTCCGACCTGGCGCGCGCCCTCGAAGCGGGTGCCGCGCTCATCGGGGTGAACCATCGAGATCTCGAAACCTTCGAGGTCGATCCGGAACGCACGGCAAAGCTTGCTCCCCAGGTGCCGGAGGGGACGACGGTGGTCGCGCTGTCGGGGGTTTCCACGCGCGCCGAGGTGAACGAGCTCGCCGCGGCCGGCGCGCACGCGGTGCTGGTGGGCGAAAGCCTCGTCACCGCGTCGGACCCGGCCGCCAAGCTCCGAGAGCTGCTCGGCCGGCCATGAAGACCGGCCGGGTGCCCGACGAGCACGGGCGATTCGGCGAGTTCGGCGGGCGCTACGTCCCCGAGGCCCTCATGGCCGCGCTGAACGAGCTCGAACGGGAGTGGGAGGCGGCGCGCGCCGACGACGGATTCGCGACGGAGCTCGACCGGCTCTACCGAGACGTCGTCGGTCGGCCCACGCCCCTCTACTTCGCGGAGCGGCTATCGGAGCGGGTCGGGTGCAAGGTGCTCCTCAAGCGGGAGGATCTCGCCCACACCGGTGCACACAAGATCAACAACACGCTCGGGCAGGTGCTTCTGGCAAAGCGCATGGGGAAGACACGCGTGATCGCGGAGACCGGAGCGGGTCAACACGGCGTCGCCACCGCGACCGCGGCGGCGTACTTCGGGCTTCCGTGTGTCGTCTTCATGGGAGCGGTCGATGTCCGACGCCAGCACCTCAACGTCGTGCGGATGCGCCTGCTCGGCGCCGAGGTCGTGCCCGTCGAGGCAGGGTCCGCGACACTCAAGGACGCGATCAACGAGGCCCTGCGCGACTGGGTCACCCATGTCGAAGACACCCATTACGTCATCGGTTCAGTCGTCGGTCCCCATCCCTATCCCGAGCTGGTCGCATGGCTCCAGACCGTTATCGGCACCGAGGCGCGCGCCCAGGTCCTCGAGTCCGAGGGCCGTCTCCCCGACGAGGTCGTGGCGTGCGTGGGCGGGGGATCGAATGCCATCGGGCTGTTCCGAGGCTTCTATCGGGATGAGGCCGTCCGACTCACGGGAGTCGAGGCTGCCGGGGAGGGTCTCGACGGCCGTCACGGCGCGTCGATCAATCGGGGGGAGCCCGGCGTGCTCCACGGCGCGCGCAGCCTCGTGCTGCAAGACGACGAGGGCCTCATTGCTCACGCGCACTCGATCTCCGCCGGACTCGATTACCCGGGAGTGGGACCGGAACATGCATGGCTCTCGTCCTCGGGACGGGCGACTTACACGACGGCGACCGACGAGGAGGCGCTCGCCGCGTTCGGGATCCTGTCCGAGACCGAGGGAATCATCCCGGCACTCGAACCTGCTCACGCGATCGCTTACGCGCTGCGCGCCGGCGCCGATAAGGAACTACTGCTCATCGGGTTGTCCGGACGCGGCGACAAGGACGTGGCGACGGTCGCGGAGGCGCTCGGGGAGTGATCCGCTTGCTCGAGCACCTCGACGGCCTCCGCGCGCGGGGACACAAGTTGCTCGTGCCGTACCTCATGGCCGGTATTCCCGAGCCCGCGTCGTTTGGGGTCGCGTTCGCAGCCGTCGCCCGTCACGCCGACGCATGCGAGATCGGGCTTCCCTACTCGGATCCGCTGATGGACGGACCGGTCATCGCCGCCGCCGGCGAGCGCGCCATAGCCCTGGGCGTCCGGCCTCTCGACGCTCTCGATCTCGCCGCCACGGTCGATCTCGACGTGCCCTCGGTCGCGATGACGTACTACAACCCGATCCACCGGACGGGAGAGAAGGAGTTCTGTCGCCGCGCCGCTAAGGCCGGCCTCGCCGGTCTGATCGTCCCCGACCTTCCGGTCGAGGAGTCGGGCGACCTGCGCCGTGCCGCTGCGGAAGAGGGGCTCGCGTGGGTTCCGCTCGTCGCGCCCACGTCCCCGCCCGAGCGCGTGGATGCGATCGTCGCGACCGCCACGGGGTTCGTCTACGCGGTATCTACCCTCGGGGTCACCGGGACGCGCGAGCAGCTCTCGGAACGCGCCGCCAAGGTTGTCGAATCGTGTCGCCGGGCGACCTCGCTCCCGGTGGTCGTCGGCATCGGCGTTTCGACACCGGAGCAGGCGCGTGCCGCGGTGGCCACGGCCGACGGCGTGGTGATCGGAAGCGCCGTCGTGCGCCTCGTTCTTGAGCAGGGGGCCGAGGCCGCTGCCACCTTCCTCGCCGAGGTGCGAGCGGCCCTCGACGCCTAAGAAGGGCCCCGCCCGCTCGGGCCGGGTTGTTTTGCTTGCAGGGCTACTCAGAAATGACTCGAAATGACTATGCCCCGCTACCGGGCAAATCTAGACACATACGTAGTAATGCCGATGCGATTTTTCTTAAATCCGCGGGATGTTGACCGATGAATGAAACAGTAAATACATCGCCTGCTCCGGGGGGAGAGAACGATGAGACAGATCAGGATTCAGAAGGGCCGCAGACCTCGCCCGTAAGCATCGCCGCACATCCGCGCCGCACCGACCGGCGTCGATCCTCCCCGCGACCCCTCCTTCGAGAACCTTCCGAGCAAGCCGCGCGCTCGCACGTGAGCTCTTTTTGCCGTTAGCCACACGTGCGGTGGTTTTTGGCCAAACGAGTGCCGGGGGCGGTGCCGGGGGCGGGACTCGAACCCGCACGGGCCGAAGCCCAATGGATTTTGAATCCATCGCCTCTACCAGTTTGGCCACCCCGGCGACGGTAACAGTGTAGAACCGCGCTCTAGCACATACGATTCCACGGTCTCATCTCTTCGGACCGATGACGAGGTCGAGCTTTGCCACGTCCGGTCCGCGCGCCACGGAGATCGTGCGAGCGTTCATCTGACGCCACGAAATCCCGTAGGCATCGCACGCGTCGCAGAAGATCTTGCGAATGTCGGGCGAGAAGTTGGTGAACTGATACCGCGGGTACTCGTACCACCTAGAGTGTCCGTTCCCCCATGTTCGGAAAATCCGATTCATGGATCGGGTTCCGTCGGAGTGAATCAATCCCCGCAGGAGCCGGTCGGGATAGGCGAAGACAATCTCCTGCTGCCAGGGCTCGAGCTTGATCTGTCGAAGGTGCTTGCGCCCTGGGCCGTGCTGCGGGAACAGGCAAGGCCAGTGCTTCCAATGAGAGTTGACTTCGATGCACCCGATACATGTCACTCGGCCGACTGACATCTTGGTGGTAGGTCGCACTGCTTTCATGGCCCGTGCACATTCCTCGATGATGCCCGGATATTTCTGATCGAGGCTAATCCGCAGCTTGAATACCTTGCGTCTGTGCTCGGAGATGCATCCGTCGCCGAGGTACAACCCGAGCAAGTAGGCGTACCAATGGCCATCGAGCACAGCGTGATCGCACCTGGGGCAGTCGCCTTGAGTGGAATGCTTGTCTCCGGAAGCCTTCCTTTTCAGGTGTCGCCAGTCCCGGATCGTTCCCCTGGGGATGCCGCTGGCCCGCGCGATCTGACAGTCGTTTAGGCCCATCTGGATCAGGTAGTGCACCATCTCGAATTCCGCGTCGGGACGCATTTGGGCAGCCTCCAGCCCGGTCCCGGGTGCGCGGCCGAAACTCGTGGCTCCATCCAATCACCCGGCTAGGACAAAAAACGCGAAAAACTGACCCGGCTACGACAAGAAAATCGCGAAAAATGGGGGATTCCTTAGCCCGGCCCGCGGCCCTATACTTTCCCGTCCCAATGCGTATCCAGAAGAACCTCTCCGAGCTCGGGGACCGCCTCACGAAGGCGCGGGCCGACCTCCGGATCGTCGAGGAGCAGATCCTCTTCCAGATGGACGTCCTCGAGGAGGCCAAGACCCGGATGCTCGTCGCCGAGACCCCGCTCGCCGACCGCGAGTTCAGGGTCGCGCGCGACGACTACGACCGGCTCACGCATGAGCGGGCGCGCGTGACGGCCGAGATCGAGGAGCTGCAGGCCGAGCAGGATCGCCTGCTCGACCGGATGCTCGACGCGTGATGGCCGAGCCTTCAACCGATCCCTCTGCAGCACCCGCCCGGGTCCTCATCGCCGAGGACGAAGCGATCATCCGGCTCGATCTCAAGGAGATGCTCGAGGAGGAGGGTCTCACGGTCGTCGGTGAGGCGGCCGACGGAGATGCGGCCCTGCGCCTGGCACGGGAGAAGACCCCCGACCTCGTGATCATGGACATCAAGATGCCCGGGCTCGACGGCCTCTCGGCCGCCGAGAAGATCGTCGAGGAGGACATCGCGGCCGTCCTGATCCTGACCGCGTTCTCACAGAAGGATCTCGTTCAGCGGGCTGCGGAGGCCGGGGCGATCGGCTATCTCGTCAAGCCCTTTCAAAAGTCGGACCTGCTTCCCGCCATCGAGGTCGCGCTCGCCCGACACGCGGAGTTCTCGACCCTGAAGAAGGAGTCGGCCGACCTCTCCGATCGGCTCGAGACCCGCAAGGTCGTCGATCGGGCGAAAGGGAGGCTGATGGACGAGCGCGGCATGACCGAGAGCGAAGCGTTCAGGCACATCCAGAAGCAGGCGATGGACGATCGCCGCTCCATGAAGGACGTCGCCCAGACCATCCTCTCCGGATAGGAGGGGACGAGCCCGGATGACTCTCTCCGACCCGCGTAGTAGAGGCGAAAAGCCCTTGTGGGGGGGCCAAAGGCCATCGCTTGGACTTTTGCGGCCGCCTGAGTAAACTAGGCCCGCTTTCCATCATCTAGCAGATGGGAGCGGTTTGGGGTTAAGAGAGGGCGTTCTCAGTCGGCATCGCCGCGAGCACGTCCGCGTGAGCAAGGGGGAGTAAATGAGAAAGAGGTGGTTCACGCTTTCGGCCATGCTGCTTGCCTTGGCGCTGGTGTCGGCGGCCTGCGCCGACGACGACGGCGGCGACGGGGAGGCGTTCCAACCCGGCGCGCTGGGCGCGGTCACGATCGGACCCGACGAGCCGCTCGAGATCGGCTCCATTCAGGCGATCTCTGGCGATACTGCCAGCCTCGGCGAGGACCAGGTGCGTGCGATCGAGATCGCGATCGACGATCTCGGCGGCGAGTTCAGAGGCCATTCCATCGAGCTCTCGAGCGAGGACGGCCAATGCGCGGCCGAGGGCGGCACGACCGCGGCGCAGGCTCTCGTGTCCAATCCTCAGATCGTCGGCATCATCGGGACGAGCTGCTCGGGCGCCGGAGTACCTGCGTCTCAGATCATGTCCGAGGCCGGTCTGACGATGATCTCCGGCTCCAACACGTCGCCCGCGCTGACCTCGCTGCTGGGCGAGGAGGGCGAGGCTTACAACCCGGGCTACTTCCGCACCGCGCACAACGACGAGATCCAGGGCGCGGCCGCCGCGACGTACGTGTTCGAGGAGCTCGACGTCACCGAGGCCGCCTCGATCCACGACGGCGACCCCTACACCCAGGGTCTTGTGAGCGTCTTCGACAGATCCTTCGAGGAGCTCGGCGGCACGATCACGCTGAGCTCGGCGGTCAGCCCGGATCAAACGGATATGCGTCCGGTCCTCACCGAGGTCGAGGCATCGGGCGCGGGGCTTCTGTTCTTCCCGATCTTTCAGCCTGCCGGCGACTTCATCGCGAGGCAGGCGGGCGACGTCGGCTTCGGCGAGGAGATCCTGATGGGGGCCGACGGCCTCCTGTCGGATACCTTCGTCGAGATCCCCGCGACCGAAGGGATGTACTTCTCTGGTCCCGGCACCCCGACGGGCGACGCGTACAGCGAGTTCGTGTCCAAGTACGAGGAGAAGTTCGGGGAGAGGCCGATCCAGTCGTTCCACGGCCACGCGTACGATGCGGCCAACATCCTGTTCCAGGCGCTGGAGGAGATCGTCGTCGAGGACGACGACGGCACGCTACACATCGATCGCCAGGGGCTGCGCGACGCGGTGGGCGCGACCGAAGGTTTTGAAGGGCTCACCGGAACGCTGACGTGCGACGAGTTCGGTGACTGCGCCGACCCGAACATCCAGGTCTTCCAGAACACGGAAGAGAAGGTGACGATCGACGACGTCCGCGGCGACCCGCTCTATTCGTTCGACGAAGAGGCGGCCGGTCTGTAAGATTTTGGGAGCGAGACCGACCGGGTGCCCCGTGGGGTGCCGGGCACCCGGTCCGTGTCTGACTCGAGATGACCGTCGGGTGACATGAGGTGACATGGCGCAGGATGTAGCGCAGGGTCCTGTAGGAGCGCGCCGCAAGGTCCAGCTCCCGATCATCGACAGCTTTCTGTGGTTGGTGCGCATCGGCGCGGTCCTCGCCATCGCCTGGGGCGCGTTCAACAGCATCAGCAGCGGGAGACTCAGCGGCGCGCAGTGGCGCGATCTGGTGATATTTGGGGTCGCCCAGGGATCTGTGTACGCGCTGATCGCGCTCGGCTACACCATGGTCTATGGCGTGCTTCGGTTCATCAACTTCGCCCACGGCGAGGTGTTCATGACCGGCGCGATGACCGGGTTCTTCGTTTCGACCGCGCTGGCCGACGCGGGGCTGTGGAACAGCCAGCCCGTTTTCTCGCTGGCGTTCACGCTGATCTGCTGCATGGCGGTGTCGATGCTCGTGTCGGTGGTGCTCGAACGGGTCGCATATCGCCCCTTGCGAGGTAAGCCCCGTCTCATCCCGCTGATCACCTCTATCGGCGCGTCGTTCTTCATCCAGTACGCGGTCGCGGGGATGTTCGGGACCGACAAGAAGGCCTTTCCGACGATGCAATCGCTGCAAGGCTCGGTCGAAATCCTGGGGATACCCTTTCTCAAGGTGCAGCTTCTCATCATCATCGCCGCTTTTGCGATGATGGCCGGGCTCTATCTATTCGTCGAGAAGACTAAGGCGGGCAAAGCGATACGGGCGGTGTCCGAAGATCAAGAGATCGCTCGGCTCATGGGCATCAACGTCGACCGAACGATCGTCCTGGTGTTCGCGGTCGGGGGCGCGATGGCGGGGGTCGCCGGCTTGCTCTTCGGGCTCGAGTTCGGCAGTGTCGACTTCTTCACAGGTTTCTTCCCCGGGATCAAAGCGTTCACGTCGGCAGTGCTCGGCGGCATCGGCAACATCATCGGCGCCATGATGGGAGGACTGGTTCTGGGAGGCGTCGAATCAATGGGCCCCAGCCTCGTCCTCACGGGGCTCGGAGTTGACGCAGCGCATCAGCTCAAGGACGTCGTCGCGTTCCTCACGTTGATCCTGGTGTTGATCTTCCGTCCCTCCGGCATCCTCGGCGAGCGACTGGCGCGGGAGAGGGCCTAGACCATGGCGGAGACGGCGACCAGGATCGAGCAGACGGCCGCTCCCGAGCCGCAGAAGCTGGTTCCGGCGCGCGAGGTCGACCTCAGGCGGGCGGCCCGCATGGGCCTGATCGCCGGGCTCGCGCTCGTCTTCGTTGCGGCCGTGGGCATGGTCATGGCGTTTCAGACGCGCGAGGTAATCGTCGGGCTGTCCTTCGCCAACCTTCTGCTCTTGACCATTCCGTTCGTGTTCGGCTACATCGGCGGGACTCCGCCGGAGCAGCGGGAGGGTTTCGAGGCATCGCGCCCCGGCTCCCGTAACGTCGTGGCGGGAGCGATCGCCGGAGCGATCGCGGGCGTGATATTCGGCCTGTTCGTCGCTTTCATCAACGCCTTCGACATTCGCGACATCTTTCTTCACTTCTCTCCCGAGCTCGTGGACACGCTCACTCTGAGCGGCGGGCTCGGGGCTTCGTTTGGCTTCTACTTGCTCGGTGGGGCCGTGCTGGGTTCGATCGGGGGCGCGGCTCACCTTCTCGTCGAGCGGTGGCGCAGGCCGCTATCCATGGCGGTCACGTGGGTGGTGGTCGTGGGTTTGCTGGAAGCGCTGGTGAAGCAGCTTTTCAGAGGCGCTGGCCTGCCGGGGGTGAACAGCTTCCTGTTCGAGGTCAGCGGACTGTCCATAGCCGGCGCGGTGATCGTGTTCGCGGTGTTCTTCGCGCTCTACGTTGCGTCCGGGCGCCGGGAGAAGTCGCTGCGGGAGAGTTTCTACTCTCTGCCTGAGAGCGAACGGCGCAAGAGAGCGATCGTCGGCATGGTCGTCCTTCTCCTGCTGATCGCGGTCCTTCCGCGGATCCTCGGGGTCTTCCTGAGCGAGGTCGCCGATCTCGCCGGGATCTTCCTGTTGATGGCCCTGGGGCTCAACATCGTGGTCGGCTTCGCCGGGCTTTTGGACCTCGGCTACGTTGCCTTCTTCGCGATCGGCGCGTACACGGCGGGAGTGCTCACCTCGCCGTCGGCGCCGGCCTTCTCGCCCGAGATGACCTTCTTCCTCGCGCTTCCGTTCGTGGCGATAGCCGCCGCCTTCTCCGGCATCGTCGTCGGCGTGCCGGTCCTCCGGATGCGCGGCGATTACCTTGCGATCGTCACGCTCGGGTTCGGCGAGATCGCCCGGATCCTGTTCTTTTCCGATGCGCTCAGTGGAACGTTCGGGGGCGCACAGGGGATCATCAACATCCCGAACATCGTCGTCGGCCCGATAGAGCTCCAGGGGTCGCAGGCGTTCTTCTACGCGATCTTCGGCCTCGCCATCGTCGCTGCGTATGTAACGTACGCGCTCGAGGACTCCCGTATGGGCCGAGCATGGATGGCGATGCGCGAGGACGAGTCCGTGGCGGAAGCGATGGGAGTCAATATCGTCGCGGCGAAGCTCTACGCGTTTATCATCGGCGCCATTCTCGGTGGATTGGGAGGAGCGCTCTTCGCTACGAAGATCGGTGCCATCTTCCCGAGCAGTTTCTCGGTCGTCGTGTCGATCAACATACTCATTATCGTGATCATTGGCGGGCTGGGCAGCGTTCCCGGGGTTCTCGTGGGCGCCTTCGTGCTGGTGGGACTTCCGGAGCTGTTGCGAGAGTTCGATGAGTTCAGATTCCTCACGTACGGAGCGGTGCTGATATTCATGATGTTGAAGAAGCCTGAGGGCTTCATCCCGAGCAGGCGACGCGCGGCCGAGTTGCACGAGGATGAGATCGCGCAGGACGAGTGGCTCAGGCAGGAACAAATAAAGCAAGAGAAGGCCGAAGCCGTGCCGAGCGAGGCATAACCATGGCGTTGCTCGAGATAAAAGCCCTGCACAAGTCGTTCGGGGGCGTCAACGCCATCGACGCTCTCGACCTCCATGTCGACGAAGGTGAGGTCGTGAGCGTCATCGGACCGAACGGGGCCGGCAAGACCACTTTTTTCAACCTCGTCACCGGAATGATCGGCGCGGACTCGGGCGAGATCCTCTTCAACTCCGAGGACATCGTAGGCTTGGTCCCCAGTCAGATCCTCGAGCTCGGCATCGCTCGGACCTTCCAGAACGTGCGCCTGTTCGCGGAGATGAGCGTGCGCGAGAACGTGATGGTCGCCCGGCACTGCAGAACCAAGTCCGGAATGCTCGGCGCGATCCTGCGGACGCCCCGTTTTCGCGCCGAGGAGGAGGAGACGAGGAAGCGGGCGGAGGAGAGCCTGGCCTTCTTCGGGACGCGGCTGGTTGGTTACCGCTTTGACCAGTCGGCGATCTCGCTGTCCTACGCCAACCGGCGCCGGCTCGAGATCGCGCGGGCGATGGCTTCGGATCCCAAGGTGATCCTTCTCGACGAGCCCACCGCCGGCATGAACCCGCGCGAGACGAAGGAGCTGACCGAGCTCATCGGCAAGCTGCGCGACCAAAAGGGCTTCACCGTCGTATTGATCGAGCACGACATGCGGGTTGTCAGAGGCGTGTCCGATCGCGTCGTGGTCCTCGACTACGGAAGAAAGATCGCAGAGGGGCCCTTCGACGAAGTCGCCCACGACGAGCGTGTGATCGAGGCGTACCTCGGCACGAAGGCGGCGACCGCGACATGAGCTCGCAGGGGGGCGGTACATCTGCGGCGACCGACGGCCGGGTGGTGCTCGAACTCCAAGGGGTCAACACGCATTACGGGCCCGTCCAGGTCCTGCGTGACGTCAACCTCGAGATCAAGGAAGGGGAGATCGTCTGTCTGCTCGGGGGCAACGCGAGTGGCAAGACGACCACGCTCAAGACCATCCTCGGCTACGTCAAACCGACCACCGGCAGAGTCGTTCTCGACGGCGAGACGGTAAGCGGGCAGCAGACTCAGACTTTGGTGGAGAAGGGCATCTCGATGGTCCCCGAGAACCGCCGGCTGTTCCACCGGATGACGGTTCGGGAGAATCTCGAGCTGGGGTCGTACCTCCGCAAGGACAAGGAGGTCTCCGAGGACCTGGACCGCATTTTCGATCTCTTCCCGCGCGTGAAGGAGCGGCTGAGCCAGCGTGCGGGAACCCTCTCCGGCGGGGAGCAACAGATGGTGGCGATGGCCCGGGCCCTGATGGCCCGGCCCAAGGTGCTCCTGATGGACGAGCCTTCGATGGGGCTCGCGCCGGTGCTCGTCGCTCAGAATTTCGACATCATCAAACAGATCAACGAACAGGGGACGACGGTGTTCGTGGTCGAACAGAACGCGAACATGGCGCTATCGATCGCCGACCATGGCTACGTCCTGCAGACCGGAAGGATCGTGCTGGCCGACACGGCCGAGGGTCTCCTGAAGAATCCCGAGATGCGCAGCGCTTATCTCGGGGAGATGGACTGAGTCGTCCGGCAGTAACTGGAAGGGGGACATGATGTTCGAACGAAGGCGATACGTCATCAAGCTGCTGGCGGTGCTCGCTGCGGTCATGCTGGTCGCGGCTGCCTGCGGCGAGGAGGAGCCGGAAGACACGGGGGGCTTGGGCGACACCGAGACCGAAGCCCCGGCGGTTACCACTCTCACGGAGGGCACGCTCTTGGTGGGGTCGTGTCTCGATTTCCGTCCGTTCGAGTACCGAGAGGGCGGCGAGCTCAAGGGATTCGATGTCGACTTGGTGGGGGCGATCGCCGAGCGGCTCGGGCTCGAGGTCGAGTTCAAGAAGGCAAACTTCGACACGATCTTCACCGCTGTTGCAGCGGGGCAGTTCGATATTGTCGCCGCGGCCTCGACGATCACCGAAGAACGCGACCAGGTCGTTGACTTCTCCGACCCTTACTACGCCGCTCGCCAGGGATTCGCAGTCAACACCGAGGAGACGCCCGATGTCGACTCGTTGGACGACCTAGGCGAAGGGGACGTCATCGGGGTTCAGAAGGGGACAACCGGCAAAGCCTATGCCGAGGAGAATGCCCCCGAAGGGGTCGAGATCAAGACCTTCCAGGTCATCTCGCAGGCGTTCACCGATCTCGAGGGAGGACGTGTCACCGCGATCGTCAACGACGAGCCGTCGTCCGTGGCCGAGGTCGAGCAGCGCCCGGGACTTGAGGTCACAGAGGCGTTCGACACCGGTGAGAACTACGGGTTTGCCTTCTCCGAGGAGAACCAGGAGCTGATCGAGGCGGTCAACCAAACCTTGGCGGATCTCATCGCCGACGGCACCTATGCCGAGATCTTCGAGACCTACTTCCCCGGCACCCCGGTACCGGAGCAGTTCCAAGCCTAGTCGTCGAGAGCAAGAGGTCTTCACACCCGTCCTCCACAATGGAGGGCGGGTGTTGTCGTCCATGTGCAAGTGAGGAAGTGAGGCAGCGATGGCGATAGCGGTGGAGCGAAGGATCGGCCCTCCGGATGTCAAAGGCAAGACCGGGCCTTTACCACTCTCGACCCTCGCTGCGGGGGCCGGAGCCCTCGCGGTGGTCCTCCTGGGTTCGATATTCGTCCAGCTCGGTTTCGCTCTCTGGGGGGGCCGAGTCACCCAGTTCTGTATCGACGAAGGGCTTGAGCCGGGAAGGATCGTCGGTGCCCGGGGAGTCTGCCACATCGTCGAAGGCCTGAGATCAACGCCGGAGACCATTCTTCTGGTTGCTGGAATCCTGGTCGGGCTTGCCGCGGTCGTCGTGGGCTTTGGCACCTATAAACGCATGACGACCAAGCGGATGCGCGAGCACGCGATAACCGGAGCGGTCCTGGGCATTCAAGGGGTAGCGCTAGGTGGGTTTCTCTTATGGTTCCGCGCTGGTGACCTGGTTGTGTTCGCTCGTAACTTCCTCAACGTCGCAGTCCTGCAGCAAGAAGGCTCAATCGGGGCGTTCTTACGGGGTGCCAAGAACACGATACTGCTTGCCGGGGTCGGGGAGTTCGGCGGGATCGTCATCGGTCTAATTCTGGCGGTCCTGGCTCTGTCCGCGCGCCGGGCGGTTCGTGCGCCTGCGCGTGCGTACATCAATTTTTTCCGCGGCACGCCCCTGGTATGGCAGCTTAGCTTCTTCTACTTCGGCATCGCTCTCGGTCTAGACCTGAACTTATCGACCCTCAACACCGCGATGCTCGTCTTCGCTCTCAACACCGGTGCGTACGCGGCGGAGGTGTTTCGCGCCGGCATCCAGTCGATCGAGCGTGGCCAGATGGAGGCCGCCCGCTCGCTCGGGATGACGTACCTCCAGGCGATGCGCTACTCGATCGTTCCGCAAGCAGTCAGGCGCGTGATTCCCCCGTTGATGAACGAGTTCGTGATCCTCATCAAGGACACTGCTCTGGTGGTCTTCATCGGACTGCTGGTTTCTGAGCAGGAGTTGTTCAGCGTCGCACAGGAAGGCTTCGCGACGACGTTCAATGCGACTTTTTATGTTGCGGCCGCCGTCGGCTACCTGGTGATCACCCTCCCGCTCATCAGGGCGGTGAACTTGGTCGAGAGTCGTCTGCGCAGCGGTCTCACCGGGATCGTGGGACAGGCATGAATCCGGACGGCTCCCTCGTGAGGCTTGAGCGTATCCATAAGTGGTTCGGGGACCTGCACGTCCTCAGAGGCATCGATTTCGCCATCAACCAGGGTCAGGTCGTGGTGGTGATTGGACCGTCGGGATCGGGGAAGTCGACTCTCTTGCGTACGATCAACATGCTTGAGGAACCGAGCGAGGGAAAAGTTCTATTCGACGGCAAGGAACTCACAGACATCCGTACCGACCTCAACAAGGCCCGCACCGAAATCGGCATCGTGTTCCAGTCGTTCAACCTGTTTCCGCACAAGACCGCTCTTCAGAACATTACCGTCGCGCTCGAGAAGGTCTTGAGAATGTCCGGGGACGAGGCGCGCGAGCGTGCCGCGAAGGAACTCGACCACGTGGGTCTCCCAGAAAAGGCCGACTCTTATCCGTCACAGCTTTCAGGCGGGCAGCAGCAGCGAGTTGCCATCGCCCGGGCGCTTGCGATGCGGCCGAAGTTAATGCTTTTCGACGAAGTCACGTCGGCTCTCGATCCCGAATTGGTCAAGGAGGTGCTCGATACGATGCAGCGACTTGCCGAAGAAGGCATGACGATGCTCGTCGTGAGCCACGAGATGGGCTTCGCCCGAGAGGTGGGAACGAGACTCTTGTTCATTGACGACGGACAAATCGTGGAGGACGGAGTTCCTAAGGAAGTATTCGCGAACCCTAGAGACGAGCGCTGCCGATCCTTCCTCTCTCATGTCCTGTAGACGAGTGGTTGTGGGGGCCGCTGCTGCACTCCTTCTCGTGTCGGCGGCGTGCGGCTCCGGTGGCGAGAATTCCCCCTTCGTAAGGGAGGGCAAGCTTCAACCCACCACCGGTCCGTTCGTGTCCACCGCGGTCGACAACCACTTTCACGACATCCATCCCGACGAAGCTCCCGAGATCGCCGCGGACCGGCCGCTCGTGATCAAGAACCAGGGCCGCAACCTCCACAACTTCACTGTCGTGGACACGGACATCGACCGAGACGTTCGGCCCGGCAAGGAGCTGCGGTTCGCTCCGGTCGGAGACATCCTGGAGCCCGGTATCTATCAGGTCTTTTGCCGGTACCACGCCGACCAGGGCATGGTAGGTGAGTTCGCGGTCGTTGGAACGGAATAGCCCTCCGGTGAGCAACGGGCCACAGGCGCAGACATTCTGTCGGGGCTGAGCGACCGGTACGGTGCCTCTTCCCCGTTAGAACGCGAGCCGGATTGCTATTCCGCCTTGCCAGTGAGCGCGGCGCGCGCCTTGCTCGGGAGGCCGTCGACGACGAGGTCGTAGGAGTCGTCGATCCAGTCGCGAATGTCGGAATCGTTGATCGTGCCGTCCAGCGTCACGGTGTTCCAGTGGCGCTTGTTCAAGTGGTATCCGGGCCCGACGGCTTCGTGTCTGTTCCGCAGGACGATCGCGATCTCCGGCTCACACTTGAGGCTGACGGTGAGGGGGCGCGCGTCCTCGGCGACGATCGCAAACATCTTCCCCGCAACTTTCATCACCAGGGCCCCCGGCCCGAAGGGATACTCCTCGGAGGCTCCGGGCTTGGTGAGGCAGTGGGCGCGCAGGACATCAAGATCCACCCCGGCATTGTCGCCGTTCGGGGACGAGTGTGGCGGGCTCTCAAGGAGAGAGCGTTGCTGCTCCCTTCAGATCGCCGCGACCGAGCGTGATCTTGCTGATCTCGCCCTTGCCGATGCGGCCGTACATGGTCAGCGCCCCGTGTGGCTCCGAGAGGTCATCGAGGCCCAGCTGGTGGCCGAGCTCGTGGGTGACGACGTTCATGACCTGGTAAGACCACCTTCCGCCGCGTATCCAGTTCGTCCACGGGTAGTCGTAGCGGTTGAGCCGGAGGTCGACCTCGGTGATCTTGGTCCCGCGGTACCAGGTGTAGTTGACCGCCAGCGCACCCGAGCCGAGCCCGCCGAACTCGACGATATTTACGCCGTCGAACTTGACGTGCTTGCGAATCAATCCCGTGAACCAGAAGCGAAACTCGTTGGCATCGGGGTTGTTGCAGTTGGTCTTGGCCCGCGGCCACACGCGGTGGGCCCTGCGAGCAGAGCGAATAGTGAGGCGGTCCTTCAGCTTCTCGGGGGCCGTCCGGATGTTGAAGCGCCACTTGACCGGCATGTCGTCGGCGTCCCACAAGACCCCGAGCGGCCTGAACGTGGGGTCATTGCAATCGCTCTGCTGCTCGAGCCCGGAGTCGTGGCCCTCGTCGGTCACCGCGCTGCGGACGACGACGGCACCCTCCGGCGTGATGTCGGCAGTCAGCGCGTAGATCGTCAGACCGTCGAGCAGAAGAGGGTGTTCCTCTGGGAAATCGGCGTGGATCTGGAGACCGGTACCCGCGGGGGGCGCGTCCACCCGTGCGATCTCGAGAAGCTGCCCCTCAGTGAGCGTGAGCTCCGGAACAGCCGCCACCTGTGCTCCGGAGTGCGGCGCCAGCACCGCCGCTACCATCAGGCACAGGGACAGACCCACGGAAAGGTAGCGGGCGATCGGCACAGGTCTCCCTCCCAGGCGGCAGATGAGTTGTAAGGCTTCTTCTACGTAGAGTGGGGGAATCCTCTCCGAGAGTGACAGCACTTTCAGGACATACTGCGCGTATGCCATCAAAGCCTCCCCTCGTGATGCTGGCCGAGGAAGTCGCGTCGTGCCGGATCTGCCCCCGGCTCGTGGCGTGGCGCGAGCGCGTCGGGCGCGATCGGAAAGCATCTTTTGCCGACGAGGAGTACTGGGCCAAGCCCGTGCCGGGCTTCGGTGACCCGAGGGCGACCCTGCTGATCGTGGGTCTCGCTCCGGCAGCGCACGGCGGGAACCGCACCGGGAGAGTCTTCACCGGCGACCGTTCGGGCGACTGGCTCTTCGCGTCCCTTCACCGGTGCGGCTATGCGAACCAGTCGACGTCGATCTCTCGTGACGACGGACTCGAGCTCTCCGGGGCGTACGTCACCGCGGCAGTGAAGTGCGCCCCTCCCGCGAACAAGCCGATGCCGACCGAGCGCGACAACTGTCTGCCTTATCTCGTGCGCGAGATGGATCTGCTCGAGCGCTTGCGCGTGGTGGTCGCCCTCGGGTCCTTCGCGTGGGACGCGGCCCTGCGGGCCCATGTGGCGCGCGGGGGCGAGCGAGTACGGCCCAAGCCCCGCTTTGGTCACCTGACGGAGACCGACCTCGGCTCACTGGTGCTCGTCGGCTCCTACCACCCGAGCCAGCAGAACACATTCACCGGCAAGCTCACCGAAGAGATGCTCGACGCAGTCTTCCACCGCGCCCGCCAACTGACTGCCGAGTGGTCGTCACGCGCCCTCTGAGGGCGTTCTGCGACCACTCGGCGACAAGATGGGGTTAGGCGGCCGAGACCGCCGTGCCTTCGAACAGGGCTTCGAGGCGGGCCACCTCGGCCACCGGGGCGACCCGGCGAAAATGACGACACGACTGATCCCAGGTTGCCAGGATCCTTGCGGCGACCGCCGAGCCCGTGTATTCGGAGTGACGTTCGATGATCCTGCGAAGGGACTCGAGTTGACCTTCGGTCGGCGGGTACGTCGCGACGAGCTGCGGGTTGATGCGGCCCTCGAGCGTTTTATCGGTGTCGTACACGTATGCCTCTCCGCCGCTCATCCCGGCCCCCAGGTTCTTGCCGGTGGGCCCGAGTATCACCACCGCCCCTGCGGTCATGTACTCGCACGCGTGCTCACCGACGCCTTCGACCACCGCGACCGCGCCAGAGTTGCGCACCGCGAAGCGCTCGCCGGCGCGGCCCGCGACGTAGAGCTGGCCACCGGTCGCGCCGTAAAGCACCGTGTTGCCGACCAGGTACGGGTCGCCCGCGTCGTTTGCGGGGGGCTGCACGATCACCCGGCCCCCGCCCATTCCCTTGCCGACGTAGTCGTTCGCCTCACCCACGAGCCGAAGCTCGATCCCATCGGCCAGAAACGCTCCGAAACTCTGACCCGCCTCGCCCTCGAAGGTCGCGCTGACCCGGCGTCCGCCTTGACCGTCGGCGAGTTCGTAGCCGAGCGCGCACCCGAGGCGCGCGCCGACCGTCCGGTCCGAGGTAGTGATGGGGTAGGTGAGCGCGACCGAACGACCCGCCTGCAGCTCGCGGATGGAGTCCTCGTAGAGGCGATCGCCGAGCTCGGACCGAGGGCGCTGAACGTCGAGGCTGCCGGTGAACCGACGCTCGTGGTCGCCGGGATCGACGAAGAGCGGGGAGAGATCGAGCGCGTCCGAGCGCGGCTGGCCCGTGGTTCTCTGACGCAAGAGATCGGTGCGGCCGATTGCTTCATCGAGCGACCTCAGTCCGAGCGAGCTGAGCAACAGACGCACTTCCTCCGCGACCATCAGGAGGTAGCGCGCGACCATCTCGGGCGTTCCGGCGAACTTCTTTCGCAGCTCGGGATCCTGTGTGGCGATGCCGACCGGACACGTGTTGCGATGACAGGTGCGCACGAGTATGCAGCCTTCGGCCACCAGTACCGCGGTTCCGAACGAGTATTCGTCCGCGCCCATGAGCGCTGCGATCACGACGTCGCGACCGGTCTTGAAGCCGCCGTCCACTCGCACCCGGGCCCGACCTCGCAGCCCGTTCGCCACCAGCGCGGCCTGAGTATCGGCGAGGCCGATCTCCCATGGGAGCCCGGCGTTCTTGATGGACGACAGCGGACTGGCCCCCGTCCCTCCGTCCGCCCCTGCGATGTGAACGATGTCCGAGAGCCCTTTGACCACGCCGGCGGCGATCGTGCCCACGTCTTCGGACGAGACGAGCTTCACCGACACCTTGGCCCTCGGGTTTGCCTGCTTGAGATCGAAGATGAGCTGCGCGAGATCCTCGATCGAATAGATGTCGTGATGAGGCGGCGGCGAGATCAGCGCGACGCCCGGGACGGTGTGCCTGAGGCGCGCGATCTCCACCGAGACCTTCTTTCCGGGAAGCTGGCCGCCCTCGCCCGGCTTCGAGCCCTGGGCCATCTTGATCTGCAGCTCCTCGGCGAAGGCGAGGTAGTCGGGCGTCACGCCGAAACGCCCGGACGCGACCTGTTTGATCGCCGAGTTACGCCGGTCGCGATAGCGCTCGGGGGCCTCCCCGCCCTCTCCGGTGTTCGCTTGGCCGCCGATCGTGTTGAGGGCGATCGAGATCGTCTCGTGCGCTTCGGCCGACAGCGCTCCGTGTGACATCGCCCCGGTCGAGAAGCGCGACACGATGGCGGACGCCGGCTCGACCTCGTGGAGGGGGACCGCCGAGCCGCCGGGGACGAGATCCAACAGGTCGCGCGGCTCTGTGGGGGGCCGCTCGTTGACCAGCGCGGCGAACCGCTCGTACGCGATGGTCTCGCCGCGGACCGCGCGCCTGAGCTCGTGGGCCGCCTTCATCTCGTCGCTTTCTTTGAGGCCGACCGTCTCGTGGACCGCGTCGATGACACCGGGGTTGAAGGCGTGGTACTCGCCGCCCTTCTTGTGTTTGATGAAGCCGGTGTTGACGAGCGCGGGCTTCGTCGCGTACGCGGCGTCGTGACGAAGGAGCAGGTCCGCTCCCAGCTCGACGAACGAGAGCCCGCCGATGGGTGACGACACCCCTCGGAAGCAGACGTCGATCACGTCCGGGCCCAGCCCGATTGCCTCGATGATCTGCGCGCCGCGGTACGAATCGAGCGTCGAGATGCCCATCTTCGACATCACCTTGAGCAGCCCGTCTTCGATTGCGTGGAAGTAGCGCCGTTGGGCTTCGTCGGCGGGAGCGTCCCCGCCGAGGCGCCCTCGCGCGGCGAGCTCGGCAATCGACTCGAGCGCGAGGCGCGGACACACTGCATCGGCGCCGTTGGTGAGCAGGCACGCAACGTGGTGGGTCTCGCGCGGGTCGTTGGCATCCACGACGAGGCTCGTGCGAGAGCGCAATCCGGCATCCACCAAGCGGTGATGGACCGCGCCCGCGGCGAGGGCCGACGGAATCGCGGCCCGCTCGGCCCCCGCGTTGCGGTCGGACACGATTGCGTAGGGTGCTCCCGATGTCACGGCCGCCGCGGCGGCGTCGGCGACACGACGGCACGCGCCCTCCAGCCCGTCCGGCCCCTCTTCGATCCCAAAGGTCGCGTCGACGACCGCGCCTCCCTCCGAAACGATGCGATCCACCTCGTTGGGGAACAACAGGAACGAATCGAGCTCGACGACGCGTGCGGCTTCGGGGCGCTCCGAGAGCAGCGGCGCTCGGGGGCCGAGACGGGTCGTGATCGACATGACATGTCGTTCGCGCAGGTGATCGATCGGAGGGTTGGTGACCTGGGCGAATCGCTGTTTCAAGAAGGCGAAGATCGGGCGCCCGTGCTCGGCGAGCGGTGGCTGGGCGGTGTCGTCTCCCATAGACGACGTCGGCTCGGCCCCCTCGGTCGCCATCGGCCGCAGCACGACGGTGAACTCCTCCTTCGAGTAGCCCGCGGCGACCTGACGTGGGAGGACGTCGGCCGGCGGCCACTCCACGGGATCTCCCGTCGAGCGGACCTCGAGGTGGTCGGCGAGCCAGTCGCCGTAGGGGCGCCGATGGGCGAGGCGCGACTTGATGTCGGCGTCCTCGATTGCTCCGCCATCGGCCGGATCGACGCAGAACGCCTCGCCGGGCCCGATCTTGAGCCGGCGGACGCGACCGTGCCCGCGGGTCGACACCGCACCCGCCTCGGAAGCGCACGCGACGAGACCATCGTCGCACACCGAAACGCGCAGCGGCCGAAGCCCGTTGCGATCGAGCGCGGCTGCGACGCGATCGCCGTCGGCCAACACGAGCGCGGCGGGGCCATCCCAGGGCTCGATCAGACACGCGTGATAGTGGAAGAAGTCACGCACCTCGGCGTCCATGTCGAGCACCTCTTCCCATGCGGGGGGCACGAGCATCGCGGCCGCGTGCCGCAGGTCGCGTCCGCCGCGCACCAGGAGCTCGACCGCCTGGTCGAGAATGCCGGAGTCCGAGCTCGACGCGTCGAGAACGGGACGGAGGAGGTCTTCAGGGGCGAGATCGGCCGAGCCGAGACGTCCTTCGCGCGCTCTCAAGAGGGCGACGTTGCCGCGGATCGTGTTGATCTCTCCGTTGTGCGCGAGGAACCGAAACGGTTGGGCACGCTCCCACGTCGGAGCGGTGTTGGTCGAGTAACGCTGATGGAACAGCGCGAACCAGGCGTCGAATCGAGAGTCGGTGAGATCGCCGTAGAAGGTGGCGAGCTGATCCGCCGCGCAGAGCGCCTTGTAGGTCACCGTCTTGAAGGAGAACGACGCAACGTAGAGGCTCGCTCCCCGGCTCGCGGCAACCTGCTCGACGCGCCGGCGCGCCCGGAAGGCCCGGCGCTCGCCATCGTCGACGTCGCTGCCGACAGGCCGCAGGACGAGAGCCTGCTGAATCCCCGGCATCGAGGCGCGGGCCCGGTCCCCGAGAGCGCGCTCGTCGACCGGGACCAAGCGCCACCCCACCAGCTCGAGGCTCTCGGCACCGCAGGCATCCGCGACGATCGTCCGCTCGGCCTCGGGGTCTTCGGGATCGAGGAAGCACATCGCCACGCCCAGCCGGTCGGCATCGACACCTCTCGACCCGAGTCCGTCTGCCAGGAGGGTGCGGGGCACCGGGAGCAACACGCCGGCACCGTCGCCCGTGAGGGCGTCGGCCGCCACCGCCCCCCGGTGCTTGACGCGGCAAAGTGCGTCGAGAGCCGCGTCCACGATGGCGCGCGAGGCGCGCCCGCGCGCGTCGGCGACGAAGCCGATGCCGCATGCGTCTCGTTCGTCCCTTTTCGGATCGTACAAGTCGGATCCTCTCGATGAACTGAGTGCAAAGGTCGACGGGCTTTGTGCTCACACTGCGGGCAAAACAAAACGGCGCCCGCGAACGAGCGCCGTTGCTCCGGATCAGTTCCTGTCTGGCCGCAAGCTATCGGCTGCGGGGGGTGGTGTCAATCACCTGGACGTCACTCAGTCGGCCAGGACCCAGAGGTTGTCGGCGAGCCGTTTGCCCAGGCCGACTCGGTCGCCATCGACCTCGAGGTTGAGCGTCCCGTCGGGGGCGATCTCGATCAGGGTCAGATCGCGGCCCGGCATGAGCCCGTGGTCCTCGAGGTACTTCAGCACGCCGTGGTCGAGCTCGACGTCCTCGAGCAGCCGCGTGAGGCGGGCGGTCTCGCCGACGTCCATCTCGCCGACCGGCTTGAGCTCGGACCAGGGGAGCGCGGAGTCGGTGCCCGGGATCGGGTTCCCGTGCGGACAGGTGGGCGCTCCCTCGAGCTTGTCGAGGATCGCCTCCTCGACCTCGGAGGTCATGACCTTCTCCCAGTCCTCGGCCTGTTCGTGGCAGAGGTGCCACGGGATGCCCAGGAGATCGACGAGCATGCGCTCGGCGAGGCGGTGACGGCGCACGAGCGTCTCGGCGATCGTGCGTCCGGTGTCGGTGAGGGATATGTCGCGGGCCCCCGCGATCGTCACGAAGCCCTCGGCGACGAGGCGCTTGATCCCCTCCGATACCGTCGCCGGCGCGAGGCCGAGCCGCTCGGATATGCGCGCCTGGAGGATGCGCTGACCCTCTTCCTCGAGCTCGTAGATCGCTTCGAGGTACTCCTTGGAGGCCGGGTTCAGGCCGTGAAGGTCGGGGGAGCGCGTAGCCATTGCTTGATTCTAGTGCGCCATTCGGCAAGGTCTCAGAGGCCAATGCGATTTCCCGCAGTTCTTTAAACCCTGCGCAAACGAAGGCGGCTTCTCCTCACGGTGCGATCGGTGCGATCGGGCGGCCCGACCCCCGGGTTTACTTCGTCGGCACGATCAATCGCTCATCCGGCGTGATGAGTGCTCGGGCGATGAGCAGTGTGGCGACCAAACCGGCGATCGAAACGGCCCCTAAAAGCATGAAGAGCACGACGAGTTGCACCTCGGCCGCATCTCTCGGACTGGCGCCGCCCAGGATCATCCCCACGAACGCGCCGGGTAGGAAGACGAGGCCGACGTTTTTCGTCGAGTCAAGCGTTGGGATAAGCCCTGTGATCGCGGACCTTCGGACATAGGGGCGCAGAGCCTCGGTCCCACCGACCCCCAGAGCGAGCCGGGCTTCGACCTCGAGCGACTTGTCGAACACTTCGTCTCCAAGTCTCGTACCTGCAATCGACACTGCGTTCATCGCGTTCCCGATGACCATCCCACCCAGTGGGATGAGGTAGCGAGGCTCGAGGGGGAAAGCGCCGAGGCCGAATAGCACCAACAGGGCCACACCAGAGGCGGTGCCTATCGATACGAGCGCGAGGATGAAGGCCCCGGAGATGTCCTTCATGCGGCGGGCGGCGGTGAAGGCCGCGACCAGCAACATGACGATCAGCAGCGGAGCGGACCATCCGAGTTGACCGAGAACCAGGTGGATGAGAGACGCGAGGAAAGCGAGCTGAACGATGGCTCGGATCGTTGCGACCAGGAGGTCTTTCTCCACGCCGAACCGGTAGACGACGGACACGCCAACAGCGATGGCGACCAGAGTCAGGGACATGAGGACTTCGATCATTGGTGCTCCTCCCACAGATCGTCGATCGAATCGGGATCGCCGAAGTAACGGAGGCGGCCATCGAACAGCAGTGCAGCCGCGTCCGCGATGCGCCGAGCTTGTTGTAGGTCGTGTGTGACGAAGACGATTGTCAGTCCGTTATCCCGGAGCCTTTTCACCAGGCGCTCGATCAGGGCGACGGCGTCCCGGTCCAAAGATGACGTTGGCTCGTCCATCAACAGCACTTCCGGTCGGCGGAGCAGCGCGCGAGCGATGCAGACTCTCTGCGCCTGACCGACAGACAGAGCGGTCGCCGGTCGATCGAGGAACGATCTATCGAGCCCGACCGTCGCGAGCTCCTCCTCAGCCGCATTCCCGCGCGCATCGTCGAGGCCGTATGCGAGGTTGTCTCGCACCTTGCCTTCGAACATCACCGGGACCTGGAAGATCATCCCCACTCGACGTCTCAGCTCTCGGGGATCGATATCGGAGACGTCGATCCCTCGAAGACGGATCGTTCCCCGCGCGGGGCGCGTGAGCCCGTTCATGCAGCGCAGCAGCGAGGTTTTGCCGACCCCCGATGGGCCCACAACGGATGTGATGGTGCCACCCGTAACAGTCAGATCCAGGCCATCGAGCACGCGGACGCCGTCGCGCTCGACCGCAACATCGTTCAACTCGAGATCAGGACGGGACGTCTCCATGATCGAGGCCATCTAATCTACGCGTCCTGCCGGTCTTTTGGCGGCCGAGATTCAGTTCGGCAGCGCCGCAGGCGCAGGTCGTGGTTCGTAGGGCGTCCAGTCCGGGCGGAACCAACGCGCCGCTCCGTCGACCCCCAGCCCCGCATGCCACCCGTGCAGATGGAGCAGGTCGTGGTGGAAGGAGCATGCGCACAGGAGGTTTCCGATCTCGGTGGGCCCCTTCGGCCACGGCACGATGTGGTGCACCTCGACGAAACGCTTGGCTCCACAGCCCGGGAACGTGCACCGGTAGCCGTCGCGGTGCTCGACCTGGCGCCTGAGCCACGGGGGTATGTTGCGCGCGGTCGTCCCGATTGAGACGATGCCGCCCTCTTGTCCGTGCAGCACCGCCTGGAGCCGGCAGTCGCACGCCAGCCGCTGGACCATCTGGGGAGGAATCGCCGGACCCCCGGCGATCACGCCGCTGGGGCCATCGCCGATGAGCGCGGAAAGCTCGGCGTGGACCACGAGCGTCGCCCGGTCCGGATCGGGGTCTGCGGCGATCGTCGCCGAGGCCATCGCCACGAGCGCATCGGCGCGCCGGGCGTCGATGGTCGAAGGACCGTCCTCGGTCCAGGAAGGAACATCGTCGGGCAGCTCGGGGATGTGCTCGGCCAAGCGATCGAGGGCCTTGGCGACCACCGCTCCCTTGTCGGCGGGAAGCGATCCCCACAGGCTCATGCGGCTACCGTCGTCCTCCCACCACCACCGCAGTTCTCGCCACCGGTTTTGTCTCAGCTCCTCGTCGGACAAGCGCCGCGCGGCGTCGGCTTTCTCGCGGATCGCCGCGGGCGCGACCCGGCTCGCCCACGCGATCAGGTCGTCTTCGTCGTAGGGGGTGGCGAAGCGGGTCAGCTCCACAACCTTGTCGAGCGACAGGACCCCATCCTCCAAGGCGCGGCAGATCGCCGGCAGGCTTTTGAGGGCGTAGCCGGCGGCCACCATGCGCTGGGCTTTCCAGGTGGAGATGCCGTCGCGCAGCGCGACCCAGTGAGCGATGTCGCGGCAGTCGTCGTCGGCCCACACGCGGGCGGCGTCGCACGCGACGATGAACGCAAGATGGCGCCGCTGGGCGGCACCGACCACCGCCGAGCTGCGGTCGAAGCCCTCGAGGAGTTCTCGTGTGGTAATGGCGTCGTGGTCGTTGATCGGGTCGTCGTACATCGGGCACCTCTTGTAAAGCAGCGGCCCCTTCCCACCAGGGGCTCCCCGGTGCCCCTCCTCACCTCTACTATATGCGAACATATGTTCGATGGCAAGCACCCGACTTGAATCATCAGAAATGTCCTCGAAATCCGTTCGATGCCTCATCAGGAAATGTCCGCTTGGCCCGTCGTGTGGGCCGGCGGGGGGAGTCCGTAAATGGGGTTGTCGATGTCTGAGCGCAGGGCAGTGACCAAGGTGATCGCGACCCGCTACGCCCGGGCGAGCAAAACCGAGAAGGGAGCGATCCTCGACGAGCTCTGCGCGCTCACGGGCTGGACTCGCCGCCATGCCCGTCGGGCGATAGCTCGCGCCGATCAACCGAGGGCCCCGATCAAGCCCCGGCCGGTGATCTACGACGCCGCGGTCGTCGACGCCCTGCGCAAGGTCTGGATAGTCCTCGGTGGGCCCTGCGGCAAACGCCTGGCGCCCTTCCTTTCCGAGATCGTCTCGGTCCTCGAGCGCCATGGCGAGCTGTACCTAGATCCCGGGGTTAAAGACAAGCTGATCGTGATCTCACCCGCGACCATCGATCGGGTGCTCGCCCCCGACCGCAAACGCTTGCAGGTCAAGGGCCGCAGCGGGACCAAACCGGGGAGCCTGCTCAAAGCCCAGATCCCAATACGGACCTTCGCCGAGTGGGATGAGTCCGGGCCAGGCTTCTGCGAGATCGACCTCGTCGCCCACGACGGCGGCAATCCTCAGGGCGAGTTCTGCCAAACGCTCAACGTGACCGACGTCGCCACCGGGTGGACCGAGATGCAGGCGGTCAAGAACAAGGCCCAGCGCTGGGTATTTGAGGCGTTGGTTGGCATCGAGAGCTGCCTGCCGTTCCCGCTTCTCGGCATCGACTCGGACAACGGCTCGGAGTTCATCAACGACCATCTCTTCCGCTATTGCTCGGAGAACGAGATCACCTTCACGCGCACGCGGCCGTATCGCAAGAACGACAACTGCTTTGTCGAGCAGAAGAACTGGACCGTGGTGCGTCAGTCGGTCGGCTACGGCCGCTTTGAGGGTGAGGCCGCGCTCGAGCTCTTAAACGAGCTCTATGGCTGGCTGCGGCTGTGGGTGAACTTCTTTTCCCCTCAGCAGAAGCTCGTCTCCAAGACCCGGCGAGGGGCCCGGGTGACGCGGCGCTACGACGAGGCCCGCACTCCGCTTCAGCGGCTGCTGGCCACCGATCTGGTGTCGGAAGCGGTCAAGGCCGATCTCCGTGCCCAGTATCTAAAGACCAACCTGGTGATGCTCGCCCGCAGGATCGGCCGCCTCCAGACGAGGTTGCTCAAGATGGCGCGTCCTGGGGAGGGGGCTGCTCCCGGAGCAAGATCGGTGGGCCATCCGTGGACCGCGTCGAGGACATCTTCCGTGAGGCAACGAACCGACCTCAAGAGGACCTCTTGACATGAGGCAACAGGCGGAGTTTGCCGGCGGGCCTCAGCGGGAAGCAATCCGAACATGATACGGATCCGGATCAGGAGGCGTCGAACCCGCGGATCCTAATTGTGCCTATTCACCCCAAGCCGGGACGGCAACGCGCCCTCGGACCTCATCTGTTGACGACGGCTCTTCCGGTCTCGATGAACAGGGTTACCGCGATACCGGCTATCACCACGCCCACCGTGATCAACAGGAACGCCTTCCAGCCCTTGATCCCGAAGACGAACGCGGCCGCCGCGCCCGTCCACGCGCCGGTTCCGGGAAGCGGGACGCCGACGAACAGGATCAGCGCGGCGTCGCGGAATCGTTCGTAGCGTGCGCTGTGCCTGGTACGCGTGCGGGCAAACAGCCACGAAAAGAAGCGGGCGAAGGCGCGGGAATGGGCCGAGAGCCACCGCTGGGCGGGGTCCAGGAGCCAGACGAGGGCGGGCACGGGAATGAGGTTGCCGACCACCGCCGCCGCGAAGTTCTCGAGGGGGCCGAGGCCGAGTAAGAAGCCGATTGGGATCGCGCCGCGCAACTCGACGATCGGCAACATCGCGACCAGCGCGACGGCGACCGCCGGGGGGAGGTCGCGGAGGACGGGGACCGCGTCGAGAACATCCATCGGCGAGAAGGTTAGACGGCCGCAGGAAGCGGGGGGCGGAAGAGCGAACCCTTAACAGGAGTGACGAGCGAATCGGGGGCTCCGAACATGCGATCTCGCATCCTTGTGGCGGCGAGTCTGGCGTTCGCCGTGGCGGCGGGGGCCTCGCTCCCGGCCGCGTCGGTAGCGAAGGCGAAGAAGAAGAATCTGTCCTCCGGGGCCGGGCCGTTGGGCGTTGTCGCCCTGATCGACGCCGGTATCAACCCCTACAGCGTCGCCTTCCGCGACCGATCTGCGCTCGCTCGCAGGCACCCCTCGACGTACATCCCGGGCTATCCAAAGGACGCCGAGGCGCTCCGCCTGACGCTGGATGCGCCCTATGAAGAAGCGGTCGAGAAGGATGCCGCGGTGTGGGCGCGGGCCAGGCGCGGGATTCTTTACTGGATACCGGGAACGAGGATCGTCGGCGCCATCTCGTTCGGCGCGGGCGGTACCTGCTCCAGCGACTCTCCTCCGCCGGTCAACGCCGGCGGCGGCTGCAACGAGCACGTGATCCTCGACGATCACGGCCACGGGACCATGACGTCGTCGCGGGCCGCGGGGGCGCCACGCTCGCTTGCGCCCGACGCGCGCATCGTGATGATCGAGGGCCTCGGAGAACAGGGTGTGCGGTGGGCGGCCGATGCGGGGTGGATCGACGTCCAGTCGAACTCCTGGCTGAATCTCGTGCCCCCGCCGGCCAACAGCTCAACTCCGGAAGCGTTCGCCCATGCAGCCGAGAAGATGGTGACGATTGCCGCCTCGGGTAACGGGACCGCGTACATCATGGGCGCGGCCCCCACGCCGACCTATGTGTTGTCGACCGCGCCTCCGGGAGTGATCCTGGTCGGCGGCCACGACAACGGCAAGATGACTCTGTGGTCGGGATCGCCGCCGCATGTCGTCGCAGACGCTTACTCGGGTTTCACGGCCATCCGCGACAGCACGAAAAAGATGCGGCCCGCGCCGATCGCGTGCTGCACGAGCGCCGCCGCTCCTTACGCAGCGGGGGGCGCGGTCGCGATCATTCAGGAGGCGCGGGCGATACTGGGGGACCGCACCTCGGGCATCAAAGATGGCGTGATCGCCCGCGGGCGGAAGGGCGTGGTGAAGGAGGGGCCGCTCGCGGACGGCGAGTTCACGCTCGAGGAGTTCACCGACCTGTATTTCCACACGGCCAATCCCACCCGGCCGAGGGCAAAGACGACGGGGTGATCCACTGGGCGGGGGAGCCGCGCGCGCCGGATCACACGGAGTTCGGCCCCGGAGCCAACCCGTTCTGTCTCGGGTGCACGACGACGCCGATCGCGTGGACGTCGCTTCCGCAGGCGATCGAGCCCTTCCAGTTCGTCGGCTACGGCGCGATCAACGAGCGCTCGGTCGAGCTCGCACTGAAGGTCCTGCGCGGACAGGAGGAGCCCCCGGCTCGCGCTCAGGCGGACGCGCAGTACGCGCTCGATCAGCAGATTCGCTCCCTTTACTATCCATAGCCCGCGGCTTGATTCAGGCGGGAGCTCTGCTGAGGTCGCTCGTGCAGGCGGGGCAGCGCGTCGCCTCGACCGGGATGCCGGTGACGCAGTAAGGGCATGGCCTGGTCGTCGCGGGGGCCTCTGCACCGGTCTTGCGCAGCGACTTTGCCCTCTCCGCCGCCTTGAGGATCACGAAGAGCGCGAAGGCGACGAGCACGAAGTTGGCGAGCGCGGTCAGGAACGCGCCGTAGGCGATGACGCCGTCACCGATCCCGAAAGTGAGGTCGCTGAAGTCGGGCTCGCCGAAGATCGCCGCGATGAGGTTCATGACGACGTCGTTCACGAAGGACTGAACTACCGCCGCGAACGCGACCCCCATCACGAATGCGACGGCGAGCTCGAGGATGTTTCCTCTCATCACGAACTCCCTTACTTTCGACACTTTGACCAGAGGAGGCTTCGCCCCGCGCTGTTGTCAAAGTGCCGAAACTCCTTGAGCATGGCTCCTCCCTTGTTTCGCTTGTCCTGTACCGGGGAAGGAACTTTCCCGGTTACAGTCGAATTCGTATCAAACAGTGACCAAAGAATCCCGCCACGACCGATGACCCGAGGGGGTTTCATGCGCCGTAGCCTTGCCGTACTGACCGCCGTGATCGCTTTGTTCGCCGTGACCGCGGCAGCTCCGGCAAGCACCGACGAGGTTGCCCGGAAGCTGCCGGACGGCACGGTGGATCTCGGGGGCGGCGCATACGCCATCCCGCTCAAGGCCCCCTCCCCGGATTGGTACACACCGGCGCTGCACGAGCGCGCGGTGCGAGCCGGCAAGCAGGGCAAGAGCATCCCGATTCCGGAAGGCGTCGAGGTCGACAGCGCGCTGCTGTTCACCGGTATCAGACCCGGCTCGTGGATGATCTCGCCCTCGGGGTGCACCCTCAACTTCGTGTTTGGGGACCCCGATGGCGCGACCACATCGGGCCCGGGGAACGGTAACGGCGGCGGCAACGGCAAGGGCAAGGGACCGCAGTCCTCGAAGTCCGGCGTCTACATCGGCACCGCCGGTCACTGCGCCGAGGTCGGCGAAGAGGTCACAATCCTCGCTCTGCCCGGCGTGATCATGAACATCGGGACAACCGTCACGAGCGTCGACAACGATATCGGCGACGACTTCGCCCTCATCGAGATATATCCGGAGATGGTCGAGTTCGTGAACCCCTCGATGGCGATCGTCGCCGGACCGACCGGCTCCAAGTCCCCGGCCATCCCCGATCCGATCCTCCACGTCGGTCACGGTCTCGTCGTGGGCACCGGGGGGACCGCCCGGCCCGGCGTGGTGACGTGGCTCGGAGAAGAAGGCACCGAGGCGAACGCATACGGGTGGGACGGCGCCGCATCGCCGGGAGACTCGGGCTCAGGAGTCAGAGCCGCGGCCGGCGACGCGGTGGGGAACCTCACCCACCTCGTCGTGGGGACGAGATATCTGCCTGCGTTCATTGCAGGGACCGACATCGATCGCATTCTGCAGATCGCCGGGGCTCCACTGGCGACCGCGAGTCTGGTTCCCAACCCGCTTCCCTGAGCTCGGTTTTTTCGACACTTTGACCAGAGGCGGCTTCGCCGTGCGCTGTTGTCAAAGTGCCGAAACTTATAGGCGCCGGAAAAGACTCACGATCAGAGTCAGCGCGGCCGAAATCAGCAACATCGACGTGATCGGGATGTAGATGCGACTCCCTTCGTTCTCGATGCGGATGTCGCCCGGTAGCCGGCCAAACCAGCTCAGCGCCCCGGTCAGGATGAGGCCCCCGACCAGCAGGGCCCCGAGTCCCACGATCATGACGATCGTGCCGATCGAACGCGCGTCCATGGCTCAATCGTAGGTCCTATAGCTTCCCGCCCTTGCTGCCGATATATGACGTGGTGACTAGTCCCAGTGCACTAGTCCGTTCAAGGGAAGGAAACATGGCGGTCGAAGCAGCGCCGCTGGCCGATAACACTGCGCCGTCGCGCAAGGACTTTCGAGCGCTCATCACCGAGCAGCTCCGGGCGGTCCTCGAGCAGCGATCGGTGCGCTTGGGCGCGATCGGCACCATGCTCGTCATCGCCGCATTCATCGAGCTCGCTCCTTCTCGTCTGAATCTCGACTCAGGCTGGATGTTCGTCGTGCCCGTTGCCGTGTCGGCTATCGCCGGGGGGCTGAGGGAGGGCGTGTTCGTAGCGCTCTGCGCTTCGATCCTGGGCGCGGTTTATTTGAGCGCGACCGCGGGCCAGCTCGACCCCGCCCTCCTCGCCGGTATCGCGGCGAGCCGATTCGCTTTGTACGGCCTGATCGCCGCGGTCCTGGGCGCGTTTGCCGAGGCCCACTATTCGGTTCAGTCGAGCCTCAAGGAGCTCGCGCGCACTGATCCACTGACTCGTGTGGCGAACGTGTCGCGCTTCTATGACGACCTCGCGCTGCTCGAGGCGACCAAAGCGCCATTCGCCTTGATGGTGGTTGATCTCGACGATCTGAAGGCGATCAACGACCGCCACGGTCACCAGACGGGATCGGCTGCCATCCAGCTGGTCGCCAACGTGCTCCGTCGAGTCGTGCGATCGAGTGACTGCGTCGCGCGCTACGGTGGGGATGAGTTCGTGATCATCCTCAAGGACGCGGACCGGCCGGGAGCGCAGATCGTGTCCAACCGCATGCGTTCCATGCTTCTCGAGGAGGGGCTGCCGGGCGCGCCGAATCAACTCGTAACGGTCAGCGTCGGAGTTGCGCTCTCGGGCGTCGACGGTGAGACCTCCGAGGAGCTTCTCGCGGCGGCCGACCAGGCCATGTACCGGGATAAGCGCACGATGAAAAAGCGGGTGAGGGACCAGTCCCTGTAGCATCCGGCCATGGATCCCCTCCGGGCCGTGCTCCGCGCCGAGAACACCATTCTCGAGGTACTCGGCATCCGCGTGATCGAGGCGGGACCCGATCTGGTCGTGCTGGAGATGGATGTTACCCCCAGGGTTCATCAGCCGTTCGGGCTTCTGCATGGTGGCGCGTCTGCCGTGCTGGCCGAATCGGCCGCGTCGATGGGCGCGTATCTGAACTGCGACCCGAGCACCGAATACGCCGTCGGCATAGATCTCAACATCAGCCACCTGAGCGCGCGCCGGTCCGGGACGGTGACGGCGACTGCGGCCCCCGTTCGAAAGGGACGATCGATCCATGTGTGGGCCGTCGACATCAACGACCAGGACGGCAATGCGGTCGCGGTGGCACGCTGCACCCTGGCGATACGCAAACTAGGCGAGTAACGAGCAGACCACCGGAAGGGAGCGTTACGCATGTACGAGAGGATCGTTGCGGGAACGGACTTGTCCCGCACGGCGAAGGTCGCGACGGATCGAGCCGCGAGGCTCGCACGCAGCCTCGGGGCGAAGCTGACCCTGGTGCATGCGGGTCCCGACCCGGGAGAATCGCTCACATCGCTCGCCGAGGAGTACGGAGCGGATTCGCTTGCGGTGCGGGGCCAACCTGCCGAGGTGCTCATCTCCCAGACCGAGGAACTCGATGCCGATCTGCTCGTGGTCGGGAGCGTCGGGATGAGTGGCGCCCGCCGGTTCCTGCTGGGCAGCGTCCCGAACAAGGTGTCGCATCACGCCCCGACCGATCTGCTGATCGTCAAGACCGATCCACCGCCGAAGGAGGTGGGTGACTACCAGAGGCTGCTGATCGGCACGGATGGTTCGCCTACCGCAATGCGGGCGGTCGACATCTCATCGGGGCTTGCTGCAAAGCTTCGGGTAACCCCGGTGATCGTTTGCGTCTATGAGCCGCCCACCGAGCAAGAGCTCAATCGGATGAAGAAGTCCGGTGATCCGCTGGAGCAATGGGGCGCGGGACGTTCCCAACGCGAGACTCCAGAGGAGTTCAAGTGGCGCATCGCAGCAGCCTCACAGGCCGAGGACGTTCTCGAGCGCGCCACCGAGCACGCGTCAAAACAGGGCGCAGACGCAGAGGTGCGTGCCATCGAGGGGAGTCCGGCAGAGACTCTTCTGGCGCTCGCGGAATCCGAAGGCTTCGATCTCATCGCGGTCGGAAGCGTGGGGATGAGCGGCGCGAAGCGCTTCGCCCTGGGCAACGTCCCTCACCGCGTGTCGCATCACGCCCCGACCGACGTGTTGATTCTCAGAACCGCGTGAGCCCGGGAGGCAATCGCCGACCTTCGTTCAGAGCGCTCGTCGTCGCAGCTCATCCCGACGACATCGAGTTCGCTTGCGCCGGAACGGTCGCTTCCTGGACCGCGGCGGGCGCGGAGGTCACCTACTGCATCGTCACCGACGGTTCAACCGGTACACAGGATCGTTCGCTGATGGGCGCCCCGCTCGCGCGGATACGGCGGGACGAATCGCAGCGCGCCGCTGCAGCGGTCGGGGTCGAGGATGTCGTCTTTCTCGGCTACGACGACGGCGTGGTCGAGTACACGCTCGACCTGCGACGGGACATCGCACGTGTCTTCCGCCGTGCGCGCCCCCACAGGTTCGTCGTGATGGACGTCGGCCCGACGATCGAGGATCGCTTCGTCAACCATCCCGACCATCGTGCGATCGGACAGGCGTCGCTCGATGTCTCGATGTCGGCAGGAACCACTCCCGGCATCTTCCCGGAACTCCTGGACGAAGGTCTCGAGCCGTGGCGGGGACTGCGGGAGCTCTGGATCACCGGCCCCGGAGCGAAGCCGGTGGCGTCGGATATCTCCGCGACGATCGAGAAGAAGACTGTGGCATTGCTGTGCCACGAGAGCCAGGTGGGAGACGATGCCGACCGCATCGCAAGCCTGGTCCGGGAATGGACGGCGAAGGCGGGGAAGCCCCACGGCTACGCGCACGCGGAGACCTTCCAGGTGATCTCCGAGGGCCCCGGCTTTCACGGTGAGGACGAGTGGGACGAGGGCGACATCGAGCTCGCCCGGCCCCCGATCAACCCCGCCGCGGCCCCGGTTCGCCGCCGAGACGAGTAGCCACCCAAGTACCTCGCAACTCGGGCCGGGCGAAGCGGGGTACATGACCGCCGATAATTGTGCGCCATGTACCTCGCAACTCAGGCCGGGGAACAATGGGCGCCGGGCACGTGTTTAGGCTTTACGAGCAGGGAAAACGTTAATACGCAGGGTAGAGTTAGGCATACCTAACTGCTACACTCGGCGGTGACCGCAAGACCTCGAGCCCCAAGGGGGGTCGCCTGTGTCGACTGAGGCCGAAGACCTCAAGGTCCAGCAGGAAAACGAGCAGGTAAGGGCGCTGAAGGGCGCCTACAAATACGGCTGGCACGACAAGACCGCCTACAAGGAGAAGCCCGAAAAGGGCCTCAATCACGCGGTCATCGACATGATGAGCGACAAGAAGGGCGAGCCCGACTGGATGCGGAAGATCCGCCACAAGTCGCTCGACATCTTCTTGCGGAAGCCGCTGCCGACGTGGGGGGCCGACCTCTCGACGATCGACTTCGACGACATCTACTACTACATCAAGCCGATGGAGCAGGTGAAGTCGTGGGACGACATGCCCGAGGACATCAAGGCGACGTGGGACAAGCTCGGCATCCCCGAAGCCGAGAAGAACTATCTCGGGGGCGTTTCGAGTCAGTACGAGTCTGAGGTCGTCTACCACAAGACCAAGGAAGAGCTCGAGGCCCGCGGCGTCCTCTTCATGGACATGGACACGGCCCTGCGCGAGCACCCCGACGTCGTCAAGCAGTACTTCGGGACGATCATCCCGCCGGCAGACAACAAGTTCTCGGCGCTCAACACGTCGGTGTGGTCCGGCGGATCATTCATCTACGTGCCGCCCAACACCGAGGTCGAGATCCCGCTCCAGGCCTACTTCCGCATCAACCAGGAGAACATGGGTCAGTTCGAGCGGACGCTGATCATCGTCGACGAAGGCAGCTACGTGCATTACGTCGAGGGTTGCTCGGCCCCCGTCTACACGAGCGACTCGCTCCACTCCGCGGTGGTCGAGATCATCGTCAAGAACGACGCGCGCTGTCGCTACACGACGATCCAGAACTGGTCGAACAACGTCTACAACCTCGTGACCAAGCGAGCGGTGGCATACGACGGCGCCATCATGGAATGGGTCGACGGCAACTTGGGCTCGAAGGTGACCATGAAGTACCCGTCGATCTACCTCATGGGCAAGCACGCCCGCGGCGAGGTCCTGTCGGTCGCCTACGCCGGCGAGGGCCAGCATCAGGACGCCGGCGGCAAGGTCATCCACGTCGCCCCGGACACGTCCTCGGCGATCACGTCGAAGTCGATCAGCAAGGACGGCGGACGCGCCGGATACCGTGGGCTCGTCCGAATCGAGGAGGGGGCCGATCACTCGAAGTCCCACGTGATCTGCGACGCGCTCATCCTCGACGAGACGTCTCGAAGCGACACCTATCCCTACATGGAGATCGAGGAGGAGTCGGCCGCGGTCAGCCATGAGGCGACCGTCTCCAAGGTGTCCGACGAGCAGCTCTTCTACCTGATGAGCCGGGGCCTGTCCGAGACCGAGGCGATGCAGATGATCGTGCGCGGCTTCATCGAGCCGATCACCAAGGAGCTGCCGATGGAGTACGCGGTCGAGCTCCAGCGCCTCGTCGAGCTCCAGATGGAGGGCTCGGTCGGCTAAAGGATCCGCACGTAGAGTTGTTGTGTGAGCGTGCGGTCGTTCGACGTCATCGTTGTCGGTGCGGGAGTCATGGGATCGGCGACCGCGCGCGCACTCGCCCGAGCGGGAAAGAAAGTCGCGCTGCTGGAGCAATTCGGTCTCGGCCACACGCGCGGTTCGAGCCACGGTCGCGCCCGCATCTTTCGCTTCTCCTATCCCGACCCGCTCTACGTCGGGATGGCGATGGAAGCCCTGGATCTGTGGCGGGAGGCGGAACGCGAGGCGGACGACGCGCTGATCGTCACCACGGGGGGCCTCGATGTCGGCCCGAATATCGACGCCAACGCGCGCGCTCTTCAGGACAAGGGCGCGCCTTTCGAGATGCTCGAAGGACGCGACGCGGCCCGGCGGTTCCCGGCGGTATCTCTACCTGCCGACCGGACCGTCTTGTATCACCCTGACGCCGGTATCTGTCTCGCCGATCGCGCCCTGAATTCGTTCGTCGCCTCCGCGCAGAAAGCAAAGGCCGAGATCCTCGAGCGCCGCCGGGTCGAACGCCTGGAAGTGAGCGACGAGCAGGCGACGATCCATGCAGGCGACGAGGTCTTCGTCGCTCCGGTCGCGGTCGTCACCGCCGGAGCATGGGCGCGGGGGCTTCTGGAACCGGTCGGCATCGACCTTCCCACCCGGGCGACGCGCGAGACCGTCGGGTTCTTCGCCCACGACGGCGAGACCCTTCCGACTCTGGTCGAATGGGGCCCGCCACACATCTACGCTCTCCCGAGTCCCGGCCAGGGAATCAAGGCGGGGGAGCACATCGCCGGGCCGACGACCGATCCCGACGAGGACGGTTCCGTGAACGAGGAGTCGATCAAGCGAGTGGCGGCGTGGGTCGCCGAGCGCTTCCCCCACGCTCACCCCGTCCCTCACCACGCCGAGACCTGCCTCTACACGAACACGGACGACGAGCGCTTCATCCTCGAGCGGCACGGCCCGATCGTCGTGGGGTCGCCGTGCAGCGGACACGGGTTCAAGTTCGCCCCCCTCATCGGCCGCCGCCTCGCCGACCTCGCCACCGGTTAAGCACGGGTGAAAGGGGACGCCGGGCTACCGGCGCCCCCAATCACGTGCTGCCTTCTAGCGAGGGGCTTTGGTTACCACCCCGCATGCGAAGCGCGCACCGGCGTCGCCGGTCGCCCTGGTCGCGGTGTCGGGTCCGAACACGTCGTCTACGTGCGAGTGGTAGCGCTCGCCTCCGGCCGGCGTCGTCGCCGGGACGTGAGCGAGGTTGTCGGGACCCGCGTGGATGATCACCGCGCTCCCGTCCTCGTCGAGCAGGTCGCGGTTGCGGAATCGGTCGGTCGCGAGCCTGAGCACCGCGCTCCCGTCGTCCGTGACTAGCAGCGGCGGCATGTCTCCCGCGTGCAAACCGTGAGAGTTGGTGGTCACCGGGTTGTAGTGACCGCCGGCGGTGAAGAAGGGCACCGTCGCGCCGGCCGTGTCCTGAGCGTCCGGATCACAGGCCCCGGCGGTGTGCACGTGAAAACCGTGGAAGCCGGGCGTGAGTCCACTCACTCGAGCTTTCACGATCACTTTTCCGTCGTCTTTAGGAATGAACCTAATCTTGCCGACGGACGCGCCGGTGGCGTCTTGCATGTCCGCCACCAGACCCCGAGGCCGAGCGGTGCCGGCCGACCCACCCGTGGTGAACGCCGCGACGATCATCGCGCCGAGAATCACCGGTCCGATGGTCTTCTTGACCCAATGCTTCATACCGTCCTCCCTTTCTCTGGGGAAACCTTGCGTCGTCATCGTGACGCGACCCGGTAGACGGCAAAACGGTGGTGACACGACGATCACAGGAGGGCAGCACTACTGTGGGGCGGGTCAGTGATTCTCCGAGAGAAAAAGAAGGACGGCTTTGACCCGTTTGTGAACGTTCGACTCGTGCGACAGATGGAGCTTCGAGAAGATCGAGTTGATGTGTTTCTCGATGGCGCGTTCGGTCAGGACGAGGCTCTCAGCGATTCCGGCGTTGGTCTTGCCCTGCGCCATCTCGGACAGAACCTCACGCTCCCGCGCGGTGAGAAAAGCGAGCGGCGATTGGTCTGCGCGAGCGCGCGCGTCCACGAGCGATTCGACCACCTTCGGATCGATCACCGAACCGCCCTCGGCCACCGCTCGGATCGCTCCCACCAACTGGGCGGGGTCCGACACGCGCTCCTTGAGGAGGTAGGCGCGGCGCTCGGATCCCTGCTCGAGGAGGGCGAGGGCGTATTCGGGCTCGTCGTGCTGGCTCAACACGACGACTCCGATCTCGGGGAAAGAATCACGTAGCTGGCTTGCCGCTCGGATGCCTTCATCGCTGTTGGTCGGCGGCATGCGGATGTCGGTGAGCACGACATCGGGGCGCTCGCGCTCGACCGCCTCGAGCAGGTCGTCGAGACCCACGCATGCGGCCACGACGTCGACGTCGTCGTGCATGGCGAGCAGACCGGCCACGCCCTCCCGCACGAGGAGATTGTCTTCGGCGAGCACCACCCTGATGGCCATGCCCTCAGAATAGGGAGTCGGGGAGACATGGGCAGTGGTGCTGGCACCACCGGAAGTCGCCGCCACCCCCCTTTTCCTGATGGTGGGGGTTCGTACACAATTCTTGTATGCAATCCTCTCGACGGGACGCGGCTTTTCTCGCGGCCTTCATCTTTGCATTCGGAACTGCGAGCCTGTGGCTGCTGCTGGGGGTGCTTCCGGCTGTGGCCTCGGAGTGGCCCGCTTTCCATGACGCCCTGCATCGGTGGGGGCAAGGCGACGGTCTGTCGGCGCAGGTTGCACTCAACGTCGCCCACACGACCCACAGTGCCCAGCCGGTCGGCCAGGTCGTGCTCGACTACCTCTTCAGCGTCTTCAATCTGGGGCTCGGTCTGCTTCTGATCAAGCTCCGGCCGGGCGATCTCACCGCCCGGTTGCTCGCGTTCGGCTTGGTCGGGACCTCGGTCGCCTTCAATCTGCAGGGACACGATGCCCTCCAGGTGATTCCGGCCTCATTTCTGTCGCAAGCGGACGTGTGGCACGTCTTGCTGCACGTGATCTCCGGACTGTGCTACTTCTTCGCTTTGCTCCTGTTCCCGGAAGGACGGCTGCGCCCCCGCCACTGGCTCACTCAGATGCTTCAGGTGCCGGTTCTTGCCTTCCTCGCCCTCGTCGCGACCGGGCTGTCGCTGATCACCACCGACGACCACACGCTCGGGCTCGTGCTCGTGTTCGGCATCTTCATCGCGGTGGCCGGCCTGGCGGCTCAGCTCGTGCGCGTTTTGCGTCCGGCGTCGGCGGAAAGCCGTCAGCAGTCCAAAGTGCTTCTGGGCGCGCTCGCCCTGGCTCTATCCGTCGCGGTCCCCCTTGCGCTGTTTACGACCTCCGGGGGGCCCGAGGAGCGCAAAGAGGAAGTCGTGTACGAGGTCACCGCGCCGGCGGAGGGGACCTACTTCTTCCGCTGCGATCCCCATCCCGACGACATGATCGGCATCGTCGAGGTCGTGGGCCCGAACTCGTCCGAGGCGCAGGAGATCTCCCGTCCCCTGGCTCTAAGTGCGCGCGACAACGACTTCAACCAAAACAGGATCACCCTTGTGGCCGGGCGAGAGCATGCGATACGCTTCACCAACTTCGACGCGGACCTGCACAATGTCGCTATCTATGAGGACAACACCGCGACCGACCCGTTGTTCATCGGTGCGGAGTTCTCGGGAAACAACAGCGCCAGGTTCGCCTTCCGGATATTCAGGTTGGTGTTTACGGTCATTCCCGTCGCGCTGTTCGCCGGGCTGATCCGATTCCGGCTGTGGGACATCGACCGCGTCATCAACAGGACCCTCGTCTACGGTCTCCTGGCGGGGTTGATAACCCTCGTCTACCTCGGGGTGGTGGTGGTCGTTGGAACGGCGCTGGGCGTCGGGAGCCGGGGAAACCTCGTGCTGTCGATCCTGCTCACCGCGATCGTGGCCCTCGCGTTCCAGCCCTTGCGGGAGCGCGCGCGCCAGCTCGTCAACCGGCTCGTCTATGGGAAGAGAGCGACTCCTTATGAGGTCCTGACCGAGTTCTCGAAGCGGGTCGGCGACGCCTACGCGGTCGACGAGGTGCTCCCGCGGATGGCTCAGACGGTAGGCGAGGCAACGGGCGCGGCGCGGGTCGACATCTGGCTGAAGGTCGACGCGGAGATGGTCCGTTCGGTCTCGTGGCCGGAAGAGGCGGAAACCCACTATCGCCTGCCGATAAATGGGGACGAATTCTCCGTTGCGGGTGCGGATCGGACCGTTCCGGTGCGCCACCAGGGCGAGTTGCTGGGTGCGATCACCCTGGTCGCAGGGACTGGGGAGGAACTTACGCCGGTCGAAGAGCAGTTGCTGCAGGATGTCGCGTCACAGGCCGGACTCGTCCTGAAGAACGCTCAGTTGACCGTAGAGCTGCAGGCGCGACTCGCAGACCTGCAGGCGTCTCGCCACCGCATCGTCTCCGCCCAGGACGCGGAGAGAAGACGACTCGAGCGCGACATTCACGACGGGGCACAACAGCAGCTCGTAGCTCTCTCCATAAAGCTCCGCCTGGCTCAGGAGAGGGCCCTTACCGATCCCTCGGAAGCCTCTCGTCTGCTGGATGAGCTCCAGACCGACACCACCGACGCCTTGCAGACCCTGCGAGACCTGGCGCGGGGGATTTTCCCTCCCGTGTTGTCGGACAAGGGTCTCGTCTCCGCCCTCGAGGCCCATGCTCGCAGGTGTCCCGTCGATGTGCGCATCACGGGGAACGTCGTGACCAGATTGCCGACGGAGATCGAAAACGCCGTCTATTTCTGCTGCCTCGAGGCGATACAGAACGCAGTCAAGCACGCTGGTGCCGGGCCGGTGTCCGTCACGCTCGAGGCCGACAAAGACAGGCTGAGGTTCTCGATAGACGACCTGGGACCGGGATTCGACCCTGCCTCCGTCCGTCACGGTGACGGGATCCAGAATATGACCGACCGAATCGCTTCCCTGGGGGGCGACCTGAGCATCGACTCACACCCCAAGCGGGGAACCACGGTTGCGGGCGAGGTTCCCCTGAGCGCATCCACGCGGGACGATGAGAACAGCAACGACGTTCGCGCTGGCACGACTCGCTGACTCGAACTAAGTGTGGGCTCAAGGTTCCGCGGCGATCAATGGCTCGCGCCTTCTCGCCTGCAGCGCGACGACCGCGACCATGACCAGCACGCCCCCTGCGATCTGGGCGGGGGTGAGGCTTTGTCCCAAGAAAGCAAACGCGATCAGCCCGGCGAGGACCGGCTCGAGTGTGGCGGCGATCGCGGCACGCTCGGCCTGGATTCGCCCGATGCCCCACACAAAGAGCAAGAACGGCGCGAGGGTTCCGGCGATACCGACGTACAGCACCCCCCATTCGTTGGTGCCTTCCAGAAGCCCCGGGGGCCACCCCCTGGGAATCTGGAAGATGAGCCACGCGACGCTTGCGACTACAAAGGCTCGAGACATTGCTCCGATCGGACCGTAGGTCGCGGAGGTCTTCTCGCTGAGCAAGGTGTAGGTCGCGAAGAGAACCGCCGACGCGATCCCCATCAGCACGCCGAACGCGTCTATCCGGCCCACCCCCTGAGTCACGAGTCCGGAGACCATGACGACCCCGGCGACCGCGAGGCCGAGCGTGGCGAGGATCTGGGGGGAGGGTCGCCGGCGGGAGGCGACCGCGGTCCAGGCAACGACCATGGCGGGCGCCGTGTACTGAAGAACGATGGCGACGGCGACGGCCAGCCGGTCGATGGCGAGGTAGTAGGCCGCGTTCACGAGGGCGATCGAGAGACCAAGAGCCACAAGTGCACCCAGCGGGGTCTCGCCACGAGAGCGCGTCCAAGCTCCGGGAATGAAAACGATTCCTGCGGCCGCGACGATCGCCCGCGCCTCAGCGAGGTGGATTGGGTCGACGCCGACTTCGAACAGAGCGCTCGCGACGTTGGCGGCGACCGCCCACAGCGCGGCGGCCACCGCGACCGCGACCAGCCCGGCAAGGCTCCCCTTCAGGAGCCCCCTCCCAATTCGGGTTCATGCATGGTGAGCAGGGTAAATGCAGCTCGCGACCGTGGAGTTAGGCAACCCTAACTGGTAACATCGTGAAAGCGTTCACAAGCGATCGGCCCCGGCGCCGGATCCCGCCTGCCGACGGCCGAAGGAGAAGCCTCTCGCATGACCGACAAGCTGACCAAGGAAGCCGTGCGGGCCCTGAGTGACGGGCTCGGCGAGCCCTCCTGGATCGCCGAGCGGCGAGTCGCCGCGTTCGACGCGTTCGAAAAGCTCGAGCTGCCCGACCCGAAGAGCGAAGAGTGGCGCTACATCGACGTGCGCCGGTTCGACTTCTCGGTGTTCGATCCTCCGCAACTGCGCTCGAGCGTCCCCGAACCGTCTTCCGACCTCGTGAAGAAGGGCGTCGTCGTCGCAGATCTCGCGACCGCGGCGCGCGACCACGAGGACCTGCTCGAGGAGTATTTCTTCACTCACGTCGCGGTCGACGAGCACAAGTTCACCGCCCTTCACGGAGCATTTCACTCCGACGATCTGCTCATCTACATCCCGAGCAACGTCGAGGTCGAAATGCCCATAGAGATCGTGCGTGAAATCGAGGACGGGGGCTCCACGTTTCCTCATCTCACGATCGTGATCGAGGAGAACGCCTCGTTGACGGTTGTCGATCGCTCCGCATCCCCCACGGGCGCAAAACCTTCTCTGTGCTCGAGCGTGGTCGAGGTCACCGCCGGGCGAGGATCGACCGTCAACTACATCTCGTTGCAGGAGTGGGGTCGCAACGTCCACCATTTTCAGACGCAGCGTTTCACGGCGGACCGGGACGCGACCGTGCGAAGCCTCGCCGTGAATCTCGGTGCGGTGTTCGCTCGCACCCAGGTCGAGTCCGTGCTCGTCGGCGAGGGTTCTTTCTCCGAGATGCTCGGGCTTTACTTTGCCGATACCGATCAGCATTTCGCGCAGCGCACCCTACAGAGTCACGATGCGCCACACGCGACCTCGGACCTCCTCTACAAGGGCGCCCTCAAGGAGAAGTCGCGCTCGGAATACTCGGGTTTGATCCGCGTCGCCAAGGGCGCACAGGGAACCGATGCCTATCAAGCGAACCGGAACGTGGTCCTCTCCGAGGAAGCGATCGCCCGGTCCATCCCACAGCTCGAAATCGAGGCAAACGAGGTGCGATGCACGCACGGCGCGACGGTCGCACCCGTCGAGGAAGAGCACCTGTTCTATCTCATGAGTCGGGGCATCGACCGGGTGACCGCGCAGAAGCTCATCGTGTTCGGGTTCTTCGGGGACGTGCTCGATCGCATCCGGATCGAATCGGTGCGCGAGAAGCTCGCCCGGGTCATCGCGCTGAAGGTCGAGGGCGAACAGATCGTTCGGGGAGCGGCGTGATGGCCGAGTACGAAGCTGTTGCGAAGATGGACGAGATCCCCGACGGGGGGATGAAGCAGGTGGTCGTGAGGGGGGACCTGGTCGGCCTCTATCGAGTGGGCGAGGACGTCTACGCGCTCGGCGACATCTGCACGCACGAAGAGGCATACCTCACCGAGGGCGAATTCGATCCCGACGAGATGGAGGTGGAATGTCCGCTCCACGGTTCTTGTTTCAACGTTAAGACGGGCGAGGTGCGGATCCTGCCGGCGACTCGACCCGAACCCACGTACGAGGTCAAGATCGACGGCGACCTGGTCATGGTCGGTCCCCCCAACGAGCGGTGAGAAGAGGAGTGTTTTTTTGATGGCCGAGAACCTGCTGCACATCGAGGATCTACACGTCGAGGTCGAGGGTCGCGAGATCCTGAAGGGGCTCAACCTCACCCTGGACAAGGGTGATATTCACGCCCTGATGGGCCCCAACGGATCGGGCAAGTCGACGCTCGCCTACGTGCTGACGGGTCGTCCCGGCTACGAGATGACCGCGGGCAAGATCTTCTACAAGGGCGAGGACGTCCTCAGGCTCGCTTCCGACGAGCGCGCCAAGGCGGGCATCTTTCTCGCGTTCCAGTACCCGACCGAGGTGCCCGGGGTATCCGTCGTCAACTTCCTGCGGACCGCTTACAACGCGGTTCACCCGGACGACCAGAAGTCGGCAATGGAGTTTCGCCTGTATCTCCAGGAGAAGGTCGACCTTCTCGAGATCCCGACGGAGCTCGTCGATCGCTATGTGAACCAGGGCTTCTCGGGGGGCGAGAAGAAGCGGAACGAAATCCTCCAGATGGCGGTGCTGCAGCCGGAGCTCGCCATCATGGACGAGACCGACTCGGGTCTCGACATCGACGCGCTGAAGCACGTATCGGCTGGTGTCAACAAGCTTGCCGGCGCGGACGTCGGAATCCTTTTGATCACGCACTACCAGCGCCTGCTCAACTACATCGAGCCTCAACAGGTGCACGTGCTTCTTGGCGGGAAGATCGTGAAGTCCGGTGGGTCCGAGCTCGCTCATCAGCTCGAGGCGGAGGGCTATGCGGGACTCGCCCAGGAGCTGGGCCTGTCGGTCGAGGAAATCGCCGAGGTCGAGGGCGAAGAGCAGCCTCAAGAGGGGCTGGAAGGTTTAGGTTTGTAGCAATGGCACTAGATGCAGAAGCAATCCGCAAGGATTTCCCGATCTTCGATGTGCCCGTCCACGGGGATAAGCGGCTCGTCTACCTGAACTCCGCGGCGACTTCGCAGAAGCCGCGCCAGGTGATCGACCGGCTCGTCCGTTTCTACGAGACCGAGAACGCCAACCCCAGCCGTGGCATCGACGAGCTGAGCGTTCGTGCCGAGACCGCCTACGAGCGCGCCCGCGACGCATGTGCGCGCTTCGTCGGCGCCCCCTCTTCCCGCACGATCGTCTTCACCCGCGGGGCAACCGAATCGATCAACCTGGTCCGCTACAGCTGGGGCCGGGCCAACGTGCGTTCCGGTGACGAGGTCCTCGTGACCGAGATGGAGCACCACTCGAACCTCGTCCCGTGGCAGCTTCTGTGCGAGGAAACCGGCGCAACCCTCCGCGCACTGCCGATCGACGACGACGGCAGGCTCCGCATGGATCTCCTCGGCGAGTACCTCACCGACAGGACGAAGCTCGTCGCGGTGACGCTGATGTCCAACGTGCTGGGAACGATCAATCCAATCGAGGCCATCTGCAGCGCGGCCCACTTGGTGGGCGCTCTCGTTCTGGTCGATGCGGCGCAGGCGGCGCCGCACGTTCCTTTTTCGGTCCAAGAGCTCGATTGCGACTTCCTTGCCTTCTCGGGACACAAGATGCTGGGACCCACCGGTTCGGGCGGGCTGTACGCGCGCGAACACCTGCTGGAAGAGATGCCTCCCTTCCACGGTGGCGGCGAGATGATCCGCGAGGTCTGGATCGACCGCGCCACCTGGAACGAGATCCCCTACAAGTTCGAGGCGGGGACGATGAACATCGCCCAACAGGTGGGCCTGGGTGCCGCGATCGAGTACCTCGAGAACCTCGGCATGGCCAACGTGCGGGAGCATGAGATCGCGATGACGAAATACGCCCTCGAGCGCATCGCAGATGCCGGGGCGACCATCTACGGGCCCATGGATCCGACCGATCGCGGGGGAGTCGTGGCTTTCAATCTCGAGGACGTCCACCCCCACGATATGGCGACGATCATCGACCAGGAGGGCGTCGCGATCCGCGCCGGCCATCACTGCGCTCAGCCGCTCATGCGGCGCTACGACGTGGCCGCGATGGCGAGAGCCTCGCTTTACATCTACAACACGACCGAAGACGTGGATGTGCTCGTTGACGCATTGGACAAATCGAAAGGGTGGTTCGCCTGAGCCTCGAGGAGCTCTACAAGGAAGTGATCCTCGATCACTATCGATCGCCGCGCAACAAGGGCCGGCTCGATCCGCATGACGTCGCGCTCGAACGCAACAACCCGCTCTGCGGTGACGAGATCGAGCTGTTCGTACGATTCGACGGAGACTCCGTGGACGGGATCACATTCGACGGCAAGGGGTGCTCGATCTCGCTGGCAAGCGCGTCGATGATGACCGAGAAGATCCAGGGCCTCAGCCGGGACGAAGCAAGCGCGCTCGCCGACGAGATCAAGTCGATGATGGCGGGCGAGACCGATGGTGACGCCAAGCAGCTCGGCGATCTCGTCTCGTTGAAGGGCGTCGTGAAGTATCCGGTGCGTATCAAATGCGCGCTGCTCGGCTGGAACACGTTGCTCGAGGCGCTCGAGGAGCGGGCCGCAGCCGAAGCCTAGGCTCATTCGCACCTTTCTCACTTGCTAAACGTGAGAAATACTGATATCAGTTAGGTCATGCCTCCTCGCGAAGACGCCGCGACCAGGACCGCCAAGGTCCTCGCCCTGCCGACGCGCCAGCGCATCCTCTCGCTTCTGCTCCGCGCCGGGCCGAGGACCGTCACGGAGATCGCCGAGACCTTCGGGATCCATCCCAATGTTGCTCGTGCTCACCTCGACCTCATGGTGGAGGCGGGATTTCTGTTGACCGAGACGCGCCGGCGCGCGAAGGGTCGCCCGGCGAAGGTGTATTTCACCTGGGAGGGCGAGCTGGGCTCGCTCGCGGAGGCGGGCATCGATGTCCCGGAAAAGTCGGTCGACCAGACGGTCGACGAGCTCGAGGTCGAGATGCGGATCCTCGAACGGACGCTCGGCGACGCCACGGCCCAGCTCCAGCGCATCCGGGAGCTGATCGACGAAGCGAAACGGATTTCGGAAGAGGAATAGCAGCCACACGGAAAGGAGCAGCGCATGGCCGAGTATGCGAACCCCGACGCCCTCGTCGACACGGCTTGGCTGGAACAGCATCTCGACGATTCCGGGATCGCCATCGTTGAGGTGGACGAGGACATCACAGCCTACGAGAAGGGCCACCTCCCCAACGCGGTCTCGATCAACTGGGAGACCGAGCTGCACGATCTGCCGCGGCGCGAGTTCATCTCGTCGGAGCAAGTGGCCAAGCTTCTCGGCGGCAAAGGAATAGCGTCCGATCAGACCATCATTCTCTACAGTGGCAACAACAACTGGTTCGCCGCCTACGCGTACTGGCTCTTCAAGTACCGGGGCGTAGACAACGTGAAACTGCTGGACGGCGGGCGCAAGAAGTGGGAGCTCGAGAGCAGGCTTCTGAGCCAGGACGTCCCGAGTCGTCCGGCGGCCACCTTCGAGGTCGGCCGGGAGAGCCCGGAGCTGCGCATCTTCCGAGACCAGGTCGTCGATCGCGCCACGGCCGGTAACGCCGCGTGGGTCGACGTGAGGTCCCCCGAAGAGTTCCGGGGCGAACTGCTCGCGCCCCCTCACCTTCCTCAGGAGCAGGCCCAAGTGCCCGGCCACATCCCCGGCGCGAGCAACATCACGTGGTCGAAGGCGGTCAATGAGGACGGCACGTTCAAGAAGGCCGACGAGCTGAAGGCTCTCTACGAGGCCGAGGGCATTACGGCGGACAAGGACGTCGTCGCGTACTGCCGCATCGGCGAGCGCAGCTCGCACTCGTGGTTCGTGCTGAGGGAATTGCTCGGCTTCGAGAACGTCCGTAACTACGACGGTTCGTGGACCGAGTACGGGAGCCTCGTCGGGGTGCCGATCGAGAAGTAGCCCCAAGCTCGTCGAGTGCTCATCACGGCACCTGTCAGGTGCGCTGGTGAGCACTCGGCAAGTACGCTCGCGCCGAGATGAAGGTCACGGTGATCTGCTTCGGCGCCATGAAGGAGTATCTCCCGGCCGGGGGCGGCAATGAGACCTCCCTTGAGATCGACGAGTCGGGTACGGTGGGCGATCTCGTCGACGCACTGGGCGCGCCCCGGAGGCTGGTCCACGCCCTGCTCGTCGACGGCCGGCAGTCGACGCTCGACCGCCGGCTCCAGGAGGGGGCGGTTGTAACCTTGATGCCTCCCTTCGCCGGCGGACGGCAGCGGAAAGGAGCACCCCATGGCTGAGGCGACCAAGAGCAAGCCGAAGGCTCGGACCCGGACGCGAAAGGTGCCCGAGAAGCTCGTCTCCCGCAATCCCGCCACCGGCGGGACCCTCGGTGAGATCCCCGCCAACTCGCCGGCCGAAGTCGCGGACCTCGTCGCCCACGCCCGAAAGGTGCAGGCGGAATGGGCCGCGATCCCGGCCGAGGGGCGCGCCCGCATCCTCTCAGAGGTCCGCCATCGCATCTACGACCGGATGGACGACATCGTCGAGACGGTGGCGTCGGAATGCGGCAAGCCTCGCGCCGAGGCGCTCGCCCACGACGTGTTGCCTACCGTCATGATGCTGCTTTACTTCGAGAAGGCCGCACCGCGCGCCCTGCGCCCCGAGCGCGTCGGCCGCCTCCTGACCCCGCTGGTGGGGACGTCGTCGCGCATCGAGTGGCGCCCGTTCGGGGTCGTCGGAGCCATCACGCCGTGGAACTATCCGATCACCAACTGCTTCCTGGCGTTCGCGCCGGCCCTGTTCGCCGGGAACACGGTGCTGGTCAAACCGTCCGAGGTGACCCCCGGATGCGGCGAGATCGTGCGCGACCTCCTGGATCCACTGCCGGCGGGCGTTGCCACGGTGATCCAGGGCGGCGGAGACGTGGGGGCCGCGCTCGTCGACGCTCCGTGCGACAAGATCAGCTTCATCGGCTCGCCGGCCACGGGGCGCAAGATCTGCGAGGCCGCGGCCAAGCACCTCACTCCCGTCGTCATGGAGCTCGGAGGCAACGACGCGGCGATCGTCTGTGAGGACGCGGACCTCGATGCCGCGACATCCGGTGTCCTGTGGAGCTCTTTCTTCAACGCCGGCCAGACGTGCTGCTCGCTCGAGCGCGCCTATGTGGTCGGCGACATCGCCGACGATTTCGAGTCGCGGCTCCTCTCGAAGCTCGAGCGGGTCAGGCAGGGCGAGGAAGTGGGCTCGCTCACGTTTGCCCCGCAGCTCGACGTCGTCAAGCGCCATGTCTCGGACGCGGTCAGGAAGGGCGCGCGCGTTCTGGGCGGGGGACCGAACGGCGGAAAACGCAACCGGAACGGATCTCTGTGGTACCGACCGACGGTACTGGGCGGCGTCACCGACGAGATGGCCGTGCTGAAAGAAGAGACCTTCGGCCCCGTCCTGACGGTCGTCCGGGTGCGCGACGAAGACGAGGCGGTCAGACGCGCCAACGAGGACGGCGTGAACCTCACCGCGTCCGTGTGGACGACGAGCCGGCGCCGGTCGAATGCGCTGGCGGCGAAGCTCCGGGCCGGAACCGTTACCGCGAACTTCCACGGCGAGACCGGCGCGTCGGCGTGGGGGCCGTGGGGCGGCGTCGGCGAATCGGGATTCGGGCGGCTGAACGGGAGGCTCGGTATCCGCGAGTTCACCGTTCCGACTCACGTCGCGACCAGCCTCACTCCCAAGATGAAGCGTCTGTGGTGGTATCCCTACGACGAGGCGTCGACCGCCACGCTGCGGGGTCTGTCCGAGCTGCTGTCGGCCCCCAAGCTGCCGGCCAAGGTCGACGCGCTCAAGAGAGTGCTGGCCAACGCTCCCAAGGCGCTAAAAAACAAGCTCTAGTCACGCGGCGGATCGGGGAGCTCGAGAGTACGCGTCTCGATCCCCGCGAGCGCCTTGCCCACCATGGCGTCCATATCGATGTCGCGCTCGGCGGCGTCGGCACGCCGGAGGGGAACGCGAGTGGACGGCGAGCGAGGCTCGAACAACACGCAGCAATCCTGGTAGCGGCGGGTCGAGATGTCGTACGTACCGATCTTTTTGGCGTCCTCGATGATCTCTTGCTTGTCGAGACCGATCAGGGGGCGTAAGACCTCGATGCCGTCGGCCGCGGCCGAGGTTGCCCGGATGTTCTCTATGGTTTGCGACGCCACCTGTCCCAGCGAATCGCCGGTAACCAGCGCTTGCGCGCCTCGCTCCGCCGCGAGCGCGGCTGCGATCCGCATCATCGCGCGCCGGTAGAGGACCACCCTCAGCCCCGACGGAGCATGGGTGACGATGTCGCGCTGAGCATCGGACAGCGGCACCAGGTGGAGGACGGTTCTGAGGTGGTAGAGGGTGAGCTTCTCGGCGAGCTCGGTTGCTTGCCTCACCGATGACGGGTCGGTGAAAGGTTGTCCGTGAAAGTGGACGAGCTCGACCTCCGCGCCCCGACGCATCATCCGCCACGCCGCGATCGGTGAATCGATCCCCCCCGACAGAAGCGCCAGCATCTTGCCGGACACACCGACGGGAAGTCCCCCCGGCCCCCGTAAGCGCGCCCGATAGACGATGGCCGTGTTGCCGAAGAGCTCGATCCATGCGGTTGCGTCGGGGTGCGAGAGGTCGACCGGCGCGCCGGTGGCGTCCTTGATCGCCTGGCCGACGACGACGTTGATCTCGTGGCTGCGATGGGGAAAGCCGGAGTAGGTACGGCGCGCCCGTACGCTGAACGACTCGAAAGGCTGCGCGCGCATGAGCGCGATCGCGCTCTGGGCGATCTCGTCCATGTCCTGGACGACCTTCACACCGACCCCGACGTAAGCGATCCCGAACACGCGCGCGGCGCGCGCCGCAGCCTCATCGATCGACGCACCTTCGTCGAACTCAACGGTGATGCGCCCGAATCCCTCTCGCGCGCGCCGGTAACCGGTGCCCCGGAGCGCGCGCTTGAGGTTACGGGTCAGCGCGTCTTCGAAGAAGCGCCGGTTGCGGCCCTTGAGGCCGATCTCGTGATAATGGGCGACGAGCGCATCCATGACCGATCGCCCATGTCAGTCGGCGTCGCCTTCGAAGCCGACCGAGAACAGCGACTCGACGTCGTGGCGGGAGTAGATCTTGAAACCGACCAGCGTCTGAGTGCGCTGGATCCCCGGAACCTTGAGGATGCCTTCGGTCACGACGCGCGCGAGGTCTTCATGCCGGCGCACGCGCACCATGATCACGAGGTCGTACTCGCCCGCCACCGAATAGACCTCCGACACCTCGGGGATCTCGGCGATGGCTTCGGCCGAGTCGGGTATGCGGTGTGGGTCGCAGGTCGCGAGGACGATGGTGGTAACCATGGGTTCAACCTACCGTCTGAGGGTGGACGCAGCGAATTAAATCGTGACCATGTCGCGCAGCTTGCCCGGCGTCGAGGGATGGCGCAGCTTGGACAACGCCTTGGCCTCGATCTGCCGGATGCGCTCGCGCGTAAGGTTGAACTCTTTGCCGACCTCTTCGAGGGTGCGAGGCTCGCCGGTGATGAGCCCGAATCGCAGCGCGAGCACCTTGCGCTCACGCTCGGACAGCGATCCCAGCATGTCCCACAGATCCTCCTGACGGAGCGCGACTGCGGCGGCCTGGAAGGGGCCTTCGACGTCCTCGTCCTCGATGAAATCGCCCAGCTCTGCGTCCTCGTCGCCGACCGGCTCGTGGAGCGACACCGGCTCGGGAAGAACCCGGAAGGCCTCACGCACCTTGTCGGGAGTGAGATCTGCCTGCCCGGCGATCTCGTCGATCGTCGGCTCGCGCCCAAGCTTCTCGAGCAGCTCGGACTGGACCTTGCGGACGCGGTAGAGCGTCTCGACCATGTGCACCGGGATGCGGATCGTGCGGGCTTTGTCGGCGATCGCTCGAGTGATCGCCTGACGGATCCACCACGTGGCGTAGGTCGAGAACTTGAAACCGCGCTGGTAGTCGAACTTCTCGACCGCGCGCATGAGGCCCAGGTTGCCCTCCTGGATGAGATCGAGAAGCGGCAACCCTGCGGCCGAGTACTTCTTCGCGATGGAGACGACGAGCCGGAGGTTCGACTGGATGAACCGGCGCTTGGCGGCGCGACCGGTCCGCACCTGGGCCTTGAGGTCGCGACGCTGGCGGTCGGTCAGGCGCTTGGACTTTTCGAGCTTCTCCTGTGCCTTCTCGCCCTCTTCGATCGCGCGCGCGAGCTCGACCTCCTGCACGTCGGTGAGCAGGGGGTACTGGCCGATCTCGCGCAGATACTGCCGCACGAGATCCTCGTGCGCGGCCTCCTCCCGGTTGTCGAAGGGACGCGTGGCGTCGCTCATCTACCAGCCCTTTCGGTTCGAAATCGACAAGATCATCTCAAGACCCTGCGCGGGACCGATGTCGCCCCTAGGTCCCATCCGTCGAGGCGGCCGGCCGGCTGGCTGTGCATGTTGCCGCTGAGCGGCGGGGCCGGACGCCGGTCCGTCCTCGGCGAGACGCGTGGGTCCTGATTGTGCTCCCGAACTGATTCTCCACATCGTAGGGGAATCCCTTCCACAGGGGAAGAGGGAATTCCCTTGTCCACCAGACACAAAAACGCCGGGTGGGGGCCGGGTATTCCTCCCGGTCTCGGAGTTTTTCGGTTCTCCGCGGATGAGTAGGGATAGGGCGACCTAACAATCCCTGGCGCGCAAGCGCCGGCCTCCTACGCTCGGAGGTGCTAGCCAACCGAGCCGAAAGGAGACCGGCGTATGCAGGCCGATGCT
>JBOGXF010000052.1:0-13074 GCA_050694275.1 Actinomycetota bacterium | reverse complement strand
CCGCCCTTGCCCCCGGCCTCGACACCATGTTCGTGACCGCCAAGCCGGCGTGGGCGTTCCTGTCGTCGAGCCTCGTCAAAGAGGTTGCCCGCTACGGCGGGGCGGTCGACGGGCTCGTTCCCTCGGGCGTGGCCAAGGCGCTGGCCGGGCGATTCGAGGGGTGAGAGCGCCGGAGGCACCGAATGGGTGAAAATGGCTCCTGACGTTTAGCAGAAAGGGTTAACGCATGGATCTCATAGAGCGGATAGAGGAGCTTCAGCTCCTGGTCGAGGAGGCCAAGTCGGTCCCGTTCTCGTCGAGCGCGGTGATCGACCGGGACGAGTTCCTCGAGCTTCTGGCTCAGCTCAAGCAAGAGGTGCCCGAGGAGATCCGCCAGGCGCGCTGGATGTCGCGCGACCGAGACGAGCTCTTGGCCCGCGCCCGCAAGGAGGCGGACCGCCTGATGGCGGAGGCGCGCGAGCAGCGCGACCGGCTCCTGTCGCGCACCGAGATCGCCCACGCCGCCGAGCGGGAGGCCGACCGCATCATCGACCAGGCCAAGGAGAAGGCGACCAAGATCCGTCTCGAGGCCGAGGACTACATCGACCAGAAGCTCGCCGCGTTCGAGATCCTCCTCAACAAGACGCTGGCGACCGTTTCCCGGGGCCGGGAGCAGCTCCGGGGCGAGAGCAAGACCGGCGCGGTGACGCCCGAGGACGCCAAGGACGACGCCCAGGAGACGTTCGACGTTGCCGAGATCTCGCACGGGGCCGTCTGACCCCGATTCGCTCGCCGAGTGCTCACCACAGCACCTGAGAGGTGCTCTCATGAGCACTCGGCGCCGAACGAAGTGCGTTTTTGGGCCATTGACCAGGGAAAACGCGCCCACCTGATATGATTTCCCGTCGGCGGGCGCTGCGGTGTCCGCCGCTGTGAATCCGTGACCACGCAAGGACACCCGGCGCGTGCATGACCTCAGCTTCTCGGTCGCCGACATCCTCGGCCGACCCGGCGAATCCAGAGACATCACCATCTTGCATCCCGTGTCGGGGGTGCAGACGGCCCTCGCGCGCCTATCGGAGGCCCCGGTCAAGGGCGATCTCGTGGCCGAGAGCGTGGTCGAGGGGATCCTCGTGTCCGGTCGGATGGGGGGGGTCGCGGATCTCACCTGTGCCCGCTGCCTGAAGGGGTTCTCGTCCGAGATCGAGGTCGAGGTGTGCGAGCTGTACGCGGCCCCCGGGCATCTCGAGGACGCCGACGAGGATGTCTACGCGGTGTCCGGCACCGAGATCGAGCTCGAGCCGATGTTGCGCGATGCCCTGACGCTTGCGCTTCCACTGAATCCGGTTCACGACGAGGCCTGCAGGGGTCTCTGTCCGAGATGCGGTACCGACCTCAACATCTCGTCCTGCGACTGCACCGACGACGAGATCGATCCGCGCTGGGAGCCCTTGAGTGCCCTGCGCCGCAAGCTCGAAGGATAAGGAGGAGCCATGGCCGTTCCGAAGCGGAGGAAGACGCGATCGAAGATGCGCATGAGGCGGGCGCACTGGAGGGTGGAGGCACCGACCTACGCGGCCTGCCCTCAGTGCCGGCAGCCAAAGCTCCCTCATCGAGTGTGCGGCAATTGCGGCTACTACGCGGGTCGCCAGGTTGTCGAAACCGAGTAGCGCCGCGTCGGCACTGAAGGAGCTGGGCCTGCCGGCCGAGCCGGGCTCGCTGTACGAGCTCGCGCTCACCCATCGGTCGTACGCGTTCGAGCAGCCCGAACCGACGGCACACAACGAGCGGCTCGAGTTTCTGGGCGACGCGATCCTCGAGGCGATCGTCACCGATCTCATCTATCACCGCTATCCGGACCTTCCGGAAGGGCAACTGGCCCGGCTCAGGGCCGCGGTCGTCAACATGAACGCCCTCGCGGATCTCGCCGCCGAGCTCGGTTTGGGCGATCACATCCTGTTGGGTCGGGGCGAGGAGGCCTCGGGCGGCAGAGAGAAGGCGTCCTTGCTGGCCGACGTCTTCGAGGCCCTCGTCGGTGCCGCTTACGTCGACCGGGGGCTGGATGCGGTGAGCCGCACACTCACCCCTCTGTTCGAGTCGCTGGTCGCGAAGGCACGCGAAGAGGGCGGTCACGACGCCAAGGGGGCGCTGCAGGAGGCGGTGGCCCGGGATCGCGGAGGCCGCCCGACCTATCGGGTGGCGTCCACGGGCCCGGACCACGACAAGCGCTTCCTGGCGCACGTCTACATCGACGAAGAGCTCTTCGGTGCGGGTGTCGGAAAGAGCAAGCGGGAGGCCGAGCTGGCCGCCGCCCGCGAGGCGCTCTCGCAGTTCGGCGCAAACGACGGCTCCCGAAGGCTGCACCAGGAAGGCCGGGATGCCAGAGCTTCCTGAGGTCGAGGTCATCCGCCGCGATCTCGAGAAGGAGATCGTCGGACGCCGCATCAAGGATGCCGAGATCAGGCCGGGCACGAACGCGATGAAGGTCGTCCCGCGCCACGGCCGCCGCAAGGAGTTCTCCGATCTCTTGGTGGGGGCGAAGATCGAGCGCATCGACCGTCGCGGCCGGCGCCTGTTCCTCGACCTCGATACCGACGATGCCCTCGTGATCGCGCTCGGAAGCGCCGGGAGGTTGGTGAAGACCAGCACCTCCGAGGAGATCGCCCCTCACACTCACGTCGTGATCGAGTTCACGATCGGCGGACAGCTTCGTTACGTCGACTCCAAGCTGACGGGCGAGGTCTTCGTGATGCCCCGCTCCGAGCTGGACAAAGACAAGGATGCGGGTCGCCTGGGATCATCGATCGACCCGCTCGACAACGGACAGCCGATCACCTGGCATCAGTTCTCTTCTCTGCTCGAGGAGGGCAAGACCGGCCTCAAGAAACTGTTGACCGATGAGGCATTTGTCGTCGGGCTCGGGAACATGTACTCGGACGAGATCCTGTTCAGCGCGGGGATCCGGTACGACCGTCAGTCCGACAAGCTGTCGTCGCAAGACGTGCGGCGGCTCTACCGCGCGCTGATGGAAACGCTCCAGGAGGCGGTCAAGGCACGCGGCACCTCTTGGGGAGATGACGGGTTCACTGATCTGTCCGGCACCCCGGGTGAATACCAGCTCGAGCTCAAGGTCTACGAGCGCGACGGAGAGCCGTGCCGGCGGTGTCGCTCGGAGATCGTCAAGGAGAAATTCGACGGCGGGTTCACCTATTTCTGTCCGCAGTGCCAGCCATGAGCGGACCGTGGAGGATCGCGAGGAGGATGGAAGTTGGAAGATAGAACTCGGGTGCATGTGTTCGTGTCCGGACGGTTAGAGGGCACGGAATTCCGAGAAGCGATCGCCGAGAAGGCCAACGAGCAGGGCGTCACCGGCTGGGTAAGGGAGCTTGCCGACGGCCGGGTGGAAGCGGTCCTCGAGGGGCCGCGCGACGAGGTCTACCGGGTCGTCGGGCTGTGCCGCTCCGGCCCCAACGGAGCCAAGGTCGACGGCGTCCAGGTCGATCGCGAGCCTCCGCGCAACGAGAAGACCTTCAAGATCAGGTAGCCAGAAGCCATCCCGCCGTCGAGTGGTCGCCACGCGCCCTCAGAGGGCGTTGTACGACCACTCGGCGCCCGAGGGATATCCGCCGGACCGGAGGCGCTCGCTGTTAGCGTCTGAGCGTGTTCGTAAAGCGCCTGCGGGTCGCAGGGTTCAAGTCGTTCGCGGATCCGATCGCGCTCGAGTTCGAGCCCGGTATCAACGTCATCGTCGGCCCCAACGGGTCCGGTAAGTCCAACATCGCCGACGCGATGGCGTGGGTCCTCGGGGCCCAGGCCCCCTCGAGTCTGCGCAGCGGGTCGATGGAGGACGTCATCTTCGCCGGCTCGACATCGAGGCCCCGACTCGGGATGGCCGAGGTCGAGCTGACGCTCGACAACTCGTCCGGGGTGCTCCCGCTCGACCTGTCCGAGGTCACAATCAGCCGCTTCGCGGACCGCGCCGGGGTGTCGGAATACCGGATCAACGGGGCGGCGTGCCGACTCATCGACATCGCCGAGCTCTTGTCCGACACCGGTATCGGCCGCAGCCTCCACACGGTCGTGGGGCAGGGACAGCTCGACGCCGTGCTCCACGCCAAGGCCGAGGAGCGCCGGTTGCTCATCGAGGAGGCGGCTCAGGTCGGGAAGTACCGGCGCCGGAAGGACCGGGCGCTCCGCAAGCTCGAACGAGTCGACGGCAACCTGACGCGGCTTGGTGACATGGTGTCGGAGCTGACCCGCGGCCTGCGGCCGCTGAAACGACAGGCGAACGCGGCGGTCATGTATTCGGAGCTCACCACCGAACACCGCGAGCTGAAACAGCGCATGACCGCAACGGAGGTCAGACGCCTGGCCTCGGAAGACGCCGAATCCGACCCTGAGGAAGAGACTCGCCGGGTGCAGCTCCTGTCCGATGAGCTCTCCAGCACCAGGGCACGCCTCGAGCACGCCGGCGCGGAGAGAGAATCGCTGGCCGTGGCATCCGAGCGGGCGCAGCAGGTCGCGCACGGACTGGCACGGGTGACCGATCGACTCGGAGGGCTTCGCAGGCTCGCGCACGAGCGCGCCGCGGTGATCGCGGCGCGCCTGGCCGCCGAGACCGAGGAGGGCTACCGCGAGCGCATCCGGCTCCTCGAGTCCGAGCGGGCGCGGTGGAAGGTCGAGGCGGCGCGTCTCGCGACCGATGCCGAATCGATCCGGGGGCGCGCGCAAGAGGCTCGTCGGCGCGCATCCGACGCCGGCGAACGGGCTCATGAGGCCGAGGGACGGCTGGCCGCGGCGCGGACCAAGGAGACCGAGGCCGCGCAGGCCCTAGTGCGAGCCGAGGGGGCCGAGGCGGCGGGCCGCGCGACCATCGGGGCGCTCGAAGCGCGAGTCGATGCCGTGGTGGAACGAAGGCAGGTTGCGGAGACGGAGCTCGCCGCGCAGGTTCGCGCTGTAGCTCAGGCGGAATCCGAAGTGCGTGCCCTCGAGCAGGAGCTCGACCGCGCCGCCGAGTCGGCCGCCGAGGCCGAGACGGAGATGGACGCCGCTCGTACCCGCGTCGCAGAGATAAAGGAGCGTCTCGGCATCACGCACGCCGAGCGCGCCGCGGTCCAGGCGCGGCTCGAGACACTCGAGGAGGTGCGCGGACTCTTCGCCGACCAACCTCAACTGGTCGAGCGCATCGCGCCCCTGATCGATGGAGCTCGCCGCGCGGCCCAGGCCGCGGCGGCGACCGAGGAGGATGTCCGACGCACGCTCGCCGATGGGGCCGCGGTGGTCGAGACCTGCTGGGCGAAGGTCGCCCGCGAGGACGAGGAGCTGCGACGACTCGACGCCCTGATGTCGGGAGCGGTCGATCGCTTGTCCGGGACTCGCCGAAAGTCCGAGGCTCACGAGGTCGAGCGCGCCGCGTTGGACGAAGAGCTCGCGCGCGTGAAGGAGGCCCTTGCGGCCGCCGAGCAGGCTGCGACTGAAGAACGGGCCACCCTCCCGGCGCACCGGGCCGTCGCCGACGAGGCGGCATCGGTGCGGGCGGACGCCGAGGAGGCGCTCGGCGAGCTGAGACGCCAGGTCGATCGTGACGGTCGTGCCGCGGCCGAGGCGGAGATAGAGGCACGCGGTGCCGAGGAACGCGCCCTTGCGGCCCAGCTTCGCTTCGAGGAAGCCGAAGGGGGCATCGCCGATGCCCAGGCCGCTCTGGCCGGGCTCGAGGATGTTCGCGCGCGGCTGCGCTCGGCCCGCGCGCGGGCCGAGCAGATCGGAATGTCGGCCGCAACGGTGGCCGAGCGCGCCGCGGGGTGGGCCTCCGAGGCCCAGTTCCGCGCCGATCGAACGCGCGACGAGGCCCACGCCGCCGACCGCCACCTCGCATCCCTGCACGACCGGGAACGAGTTCTCGAGCAACGTCTGGAGGAAGTGTCCCGACGCCGCAACGAGGCGGAGATACGTCGTGCCGAGACGCGCGCCCGGCGCGACGCGGTGGGGGAGCGGGCCATGGACGAGTGGGGCTTGGGGATCGACGACCTTCTTGCCCTCGAGCCCTTCGACGTTGAAGGCGAGGACGCCGCGGCCGCGAGGATCGAAGAGCTGGACCGGCAGATGCGACGCATGGGCGCGGTCAACCCGCGCGCCGCCGAGGAGTATGCCGAGCTTGCGGAGCGAGAGACATTTCTGCAGTCGCAGATCGAAGACCTGAAGACGTCCAGGCGAGACCTTCTGAAGATCGTGCGCGAGGTGGATGAGACCGTCGAGCAGGTGTTCGGGGCGGCCTACGAGCAAGTCGCGCGCGAGTTCGAGATCGTGTTCGACCGGCTGTTCCCCGGCGGCGAAGGGCGGCTCGGGCTCACCGACCCGGACGACCTGCTGTCGAGCGGCATCGAGGTCGAGGCTCGACCCGCGGGAAAGAACGTCAAGAAGATGTCGCTTCTCTCCGGAGGCGAGCGCTCTCTCGTCGCCCTCGCGTTCCTGTTCGCCATCTTCCGGGCACGCCCCTCACCCTTCTACCTCCTCGACGAGGTCGAGGCCGCTCTCGACGACATCAACCTGCAGAGATTCCTGGGGCTCGTCGGCGAGCTCGAGCAGAACGCGCAGATCCTCATCGTCACGCACCAGAAGCGGACGATGGAGGCTGCCGACGTCCTCTACGGGGTGTCGATGGGCAAAGACGGCGTGTCGAACATCGTCGCCAAAAGGATGGAGGAGGTCACCCTCTAGTCCGCGTAGCGGACCTTCTCTTTCTTCAGCACTTTTTCCAACAGGGTCGGGCGGTCGGTCATGATCCCGTCGACCCCAATGTCGATGAGCCACTCCATGTCGTCGAGTGAATTGATCGTCCACACATGTACCGCGAGATCGTTGGCGTGCGCGTCGGCCACGAACTCCTCCGTGACGACCTCGATGCCGTTGAACTCTATCGGTACCTGCAGAGCCTGATATCGAGGGTTCGGCGCGCCCGGCAGCGGTCCCTGGGTGGTGAGGTAGAAGGCCGCGGTCTCACCCGTCGCGGTGGCGGTGTGGACCTCGGGTGCAAGCAGCTTGAACCGCTCGACCGCATCGTCGTAGAAGGACACCACGATCGTGTCGTCGGTGCGCTCGAACTCCGCGAGCAGCTCCGCAAGCTCTCTTTCGTACGGCACGGTCTCGGGAGCGGTCTCCTTGATCTCGATGTTGATGAACATATTGGGGAACGCCTCGAACACTTCTCGCAGGGTGGGGATGCGAAAGTCGTTTGGCTCGAAGCGCTTGAGGTTGCTCGGTATGGATCGGTCGCCGGTGGCGAACCCTCGGTATTCGTACGCGTCGTCGGGCTCGTCGTGGCACGTCCCGCAGTCGGGCACGAACCAGTAGGCCGCGTCCAGCTCCTTGATCTCTTCCAGGCTCATCTGATCGACGCGTCCTTCGCCATTCGTGGTGCGGTCGACGGTGGAGTCGTGGAGCACGACGAGCTTGCGGTCGGCCGTGGCGTGGACGTCGAGCTCGAGGACATCGCCCCCCTTCTCGACCGCGGTCTTGAGCGCGAAGAGCGTGTTCGACGGGGCCTCGATCTCGCCGCCCTGGTGGGCGATGTTGAGCACGCGACGGTCGAGCCACGGGTTCGCGTCGGAGGCCCGCGCGGCCGACGGCGCCACCGGGGCGAGCAAAAGGGTCGCCGCCGCTACTAGAACCGGCCTGGCAGGAGTCACGCCTAGAAGGTTCGCCCCGGCAGGGTCGGGCCCCTGCACCGTCGTTTAGCCTCGCGCTATGCCTGCAGGAATCGTCCCCGAGCTGCTCGTCGTCCTCGCGCTGCTCGTGCTGGTCGCGGCCGTGGTCGTGATCCGGTGGAAGCGCCCGCCGAGCGACACCGGACCATCCTCGCGCGGCGATCTCGAGACGATCGAGCGGGTACGCGATGTCGAGGTTCGGCCCCCCGCAGCCGAGCCTGAAGTCATCGAGGACGCGATCGAGGCTCCGGTCGAGGTCCCGCCGGTACCTGCCCGTCCCTCGCTGCGCGATCGGCTCCTCAAGAGCCGCAGGTTTCTCGCCGATCGGCTTACCGACGCGCTCGGTCGGGGGCCGGCCCCCGAGACCTGGGACGACATCGAGGCCGCGCTGATCCAGGCCGACGTGGGGGTCGAGGCCGCAACTCGCATCGTCGAAGACCTCAAAGAAAAGGCGCGCGAGCGCAAGACCACCGAGTCCCAGGATCTGCGAACGCTGCTGGCAGACGAGCTCGTCTCCCTCTTCGCCGACCGCGATCGTTCGCTGGTGCTCGCCACCGGGCGTCCAACCGTGTGGATGATCGTCGGCGTCAACGGAACCGGCAAGACCACGACCATCGGCAAGCTCGCGTTCGATCTCACAGCGCGCGGCAAGACCGTCGCCCTCGCGGCCTCGGACACGTTTCGCGCGGCTGCGGACGAACAACTCAGCATCTGGGGCGAGCGAACCGGAGCGGATGTGATCAAGCACCAACAGGGGGCGGATCCGGGAGCGGTGGCGTTCGACGCCTACCAGCACGCGCGCGCCCGCAGCACCGATGTCCTGATCGTCGACACCGCAGGTCGGCTTCACACCAAGGTCCCGTTGATGGACGAGCTGGCGAAGGTGAGGCGCGTCATCGAGAAGGAGGGGCACGTCGACGAGTCGTTACTGGTCATCGATGCGACCGGCGGACAGAACGGTCTCGCACAGGCGCGCGAGTTCGCGCTCTCGGCGGGGGTCAGCGGGGTCGTGCTCACCAAGCTCGACGGCACCGCCAAAGGGGGTATCGCCCTCACCATCGAGGACACCCTCGGCATCCCGATCAAGCTCATCGGGATCGGCGAGGCGGTGGGCGACCTCGAACCGTTCGACCCCAAGACCTACGTCGACGCACTCCTTTCATGAAGATCGTCGTCGCCGGGGGCACCGGGTTCCTCGGCCGGCACATCTCGCGGGCGCTCATGGACGATGGCCACGAGGTCACCGTGCTCACGCGTGCGCCGGACGAGATGTCGAGGATCCCCGAGCTCGAGGGCGCGAGCGCGGCACGCGCCGACGTCCTCGAGGCGCGCACCCTGAGCGGGGTTTTTACGGATGCCCAGGGAGTCGTCGGGGCGGTTCAATTCCCCAACCACCCGGTCGAAGTGCCGCGCAAGGGGCTGACCTACGATCGTTTCGACCGCCAGGGGACCGAGCATCTGCTCGCCGAGGCCAAGCAGTCACGCATCGAGCGATACGTATACATCAGCGGCGCCGGCGCCGATCCGGCGAGCGACAAGACCTGGTATCGGGCCAAGGGCCGAGCGGAAGGAGCCATCGAGCACAGCGGTCTCACCTATTCCATCCTGAGGCCCTCTTGGGCCTACGGCCCCGAGGACCGGGCCCTCAACCGCCTCGCCGCCATCTCTCGTTTCTCGCCGGTGGTCCCGCGCCTCGGCATGAGGCCCCAGCGGATTCAGCCCGTGTTCGTCGACGACATCGCGCTCGCCGTGCGCCGGATCTTTGCGTCGCCCGACGCGTGGGGCCGGGTCTTCGAGATCGGGGGACCAGACGTGCTGACCATGGACGAGATCATCCGAACGATGCTCGGGGTCCTGGGCCGACGGCGGCTGGTCGTTCCCATCCCGACCGCCCTGGCCAAGCTCGGGACGGCCCCCCTGATACTGCTCCCGGCCCCCCCGATGACGCCCCACGGGATCGATTTCGCGGTCCAGGACGGCCTCGTCGACACCACCGATCTCGAGAAGGTCCTCGACGTCCACCCGATCCCCCTCGGAGAGGGCCTCGCGCGCTATATGCGCTGACCCCAAACCTTGTGGTCGGTGTGGTTCGTCGTCTGGTCAACAACGGACCAGACCGACCGGCCATAAGGGTGTCCCGCGACAGAGTGGCGGGCCGGCTCCCGGGCCGGCTCCGCTCCCGTACCCTTGGGGCGTGTTCGACACCCTGAGCGGCCGCCTGGACGACATCTTCACGCGCCTGAGATCGCGGGGGCGCCTGAGCGAGAACCAGGTCGACGAGGTCCTCCGCGAGATCCGGCTTGCCTTGCTCGAGGCGGATGTCTCCCTCAAGGTCGTCAAGGCGTTCGTCGCCGACGTGCGCGAGCGGGCCGCGGGGGCCGAGATCCACAAGAGCCTGACCCCCGCCCAGCAGGTCATCAAGCTCGTTCACGCTGCCCTCATCGACGTCCTCGGGCACGAGGCGGTCGGCCTCGACCCGGCTCCCAAGCCACCCCGGGTCGTGCTCATCGCCGGCCTGCAGGGATCTGGCAAGACGACCGCGGCCGCAAAGCTTGCCCTCTTCCTGAAGAAGCAGGGCCGCCGGCCGCTCCTCGCGGCGTGCGACCTCAGGCGACCGGCGGCCATCAGGCAGCTCCAGCTCCTCGGCGAGCAGGCCGGCGTCCCGGTGCATGCGCGTCCGGACGCGCATGACGCGGTCGCCGTGGCGCGCGAGGCGCTTGCCCATGCGACCGACGAAGCCTCTACCGATCTGATCGTCGACACCGCCGGACGGATGCATGTCGATTCCCAGCTGATGGCTGAGCTTCACGACGTCGAGGGAGTGCTCTCTCCAACCGAGACGCTGCTCGTGTGCGACGCAATGACCGGACAGGATGCAGTCAACGTCGCCGAGGCGTTCCTCGAGGAGGTCGACGTCACCGGCGTCATCCTGACCAAGCTCGACGGCGACGCGCGCGGCGGGGCCGCGCTCTCGATGTCTTACGTCACCGAGCGGCCGGTCAAGTTCGCCGGAATAGGGGAGAAGCTCGACGACCTCGAGGCGTTCCATCCCGACCGCATGGCGTCTCGCATCCTGGGCATGGGCGACATGCTCACCCTCATCGAGAAGGCCGAGACCGCGTTCGACGAGGCGCAGGCACAGAAGATGGAGGAGAAGCTCCGGCGCGCCGAGTTCACGTTCGACGACTTCCTCGACCAGCTGCAGGCGCTGAAGAAAATGGGTCCGCTCTCGCAGGTCCTCGGGATGCTCCCCGGCATGTCGAAGCTCCCCATCGGGGATGCCCAGGTCGAGGAGCAGCTTCCGCGGGTCGAAGCCATCATCCGGTCCATGACGAGGGCGGAGCGCAACGACCCGTCACTGTTGAACGGCAGCCGCCGGGCGCGCATTGCGCGCGGTTCGGGGACGTCGGTGCAGGACATCAACAAGCTCGTCAAGCAGTTCGACCAGGTACGCAAGCTCATGAAGACCATGACCGGTGGCAAGGGAGGCAAGCCGCGACTCCCCGGAGGGGTCAAGCTGCCACCGGGCCTGGGCCTGTGACCTGCTAATATCGCTTTCCCCGCGTACGAATTCCCTCGTTAAGGAGAACCATGGTCAGGATCAGGTTGATGCGCGTCGGCAAGCGGAAGCAGCCGTCCTATCGCGTGGTGGTGGCGGACTCCCGCAGCCCCCGCGACGGCCGGATCATCGAGGCGATCGGACGCTACCAGCCCCGCACCGAGCCGTCCGAGGTGGTGATCGACACCGACCGGGCCCGCTACTGGCTCGACCGCGGCGCCCAGCCCTCGGAGCAGGTCAGGCGATTGCTCGACATCGCCATCGAGGGCAAGGTCGCGCCCGAGCCCAAGCCGAAGGTGAAGGCGACGCGCGCCGCCTCCGTCGACGAGACCGAAACCGAAGAGGCTCCCGAAACCGAAGCCGCCCCCGCCGAGGTTCCCGAGGCGGTCGATCAGGCGCCCGCCGCTCCCGAAGCGGAGACAGCCGCCGCTCCCGAAGCCGAAGAGGAGCAACCGAAGTCGTGAGCCGAGAGCTCGTCGAATACGTCATCCCGTGGCTCGTCGATCACCCGGAGGACCTGCAGATCGAGGAGATCGAAGGAGAGAAGGGGGCGCTGATCATCGAGCTGTCGGTTCATCCCGACGACATGGGCAAAGTCATCGGGAAGCGCGGTCGCATCATCCGCAGTCTGCGCACACTCGCCAAAGCAGCCGGGCAGCGCGACGACCGCCCGGTGTTACTCGAGGTGGTGGACTGAGAGACCTTCCGGCCAGGCTCATCGCCGGCGAGATCGGCAAGCCTCACGGTATCTCCGGCGAGGTCTATGTCATGCCCGTCTCCGACGACCCCGACCGCTTCGCCCCCGGAGCTGGCCTGACCCACGAGAACGGACGCGCGCTTTTCGTCGAGGAATCGCGCCGCCATCGCAACCGTCTGCTCGTGAAGTTCGAAGGTGTGTCGTCGCGCGAGGAGGCCGAGGCACTTCGAGGGGCCGTCTTCGTCCCATCCACAGACGTGCGGTCGCTCGAGGACGACGAGTTCTGGGAGCACGATCTCATCGGCTGCCGCGTCTACGATGCCGCCGGTGAGGAGCTCGGCGCGATCGAATCCGTTCGTCCGGGCCCCGCACAGGACCTGCTGGTCGTCTCGACGGCGCGGGGCGAGCGGCTGATCCCGGTCGTCAAGGAGATCGTCGTGGAAGTCGATGCCGACGCGCGCCGCGTCGTGCTTGACCCTCCTCCAGGATTGCTCGATTAGTGAGCCGCTGATGCGCGTCGATGTCGTCACGATCTTTCCCGAGATGGTGGTCGCGCCGCTGAAGTCGGGCCTGCTCGGAAAGGCGATCGAGGCGGGGACGATCAAGGTGACGGTGCACGACCTCCGGGAGCATGGTCTCGGCAAGCACCGCTCGGTCGACGACGAGCCCTACGGAGGCGGCGCCGGCATGGTGATGCGCCCAGAGCCGATATTCGACGCGGTCGAGCCTTTGATCACCGATGCGTCTTACGTCGTGCTGCTATCCCCGCGGGGCGCCCGGCTCGATCACTCGGTGGTGACTCGTCTCGCGCAGCTCGAGCATCTCGTGCTCATCTGCGGTCGTTATGAGGGGGTCGATGAGCGGGTCGCGCTGCACCTCGCCGACGAGGAGCTGTCGATCGGGGACTACGTCCTGGCGGGGGGCGAGCTGCCCGCGCTGGTGGTCATCGAAGCGGTGTCCCGCCTCTTGCCGGGGGTGCTCGGAAACGTCGCGTCGCTCGAGTCCGAGTCTCACGTCTCCGGGTTGCTGGAACACCCGCAGTACACACGGCCGGCGGAGTTCCGGGGGCATCGGGTTCCCGACGTCCTTCTGTCCGGGGATCACGCGGCCGTGCGAGAGTGGCGCGCGCGCGAGTC
>JBOGXF010000051.1:0-10492 GCA_050694275.1 Actinomycetota bacterium | reverse complement strand
ACCCGACCAAGCTCGAGCCACTCAAGACGGCGCTGGACTGGGCGAAGAACCTGGGGTATCCCGGACCGGCGAACCCGGCCATCGGCGAGATCAACGGCACCTTCGTACTCCCCAACATGCTCGCCCGCGTCGCACGAGGCAGACAAACAGCGGAGGAGTCGGTCGAGCAGGCACACGAGGAGTGCGAGGAGATCTTCACGAAGTGGAGGAACGAGGGTCTCATCGGCGGAGCCTGATGCCGTAGAACCGAACACGGCAACCGGGAGTGACGCTTGACAACGGCGACCGTAAGGGAGTCCGGTCAAGTGTTGCTCCGAGAACAGTCGGGTGCTCCGGGAACGGGGCGACCCCGGAGCGATAGGGGATCAACATGGCTCATATCGTCGAGGTGCGGGGATTAAAGAAGCACTTCGACGGCGGCGATGTCAAAGCGGTCGACGGCGTGGACGTCGCCACGCGGCCCGGCGAGTACCTCGTCCTGCTCGGACCATCGGGCTGCGGCAAGACGACCTTGCTGCGCGTTATCGCCGGGCTTGAGGAACCAACGGAGGGCGAGGTGCTGATCGGCGGGAACGTCGTGAACGGGCTGCCGCCCCGGGCCCGCGGCATCGCTATGGTCTTCCAGAGCTACGCCCTCTATCCGCATAAGAGCGTCCTGGACAACATCGACTTCCCCCTGAAGGCGACAGGGATCGACGCAGACGCGCGGCGGAAGAAAGTGGAGTGGGCCGCGGAGCTGCTCGGGATCGACCGGCTGCTCGATCGCAAACCTCGTCACTTGTCCGGTGGCGAGCGTCAGCGTGTCGCGCTGGCGCGGGCGATCGTCCGCGACCCAAGCGTGTTCCTCCTCGACGAGCCGCTCAGCAATCTTGACGCGAAGCTGCGCACGAGTGCCCGTGACGAGCTCAAACAGTTCCAGGAGCGGCTGGGCACGACGACGATCTACGTGACCCACGATCAGGTCGAGGCCATGGGCCTCGGTGACCGCATCGCGGTCATCCTCGATGGGAAGGTCCGTCAGATCGGGCCCCCGAGGGACGTGTACTCCGATCCGGCCGACACGTTCGTCGCGACGTTCATCGGGTCTCCGCCCATGAACCTGATCGACCGCGGCGGCTATTTCCTGGGCTTCCGCCCGGAGAACTTCCTCCCGGTCGATGCCATCAAAACTCATGGTGACAACTTGCTCGAGGTCGACGTGCGCGTGTACCGCATCGAATACCTGTCGGGCGACCGGCACGTTTACGCCACTGTTTCGGGCCTTGGGACCGAAGATGATGTCCACATCGTCGCCCGGATCCCCGCGACCGTGGACGTAAGCGTGTCGGAGGACCGGGATCAACGGTTCGCGATCCACGAGAAAGACCTGCGCTTCTTTGACGTCTACTCGGGGGAACGGATCGCGCCCCGACCGGTGCGCTTATGACCGCGGCACAGGGCACGCGGACGGAGATTGAGCCGTGAGCGCCGACACTGCCGCATGGGATCAAAGGCAGCCGGCGGCACCGGCAAAACGAAAGCTGGCCGACCGCGACGATGTGTTGGCGAAACTGTTCCTGCTACCCACCGCCGTCTACATCATCGGCCTCGTCGGGTTCCCGTTCTTCCTCGCCATCATCTTCAGCTTCAGCGACGTGACGACCGGGAATCCGAGCATCGACTTCGTCGGACTCCGCCAGTGGCGGACCATCCTCTCGTCGAGCATCTTCTGGACCTCCTTCTGGAACACGATCATCTTCACCGGGATCTCCATGGTGCTGATCGTCTTTATCGCGCACACCCTCGCGTCGGTGCTCGTGAAGGACTTCAGGGGAAAGTGGTTCATTCGCTTCTGCGTGCTGCTGCCGTGGACGACCCCGGTGTCGCTCGCGGCGGTGTCCTGGCTCTGGTTGCTCAACTCGATCTTCAGCCCCATCGACTGGGTACTGCGATGGTTCGGGTTCATCGAGTCGAACCTGTTCTACCTCGGGCGGCCGGTCCTCGCTATGGGCTCGATCATCGCAATACACGTGTGGCGCATCGTTCCACTTGCCACCGTCATCATCATGGCGGGGATGATGGCGATCCCTTCTGAGATCAACGACGCGGTGGAGGTCGACGGGGCCGGATTCTGGCGCAAGCTGTGGGAGATAAACATCCCGCTCACCCTGCCGATCACGGCGGTGGCGGTCCTCTTTGGTGCGATCCTCACCTTTGCTGACATGACGGTCGTCTTCATCCTCACCCGGGGAGGGCCGACCCAGGCGACCCAGGTCCTGTCGAGCTGGGCGTTCTTCAAGGGCATCGAGGGCGGCGATCTCGCTCAGGGCGCGGCCGTCGCCCTCTTTCTGTTCCCCTTGTTGCTGGCCGCGGCGATCGCCATCCTCCGAGCGGTCCGGCGCAGGGAGGTGATGTAGCCGGTGACGATCGGCACGGAAGACAGGGACAGAGTGTCCGTTCGCCGGCGCACCGATGTCACGAACAAGGACGAGGTCGAGCGCCACCGCCGGCAGCGCCGCCGCCGCGAGAGGGGTGCGCGGATCGCGCTCTACATCACCGCGATCATTGGGGCGCTGGCCGCGGCGGGACCATTCATCTGGAGCACGATCACCTCGTTCAAAGCCGACCCCGATCTCTACACGAAGGCGAACAATCCGTTCATCTTCAACCTGCCTCCCACCCTCGACCATTGGAGATTGCTGCTCTACGACAGTGAGTTCCTCACGTTCGCGTGGAACACGCTGTGGGTCGGGCTGCTCGTCGTCACGATCACGCTGCTCATCGGACTGCCCACGGCCTACGCGCTGGCGCGCCTCGACATGAAATGGGGTGGCCCACTCGGCATCGCCATCTTCTTTGTCTACCTCATCCCGCCGACGCTGTTGTTCATCCCGTTGACCCGAGTCGTCGGCAATTTCGGGCTGCTAAACAACACTTGGTCGATGGTGCTGATCTACCCAACTATCACGATCCCCGTTTCCGTGTGGTTGCTCATCGGATACTTGAAGGGCATCCCGAAGGACATCGAAGAGCAGGCCATGGTCGATGGCTACAGCCGGCTCGGCGCGTTCCGCCACATCGTGATCCCGCTCTCGTTCCCCGGGATCGTTGCCGTCATCGTGTTCGCGTTCACCCTGTCGGCGCACGAGTTCATCTATGCGCTCGCGTTCGTGTCCTCGACCGCGGAAAAGACGATCAGCATAGGGGTCCCGACCGAGTTGATCCGCGGCGACGTCTTCTTCTGGCAGTCGCTGCAGGCCGCCGTCGTGGTTGTCGCGCTGCCGATCGCGTTGGTCTTCAATCTCCTCCTCCAACGATTCATCTCGAGCTTCACGATGGGTGCGGTGAAAGGCTGAGCGAGCCGAAGGCCGTCAGGACAGGGCGTCGAGGGTCTGCCGCAACCCCACCCCGAGAGCGCGGGGCGAATACCCGAGCTCCCTGCGGGCTTTGGCGTCGGTGGCCCAGTAAGTCACGCCGTCACCGCCCTTGATCAGCTCCTTGAGGTTGGGCGGGAGCTTCAACAGTCGGGCCAGCAGGCCCCATATCGGAATCGCCGCCTTCATCACGCGGACCGGGAGCTCGCGTCTCGGCGGCTTGTGACCCGACAGGGACGCGATCCTTGTGATCAGCTCGCCCATCGTCGACAGCTCACCTCCGAGCACGTACGACTCGCCCGGCGTTCCCCGGTCGTACACGAGGATGACCCCTGCCGCTGCGTCCTCCACGTGCAGGAAGTTGAAGCCTGTGCCCGGCAGCATGAGCACCTTCGCTCGCCCCCGGCGCGCGAGGTCGAACAATCGCCTGAGATCCGAGGTATCACCGGGACCGTAGACCCCTCCGGGCATGGCGATCACGATCGGCACTCCTTTGTCGATGTAGTCGCGGGCGACCTCGTGCGCGAGGTACTTGGTCTCGTCGTAGCAGCTGAGCCAGTCGAGATCCGAACGCACGAAGGTCTCGTCCACGACCTGCCCTTTCGTGTTACCGAAGTAGCCGATCGTGGAGACATACACAATCCGACCGGCGTCGGCTTGTACCGCGGCCTCTATCACGTTGCGGGTGCCATCGACGTTCGCCTCGTGCATCTGCCTACACTCCTCGTCCTTCACGCCGACCTTGTAGCTCGCCGCCACGTGGAAGATGGAGTCACAACCCTTCATCGCGTCGCGCAGGCCGGCGACATCGGAGAGATCGCCCGGCATCAACTCGCAACCGAGTCGGATGAGAGGCTGCCCTTTTTGCGGGCTACGGACCGACGCGACTACCTCGTCGCCACGCTCCCGTAGCCGCCGAGCGATATGGCCGCCGATGAATCCGGTTGCTCCGGTAATGAAGGCTCTCACTTGCGCTCAGGCCGACGTCGTCGCTCGTGGCATCGTCTCGTCATCGCTCTCGAGGAAACGACCTCGAGCCTCCTCTATGGATCTGCGGGCAGTATCTATGTCGTCGCCGAATGCGACGAACAGATTGAACCCCATCTCTCCGAAAGATTCGGTCGCTTCTTCCAAGGAAAGGAGTCCCGACAGATGCAGCGTGACGATTCCGTGTGCCATCGCCCACAGCTGGGTGGCCAGCTTCCAAGGATCGGCCTCGCGGAAGCGCCGGTCCTCGACCGCTCGCTCCACCGCGGCGACGAGACGCTCGAAGGTCTCGTGACCGACCTCCGGATCGTCGTCGGGACGCTCCAAGAACATGAAGTGATACAGGTACGGGTTGGCGATCGCGTTTACGAAGTACGCGGCCCCCAGCGCCGCAACGTCCGCCACCGAGTCGGCCGTTTGCGTGACGGCGTCGAGATGCTGCGCCAGGCGCTCGAACCCTTCTCTCGCCACCGCGCTCCGGAGCTCATCCATGCCTTTGAAGTAGGTGTAAACGGCCATCGTCGAGGTCCCGACCTCCGAGGCGAGCCGGCGGGTCGTCAGCGAGTCGGGGCCGTGCTCGATCAACAACCGGGCGGCGGCGTCGATGAGGGCCGTGCGGACAAGAGGGTCGGGGGGTCGGGGGCTCATGTTTGACAGCTTGGCATAGCAGCGTTATACATTCAAGCACAACGGCGTTATGTCTCCCAAAGGTGTGGCGTGAACGACGAGCTCGATCTCTACGCGGGGCCCGGCATCTCGTGGAAGAAGGCGGTCGCCTTCGGAACCGTCCTCGTCCTCGTGGCGGGCGTGGTCGGCTACCGCTGGGTGACCGTGGTCACGCCGGTGACCCCGGCCCGTGCCCTCGACGTCTTTCACGAGGAGCAGGGTCAGAAGCACGAGGCGGCCGAGGCTGGGCGCGTCAAGAAGGGCCGCGGGCAAAAGAAGCCGGCGCGCCGTGCCGGCCATGGACCGAACCCGGCCCCGCGCGGCGACGCCTCCGAACGACCGATCGCCGTCGGCGCGGGCGGCGCGGGCAAGGAGGGGTCGGGGCCCGACGCGCGCCCGGCGCGGCAACGGGAAAGAGCTTCGATCCTGCCCGAAGAAGGCGTCTACTCGTGGGACACGGATGGGTACGAGCGGGCCGGCGGCGTGCGCCGGTCGTTCCCCGAGGAGTCCCAGCGAATCATCACGCGCGACGGGAAGAAGGGCTGGAAGCAGCATCACTATTTCTCCGAGGAACGAGAGAGCTGGACCCGGTTCCGAGCGACCGACCAGGGCGCGGCGATCTCCTCTCAGAGGAACAAGGTCGTGTTCGGACCCGTCACGGAAGATTCGACGGTGACCTTCTCACCCCCGATGCTGGTCGGGCCGAGATCGCTGCGCGTCGGGCAGACGTGGAAGGGGTCGTGGTCGGGCGACACGTATGGGAACTACGACGGGCGCACCTTCGAACATCGCCACGTGAACATCGGAGGCGAGAGGGTCGAGACCTGGGGGGTCGAGGTCCTCATGCACATGCGAGGCGAGATCCGCGGGGAGGTCCGGGCCCGCGTATGGATCGCTCCCGAGCACGGGATGACCGTCAAGGAGGACTTCGTCCAGGACATCGAGGGAGACTTCGGGACCTATCACGCCGAGTGGAACATGACGCTCAAGTCGCTGGAACCTCGGCGCTGAGGTCGTAGGTGGAGCGGATCAGACGGATCTCAGCTCCTCGTCCTGTGGTCGCTCGAACACATCGGCGCATGTGGGGCAGTACCACCTCGTCTCGAGCGGGGTCCCGCACGTCTCATGGTGGATCGCCGTTCCCTCCGGTGCCGTCCCCGAGCCCCACTTCGCAAGCAGTCGTACGGCATCGCCGAGCTCCCCGCCGCGGGCGCTGAGTGAGTAGGCGACCCGATGCGGCCGCCTCGAGTACGGACGGGAGATCACGATTCCGAGGCGCTCGAGGTGCTTGAGCCGCTGGGAGAGGACGTTGGGCGCGATCCCCGGCAGCTCCCGGGCGACGTCCCCGAACCGGCGAGGCCCGGCGGACAGCGCGTCGACGATCAAGAGCGACCAGCGATCGCCGAGGTCTTCGAGGGCGGCGGCGAGGGATTCTCGCTCGGGCTTCATGGCGTCAATGCTATCCGAGCCCGACGGTATAGTACTGACTATTAAGTTGCAAGGGACAATAAAGTCCCCTCGGACAAGGGAGGAGCCGGTGGCAGGGATCAGCGAGGTCGAGGACACGATCAGGAAGACGGCAACCGAGGTCGGGCCGTCGGTTGTCGGCATCGGGCGGCGATGGGGGCTCGGCTCGGGTGTCGTGATCGCGCCCGGCCGGATTCTCACCAACGCCCACAACGTCCGAGGAGACGAAACCGAAGTGACGCTCTCCGACGGGCGCACCGCGCGCGCCCGGGTGGCGGGCGTCGACGTCGATGGGGATCTCGCGATCCTCGAGGTCGACACCGCCGAGATCCCCCCGGTTGAGTGGGCGGAGGACGCCGCCCTTGAGATCGGGAGCGCGGTCGTGGCGCTCGCCAACCCGGGGGGTCGGGGGCTCAGGGTGACGTCGGGGTTTGTGTCCGGTACCAACCGGAGCTTCCGCGGACCCCGGGGCCGGCGCATCTCGGGAAGCGTGGAGCACACCGCGCCGCTGTTGCCGGGGTCCTCCGGCGGCCCCCTTGTCGGCATCGACGGCCGGCTCATCGGGATCAACACGAACCGACTCGGCGAGGGTTTCTACCTCGCGATCCCGGCCGACGCGTCCCTCAGGGAAAGGGTCGAGGGGCTTGGTCGGGGTGAACAGCCGCGCCGGCCCCGGCTCGGGATCGGTGTTGCCCCCGCGCACGTCGCCCGACATCTCCGCCGGGCGGTCGGCCTGCCCGAGCGCGACGGTTTGCTCGTGCGGGAGGTCGAGAACGGCTCGGCCGCAGAGCGCGCGGGCCTTCGCGAAGGGGACCTGATCGTCGCAGCCGGGGGCCACGCGGTGAACGATTTCGACGCTCTGGTCGACGCTCTCGAAGCCGCCGAAAGAGAGGTACGCCTCGAGGTCGTGCGAGGAACCGAAGAGATGGAGGTCACGATCGTGTTGAGGGGATAAGGCCCCTGACGCACGGCATCCGGGCGGCTAAGACCATGGGCGCGGACGCGGGAGACGCGATCCAACCACGAGCCCGGCCGACAGGAGGACGAGATTCTTGACCACGAACTCGCCCTCTACCGTCAGGCGCAGGGGATTACCGTCTTGGAACGCGACGTCTGGCTGCACTACGAATACGAGAAAGGTCCCGATCATCTGCAGAGCGAACAGAAGCAGAACCAAGCGCATGAATCGCCCCACAATCAGAAAAGCCCCGACGAGGAACTCGAAGCCTCCGAGAAGCGGCACGAACCATTCCGGGTCGAACCAGTAAACCGTGTCCGCAAGGAGCTCGGCCACTGGGGTTACCCCCGCTATCTTCAGACTTCCGAACCAGATGAACACGACGCCCAGCGAGAGCCGGAGCAGCGGTAGGCCGACCTTCCTGAGAACGCCCACAACGCGCTCGTCTGCGGCGCGATAGAGGTTCCAGGCTCCCTCGGCTATCTCAGCCGGGCTGCGCTGAGCCTGCGGTCGCCCGCTCATCGTCGTCGGCGCTCCTTATCGGACTCGGGACAAGAGCCATTGGCGAGAATAACGGTCGTCTCGCGCAGGAGCTGTCACCCGCATGAGAAGGAGGGAGCTTCCGCTCGCCGAAACCTTAGGTGAAGCAACCGGGCCGGATAGGGGGCAATATGCACGTGCGTCGCGCCGTCTCAGTCGCGGCTGTCTGCGTGGTCGCTCTCCTCGCCCCTTTGCTCATCCGCCCCGCCATCGCCCAAGAACCCGCGGGCGCAGGCGAGAGGTGGAAGCACTTCGTGGCCGATCGTTCCGAACTGTACGAGACCCTGGCCCCGGCTTTCGTCGACTGCTTCCAAAGGCGGGATTCGTTGATCGATCCATTGAGCCCGATCTTCCACGGCTGCATCGACTGGCACTCGGCCGTGCACGCCGCCTACTCGCACCACGTCCTCTACCGTCGAACGGGCAAGAAGAAGTACCTCAAGCTCGCCGAGGATCAGATCGCCCCACACGGGATCTCGTTGGTTCCCGCAGAGCAAGTCTATGAACAGGCGAAAGCTCCCAACCTTCCCTTGAGCGAGAACCCGTACGGGTTCGGCTGGTTCCTCGTCCTAGCGCGCGAACGCGAGCAATCGACGGGCGAGGACGATTTCAGAGAGATGGCCGACTTCGCGGCCGACCACCTGATGTCGTGGTTCGAGACCCGCGCCCGCAACGACGACGCCACTCAGTTCATCCTGAATACGGCCCATCCGAACTACAGCTGGTCTTTGATCAACCTCGATGTGTGGGCGAGGCACACGAAGGACAAAACGATCTTGTCCGCCGTCCGACGGGCCGCCAAACCGCTGCTCGACCGCTCACTCGACCGGCTCTGTCCGGTAAAGAACGACAGGGCAACCGATGCGAGGGGTTTCCAGCCCGCGTGTCTCATGCGTCTGGCGGCAGTCGCACACGTCCGGGGTGACGACTCCAGAGCATGGGTGAGCGCGCGTCTTTCGAGAACCTTTCACGTTCCCCCGATAACAGACCCCGCGAATTGTCACGCCGGCGGGCTGAACTTCACCCGCGCGTTCGCGCTCTACCAGCTCTATTTGGTCACGGGCAACACGCAGTACCGCGACAACTACGTCGACCTCATCCGCTATCACGTCGCCCGGCCGGAGCTGTACATGGGGGAGAGCTATCTGGGAAATCCGGGATACCTCTGTTACTCACACTGGGTCGCACAGGTGGGCGTGCGCGCGATCTCACTGTCCCATTAGAGGGGGCGCGCTCGGAACTCCGCGGGGCGGTTCCTAGGCGGGCTGGGTCGCGGGGGCCTCGGCGACCTCGACCGTGTCCGCGGGGGCGTTCTGCCTGCGCGACAACACGAGGAAGGGGAGCGCCACGGCCGAGATCGCAGCCCCAAGCACGTACGAGGGCGCGTACCCCCACACGTCGGCCGCGCGACCGAGCACGGGCTGGGCCCACACCCCGCCGGCAGACTCCATCATCGAGTCGAACGACAGGATCGAAGCCCGCTGGCCCGACGGGATCAGGCCGTTGAGGTATGTCTGGCGGATCGGCATCGAGGCTGCGAACAACAAGCCCCAGACGACGATCAGTCCGAGAACCCCCCAGAAGTTCCTCACGATCCCGATGAGTCCCAGCGTCACCACGGCCGTTCCGGCGGTCGCAATCAGCGCCGACGTGCGACGACGGAACAGACGGCGGATTCGGGGAGCCGCAAACCCGCCCACGATCTGGGCGCCGGCGACTATCGCGGCGACGAGTCCCGCGATCTGATAGGCGTTCGGGTCGCCGTAAAGCTCCAGGAGGTATGGCTGCAGGGCATAGAAGCCGTAGATGCCGACGCCGCCGGTGAAGAGGGCCTCGACCATCAGCCACTTGACGGAGGGCACCCGCCAGCCGTACTCGATCGTTGCGGACGCAACCCTGCGAATCTCGGCCAGCGGACGGGCCCCTTTCTCGGGAGTGAATCCGATGTCGTGCATGAGCTTGAACGCAAGGACGAACGTCAGGATCAGGATCCCGCCGCGCATCACGAACGGCACCCCGAGACTGGTTCGATGGGCGATGAACCCTCCTGCCACGGAGCCGATCAGCATCGCCGCTCCGGTGACGATCTGCCCGCGCCCGAAAACGGACTCGAGCTCTCCCGTGTAGCCGGTCGCCGCCAGGGCGTCGACGAGCCACGCCTCGACCGCCCCGGAGAAGAACGTGAACCCGAGTCCGATCAGGATCGAGACGACCGCCCACAGCGGGAAGGAAGCCTCGATCTGCCAAAGGAGCACGTACAGGAGCGTCGCGACGCTCAGCGTCACCGTGCCGACGAGATAAGACATTCGACGTCCCGCGGTGTCCGCGACGATCCCCGTCGGCACCTCGAACAGCACCATCCCGGCCGTGAAGAACGCGTTCGCGGCGAAGGCCTCCAGGTTCGAGAGCCCGGCATCGAGAAGGAAGATCGTGTTGATCCCCCAGATGAGCGACGCGGCCAGGGTGTTCCCGAGCAGGAGCAACAGATATGTGCGCTGGATCGTGCGTGGTGTCGGCATCA
>JBOGXF010000050.1:0-19748 GCA_050694275.1 Actinomycetota bacterium | reverse complement strand
AGGTAAGGTTCTTCGCGTTGCATCGAATTAAGCCACATGCTCCGCCGCTTGTGCGGGTCCCCGTCAATTCCTTTGAGTTTTAGCCTTGCGGCCGTACTCCCCAGGCGGGGTGCTTAATGCGTTAGCTTCGACACGGAGAGGGTTGAAGACCTCCCCACACCTAGCACCCAACGTTTACGGCTGGGACTACCAGGGTATCTACACGTCTGTTACTTCCCTTGCTTTGCTTCCGCAAGGTACTGACCAAGTTGCTTTCGCACTTGGCGGGCCGCCATTTCTGACGACCTCTCACTGTTACCAGTGAGGTCGGACTGTGTCATCACCCGATTCGTCATCGGGGTCGGCGTACAGTCTCTACGGGGTCAAGGATCGCCATGCGATCCTGACTTCCCTCGGCGTTGTCCCTTTACCATTCTTGTGGCGCCTAGCCACCTGTGAGGTGGTCAATCGCAACAAGAACGAAGGGAGGTTCGCCGATACAGCCGATTTAGGCACCGGGGTTGCCCCCGGAGAGGACCAGATACCGTTCTAATCCTGTTTGCTCCCCCAGCTTTCGCGCCTCAGCGTCAGATCAGCCCCAGAGAGCCGCCTTCGCCACCGGTGTTCCTCCTGATATCTGCGCATTTCACCGCTACACCAGGAATTCCACTCTCCCCTAGCTGCCTCTAGCTATCCCGTATCGAATGGCCTCTCAGAGTTGAGCTCTGAGCTTTCACACCCGACGTGGATAGCCGCCTACGCGCTCTTTACGCCCAATGATTCCGGACAACGCTCGGTCCCTACGTGTTACCGCGGCTGCTGGCACGTAGTTGGCCGGACCTTCTTCTGCGGGTACCGTCACCCAGAGGGCTTCGTCCCCGCTGAAAGTGGTTTACAACCCGAAGGCCGTCATCCCACACGCGGCGTCGCTGCATCAAGCTTGCGCTCATTGTGCAAGATTCCCTACTGCTGCCTCCCGTAGGAGTCTGGGCCGTGTCTCAGTCCCAGTGTGACTGGTCGCGCTCTCACGCCAGCTACCCGTCATAGCCTTGGTAGGCCGTTACCCCACCAACAAGCTGATAGGCCGCGGGCCGATCCCGGACCGCCGGAGCATTTGCTCTGCGAGCCATGCGGTTCGCAGAGGTCATCCGGTATTAGCAACGGTTTCCCGTTGTTATCCCGGTGTCCAGGGCACGTTACCCACGTGTTACTCACCCGTTCGCCGGTTTCAGCCAGTCTGGTTACCCAGACTGGTTTCGTCCCTCGACTTGCATGTATTAAGCACGCCGCCAGCGTTCGTCCTGAGCCAGGATCAAACTCTCCGTAGAGAATTCGGCACTTTGACAACAGCGTGCGGCGAAGCCGCCTCTGGTCAAAGTGTCGACGCTTGCATCTCTGGTTCGGCGAACACCTTTGATTCGAAAATCAAACGCGCTTGCCGGATTCATTCATTTGAGTACATCGCATTACTCATGCGACGGGTTATCGCACTGATCTCCGATTCCACCCGGTCAACCAGACCGGGCTTCTCGGCAGGCACACTGTTCAGTTCTCAAGGAGCGAAACTTCGCCCTTTGCGGGCAAACAAAAAGCCGGTCCGAAGAGCAACCGGCGAGCCTCGCGCTACCTGGGTCTGTGCGGCTCAGGTATCTATAGGCTTGCTCCGTTCTCCTCGGTAGCGCCAAAAATCGGCGCATGCCAACGTTCCATTTGCCCCGTAGGGCATCGGCCAGACTATCAGCCGCGCGCCCCGGGGGTCAAACCACCGACCAGGGAAAACGCCCTTTCCGGCCCCTCCCACAACGCCTGGGAAAGAGCCCTATTCCCGCCCGGGGAAACCCATGCCCGCGGCCGCCCGCCTCGCTACAGTCCCACCAAATCGAGCCGAGGAGGGGAAACCGATGTCCTATTTCGAGTTCTTGCTGCTCGTTCACGTCGCCGGGGCGATCATCGGGTTCGGCCCGACGTTTGCCTTCGCCGTGCTCGGCCCCACCGCCAAGAAGAACCCCGGCCCGGGAGGCCTGGCGATCATGGAGAGCATGCTCGCGATCTCGAACAGGCTTGTTTTGCCGGTGGCTATCGTCATACAGCCGTTGACCGGGGTCCTGCTCATCTTCGAAGCCGGCTACTCGTCGACCTTCTGGTCGCAGGACTGGTTGGTGGGCTCGACCGTCCTTTACGAGATCGCCTTCTACGTCTCCGTGTTCGTGCAGAGACCGTCGCTAAGCCGCATGATCGAGTTCGCCAAGGAAGGGCAGGCGCAGTCCGAGCGGTTTCAGGCTCTCGCCAAGCGGACCGCGACGATGGGGCCGATACTGACGCTGTTGCTGGTGGTCATCATCATCATGATGATGCTCAAGCCCGGCGCTTAATCGACGAGGCGCACGAAGCGGCGTTTACCGACCTGCACCAGAGCTCCCCTGAGATCCGCGAAGCCGTGCTCCTCGGCCGCGGTGGGTTCGCCGTTGATCTTCACGCCGCCTTGAGAAATCAGCCGGCGCGCCTCGGTGCGGGACGACGCGAGCCCGAGCTCGGCGAGAACGCGCGGCAAATAGACGCGCTCGCCGTCGATGGCGTCGCGCGGGATCGCCGCTTCGGGAACCTCCTCGGGCGCCTCTCGCTCCTTGAACTGGCGATCGAACGCGCGCTCGGCCCCCGTCGCGGCCTCGTCCCCGTGGTACAGCGCCACCACCGCGGACGCGACCCGGCGCTTCGCCCCCGCCGCGTCCGGCCCCCCGGCTCGCGCCGCGGCATCGAGCGCGGCGACCTCGGTCCGGTCGAAATTGGCGGCCAGGAGGCCGTACTGAGAGATGAGGTCGTCGGAGATGCTCATGAGCTTTCCGAACATCCCGTTGGCTTGCTCATGGATAGAGATGTAGTTGCCTAGCGACTGCGACATCTTCTGCACGCCATCGGTTCCCACCAGAAGTGGCAAGGTGAGGGCAATCTGCTCTCGCTGGCCGAAGGCCTTCTGTATGTCACGGCCCACGAGAAGGTTGAACAGCTGATCGTTTCCCCCCAACTCCACGTCGGCCCGTACGGCCACCGAGTCGTATGCCTGCATGAGCGGGTACATGAACTCGACCATCGAGATCGGTCGATTCGCGTCGTAGCGTTTGCGGAAATCGTCGCGCTCGAGCATCCGTGCCACCGTGTAGTACGAAGTCAAGCGGAGGATGTCGGCGAGATCGAGTGGTCCGAGCCACTCGGAGTTGTAACGGACCTCGAGGTTGTCCTTCGAGAGAATGTGGAGGAGCTGCGTCAGGCACGATTCTGCGTTTGCCTTCACAACGTCCTCGGATAGTTGCGGTCTTGTCTCAGACTTATCGGAGGGGTCACCGATCCTGGCAGTGAAATCCCCCACGATCAGTACCGCGATGTGTCCTTCGTCCTGGAACTCACGCAGCTTGCGCAGAGGCACCGCCCATCCGAGGGTGACGTCCTGCACGGTGGGGTCGACCCCCAACTTGACCCTCAGGGGGCGTCCCTCGTCGAGGCGCCGGGCGAGCTCCTCTTCGGGAACGACGTGCTCGGCCCGCCTGACGAGCCTTTCGAGCCGATCCTCAATCTCGGGTCGTGTCACGTCGAGAGGATGGTATTCGACCCGAAAATGACCCCCGCCCGGTAAACTGATGTCCTCTATGTCCCACCCGTTCCGCTCCCGGATCGCTCTTCTCGCGCTCATGGCAGTCGTCGCTTCGTCGTGCGCCCCACTGGCCGCGCGGCTCGACAACCTGCCCGAGCTCAAGAAACGTGATCTCAACACGACGCTTGCCCAGTCGACCAAGATCTTCGCCAAGGACGGCCGGCTCATCACGACCCTCCACGGCCCCGAGAACCGCCAGCTCATCCGGTCGCTCAAGAAGATCCCCCCGTACGTCCTGGATGCGGTCGTCGCCATCGAGGACGAGCGCTTCTACGAGCACGACGGGGTCGATCTCAGAGCGATCATGCGAGCGGCCGTTTCCAACGCAGCGAGCGGCGAGATAAGAGAGGGCGGCTCGACCATCACCCAGCAATACGTCAAGAACGTCATCATCGCCCCCGGGGAGACAGCGGCCAAGACGCTCGACCGAAAGATCGAGGAAGCCGCCCTGTCGCGCCAGCTCGAGAAGTTCCTCGGTAAGGACGAGATCTTGCGCCGTTACCTGAACACCGTGTACTTCGGCAACGGTGCGTACGGGATCCAGGCCGCGGCCAAGACCTACTTCGGCAAACCCGCGCGCAAGCTATCGATCCACGAGGGCGCGATGCTCGCCGGTCTCATCCGGTCGCCCGAGACCTACGATCCCTACGACAATCCCGACCCGGCAAAGCGGCGTCGGGACCTCGTCCTCGACAAGATGGCCGAGCTCGGCCATATCGGCGAGGACCAGGCCGAGGCAGCCGCGGCTAAGAAGGTGCGGCTCGAGAGCGTCGACCCCAAGGACCGCTACCCGGCCCCCTACTTCGTCGATTACGTCCAGCGCCTTTTGACCTACGACCCGCGCTTCAAGATGCTCGGCAAGACCGTCGCGCAGCGCACGCAATCGATCTTCCAAGGTGGTCTGCGCATCCACACGACGGTCGACCTCGACATGCAGGACGCGGCCGAGGAGGCGGTGAAGGCGGTGCTCCCGAACGGGAGTGACCCGTACGCGTCGCTCGTCGCGGTGGAGCCCGACACCGGCAGAGTCAGGGCGATGGTCGGTGGGCGCGACTGGTTCGCCCGGCCCAAGAAGGACCCCTACGGCAAGCTCAACCTCGCGATCCTCGCCGAGCCCGGTCTCGGGCCGAAGCAGACGGGCCGCACCGCGGCGGGGACCGGGAGGCAGGCGGGCTCGGCATTCAAGCCGTTCGCGCTCGCGGCGGCCATCCAGGATGGTGTGTCGTTGTCCCAGCGCTACGACGCGTCGAGCTCGAAGGTCTTCCCCAACGCCGACGCCGGCAACGACTGGACCGTGCAGAACTACGAAGGCGGCAGTTTCGGCAAGAGCCTGTCGTTGCTCGAGGCCACGGTGAGCAGCGTCAACGTCGTGTACGCGCAACTCATCCTCGACATAGGCGAGGAACCCGTGGTTGAGCTGGCCACAGAGATGGGCATAAACACCCCGCTCTCGGCGGTGCCGTCGGCGGTGCTCGGGGTCAACCCGGTCAACCCGCTCGGGATGGCATCGGCCTTCAGCGCGTTCGCGACCAACGGTGAGCGCACCCCGCCGGTGGCGATCGAGAAGATCACTACCGCGACCGGCAAGGTCGTCTATCAGGACAAGACCGAGTCCGAGCAAGTCCTGGAGCCGGCGGTGGCGAGCATCGTGACCGGCGCGCTCGAGCAGGTCGTCCAGCGTGGCACCGGAACGGGCGCCCAGATCGGTCGCCCGATGGCGGGCAAGACCGGCACCGCTCAGGAGTGGAGGGACGCATGGTTCGCGGGCTACACGCCCGCGCTCTCGGCCGCGGTGTGGGTCGGTTACCCCGCCGGGGAGATCGAGATGAAGACTTCGTGCGCGAATCCCGACCCGGGAGTCTGCCGGCCCACGCGGCTCACCGTGACCGGCGGCTCGTGGCCCGCCGAGATCTGGAGCCGGTTCATGTCGCGCGCACTCGCCAACATCGCCGCTGACGACTTCCCGCCCACCCCGGGGCTCGTCACCCGCACCATCGACGTCCGCACCGGCTGCCTCGCCGGCAAGCTCACGCCCGAGGAGTTCCGAACGACCGCGCAGTTCGTCAAGGGGACCGAGCCCAAGAAGCAGTGCCGGCCCCCCAAGAACAGGCTCGAGGTTCCCGACGTCGTCGGCTTCCCCGTCGATCAGGCGGTCAAGATCCTCAACAACTCCGGCTTCAAGGTCGACCGGGTCGAGGAGCCCACGCGTCAGTACCCGCCCGGGTTCGTCGTGTCCCAGGCTCCCGGCGGGGGCAAAAAGGCGCGCGAGGGGGCGACCGTGACGCTGACCGTGTCGGTCCGCGGAGGTGGCGGGAGCGGTGGCGAAGACGACGACACCGTCACCATGCCCGACGTGCTCGGCCTGAAGCGGGAGGAAGCCAAGCGAATCCTGCGCGACGAGGGTCTGGTCGTCAACATCATCTATCAGCGGGAGTCGAACGAGGGCCAGGCCCGGCGCAACCGAGACCGCGTGTGGAAGCAGCGTCCGCCCGCGGGCACCGAGGTCGAGCGCGGCTCCGAGGTCACCATCTGGGTCAACCCCTAGTTCCCAGCACCCCCCGACTCGCCGCCAAGGTTGCGCGTCTCACGGTCCCCAGGGACTTCAAATGCGCAACCTTGGAGGGTTGTTAGCGGCGGCGCGACGCGTAGGGGTGGCCCGGGACCACGAAGCGCCACGGGAACTCGTCCCCGCGGCCGGTGCCGAGCCCGATCCGCTTGGTCCGCGTCGCCTGCTTCCGGAAGGAGTCGGTCTCCGAATCCTCGGCGCACCAGAACTGCCCTCCCCTGAGCAGGGTCGCGGTGTCGTGACTGCGGTCGATCCCCAGCGCCTGGGCGAGCCGGGCCGGCCCGGCGGCGAGCAATCGCTCGTCGGCGATCCCCGGTCGCCGGGCACGCATGTGCTCCACGCCGGCGACGGGCTCTCCCGCCCGCAGCAGGACCGCCTCGCACACCCCCTCACGCGCGCACACGACGTTGACGCACCAGTGCATCCCGTAGGTGAAATAGACGTACAGGCGTCCGGGGGGCCCGTACATGGTGCGGTTGCGCGGAGTCGGCCCCCGGTAGCCGTGCGATCCGGGATCCTGCGTGCCGCGGTACGCCTCGGCTTCGACGAGCCGGATGGCCACTCGTTCCTCCGGAAGCTCGTGCACAAAGACGCAGCCGATGAGATCGTGCGCGACCTCAAGCGCGTCGCGCGCGTAGAACGGTTTGGTCAGGCGGGTGGCCCTCAAGTCAGGAACCGGACCAGCAGCGCCTTCTGCGTGTGGAGGCGGTTCTCGGCCTGATCCCACACGACCGAGCGCTCGCCGTCGATGACGTCGGCCGCGATCTCTTCGCCGCGGTGCGCCGGAAGGCAGTGCATCACGATGACCTCGCCGCCCGCGAGCTCGACGACATCGGAGTCGAGCCGAAAACGCTCGAACGCCGCGGCGCGTGATTCCGATTCCTTCTCCTGTCCCATGCTCGCCCACACGTCCGTGTAAAGCACGTCGGCATCGGAGGCGGCCTCGGCGACGACGTTGGTGACGGTGACCGTTCCACCGGTCTCGGCGGCGATCTCGCCCGCCCGTGTCGTGACCTGAGGGGACGGTTCGTATCCCGCGGGCGTCGCCACGCGCACGTGCATGCCGACCTTCGCGCCGCCGAGCATGAGCGAGTGCGCGACGTTGTTGCCGTCGCCCACGTAGCCGAGGGCCAGTCCGTCGAGGCGACCCTTCTGCTCCCGAATCGTCTGGAGGTCGGCGAGAGCCTGACAGGGGTGCGAGTAATCGCTCAGCGCGTTGATCACGGGGACGGTCGCGCCGTGAGCGAGACGCTCGAGTCGTTCCTGCTCGAAGGTCCGCACGACGAGTGCGTCGACGTAACGGGACAGGACACGACCGGTATCCTCGATCGTCTCTCCCCGTCCTAGTTGCAGCTCGTCGCTCCGCAACACGATTGCCGATCCCCCCATCGACGTGACCGCGACCTCGAACGAGACGCGCGTGCGGGTCGAGGGCTTTTCGAAGATGAGCGCGATTTGGAGACCGTCGAGCTTGGCCTTGTACGAGCCCGGCCGAGCCTTCATCTTGTCGGCGTCGTCGATGAGCTCCACGAGCTCCTGCGGAGAGAGATCGTCGACCGACAGGAAGTCGCGCGTGGCCATCCCGCTCACCCTCGTAGCGTCCCGCCGACGCGCCCAACCAAAGCCTCGACGATGCGATCGCGCACCGCGAGAGCCTCTTCGTCGGTGACCGATCGATCGGGGACGCGCACCTCGAGAGCGTAGGCAAGGCTCTTCTTGCCGTCCGGGATCTGCTCGCCCCGGTAGATGTCGAACAATCGAACCGCAGTGACCTCGGGCGCACCGACCTCAGCGACGACGCTCTCGACCTCGCCGGCCGGCACCGACTCGTCGACCACGACCGCGAGGTCGATGTAGTTGGCCGGAAAGCGCGGGAGATCCTCGATCCGGGGCCGCCCCGGAAGGGCGGCGAGAAGGGGCGCGAGCCCGAGCTCGAAGACGACGGTGCCCTCGGGCACCGCGAACCGCTCGCAGACCTCCGGATGGATCTCCCCCAGCGCACCCCACGTCGTGCCGGCAAGGAGGACGCTTGCCGCCCGGGTGGGATGAAACGGCATACCGGCCGCCGGCTCGAAGACCGGGGCGGGTGTCCGCAGGGCCAGGCACAGCCGCTCGATCACGCCCTTGGCTCCAAAGAAGTCCCACGCGAACTCGCCCCGGATCCACGACTTGCCCGCCCGATGCCCGCAGAAGGCCGCGGCGACAACGTCGGCCTCTTGAGGCAGCTGCTCGCCGGTCGGCTCGTAGACGCGCGCGATCTCGAACAGCGCGGTGCCCTCGGCATGGTGGGCGACGTTGCGGGCGACCGAGCGCAACAGGTTCGGTATCAGACTCGTGCGAAGCGCCGGGTGGTCCTCCGAGACCGGGTTCGCCAGCATCACCATTCGGCGGGCGGGGTGGTCATCCGGCAGGCCCTGGTCGTCGTTGTCGCGCGGCGAGCCGAACGAGTTCGTCCACGCCTCGCTTACACCCATCCCGACGAGCGCTCTGCGGACCTGGCGCTGCACCGTCTGGTCCGGCTCGAGCCCCCCGATGCGCCCCGGCGGGATCGTGGACGGCAACCGGTCGAAGCCCGCGAGGCGGGCGACCTCCTCGATGAGGTCGACCTCGCGCGTGAGGTCGCCGCGGAAGCCGGGCACCTCGACCTCGATCGATCCGTCGCTCTCGGTGACACCCAAGCCGATCGACCTCAGATAGTTCGCTTGGCGGTCTGGTGTGACGGCGATGCCGAGCAGAGCGTCCGAGCGGGCCGGGCGCAGCGTGATCCTGCGCCGTGGGATCTCGCGCGGGTAGGCGTCGACGGCGCGGTCCGCGACGCGGCCCCCGGCAGTCTCCGAGATCAGTTTGGCCGCGCGCGCCGCGGCGAGCGGGACGATCTCTGGGTCGGCACCCCGCATGAAGCGTGCCGACGCCTCGGTACGCAGCCCGTGTCTGCGACTGGTGAACGAGATCGAATCGGGATCGAAGTACGCGGATTCGAGGATGACCGCTTCGGTCTCGTCCGACACCTCCGAGTCCTCGCCACCCATAACGCCGGCGATCGCGACCGCGTGCTCCGGATCGGCGATCAAGAGGTCGTCCTGATGCAGCTCCCGCCCGACGCCATCGAGCGTCGTGAATCGCTCCTTCTTGCGAGCTCGGCGAACGACGATCTTTTGATCCTTGATCAGCGCCGCGTCGAACGCGTGGAGGGGCTGTCCCATCTCGAGCATGACGTAGTTGGTCGCGTCGACGACGTTCGATATCGGCCGCACCCCGGCGGCGAGAAGGCGCCTGCTCATCCACGACGGCGACGGCCCGATCCGGACCCCTTCGATGTAGCGGGCGAGGTAGCGGGGGCAGCCGCTCGGATCGGCGATCTCGACCTCGACCGGCGATTCGAGGTCTTGAGACGCGACGAGATCGTCGGCCGGGATCCTGAGCTCGTTGCCCAAGAGAGCAGCCACCTCGCGCGCAACGCCGATCATGCTCATGCAGTCGGGCCGGTTGGGAGTGATCTCGAACTCGAAGATCGTGTCGTCGAGCCCAAGCGTTTCGACGATGTCTGCCCCCATGGGGGCATCAATCGGCAGCACGAGGATGCCCGAGTGGTCCTTGGACACCCCGAGCTCCATCCCCGAGCACAGCATCCCGCGCGAGGTCTCGCCGCGGATCTTGCGCTCGCCGATCTCCAGGCCCCCGGGTAGGCGCGCACCGACGGTCGCCAACGGAACACGATCCCCCACCGCGAAGTTGCGGGCACCGCAGACGACACGCTCGACGTCGCCGCTCTCGAGCTTGACGTCGACCAGCGTGAGGTTGTCCGCGTTCGGATGCTCCGAGATGCCGGCGACCTCGGCGACCACGACCCCGTCGATCCCCTCGCCGGGCGACTCCACCGTCTCGACCTTGGTACCGGACATGTCGAGCATCTCCGCGAGCTTTGGGATCGGCACGTCGACGGCGACGTACTCCTCAAGCCATCCGAGACTCACCCTCATGCGACGCCTCCGAACTGACTCAGGAAGCGGAGATCGTTCTCCCAGAAGTAGCGGATGTCCGGCACCCCGTGTGCGAGGGCCGTGATGCGCTCGATTCCCATGCCGAAGGCGAAGCCCGAGTAACGCTCGGGGTCGTAGCCCGCCCACTCGAACAGCGCGGGGTCGACCATCCCGCACCCGAGGATCTCGATGTATCCCTCCCCCTTGCACAGGCGGCAGCGCGGATCGGTCCCCCTGCACAGGAAGCACTGCACGTCCATCTCGGCCGAGGGCTCGGTGAAGGGGAAGTAGTGAGGGCGCAGTCGAACTTCTAGGTCCCGTCCGAAGATCTCGCGCGCGAACGCCTCGAGCGTCCCTTTCAGGTCGCCCATCGTGATGCCCTCGTCGACCGCGAGGCCCTCGAGCTGCGCGAAGCCGGCAAGGTGCGTCGCGTCCTCCGTCTCGGGGCGGTACACGCGCCCCGGGGCGACGACGTAGATGGGGGGCTGCTGCGATTCCATCACCCTCATCTGGACCGGCGAGGTCTGCGTCCGCAGACAGACATCGTCGCCCTCGCCCGCGATGTAGAAGGTGTCGGTAGGGGCGCGCGAGGGATGCGCCGGCGGAGTGTTCAGGGCGTCGAAGTTGTAGGTCGAGAGCTCGACCTCGGGCCCCTCGACCAGCCGGTACCCCAGCCCGACGAAGATGTCGACGATCTCCCAGGTCATCCGGGTCAGGGGATGGATCGTGCCCCCCGCCGGAGCCTCGCCCGGCAGCGTCACGTCGATCTTCTCGCGCTCCCACCTCTGCTCACGCTCGACGGCCTCGAACGACCGATGCTTCTCGTCAAGGGCCGCTTCGAGCGCCTCCTGCACCTCGTTCGCGACGCGGCCGAGCTCCCTGCGCTCGTCCTCGGACAGCTCCCCCAGCCGAGCGCGCGCCCGGGACAGCGCGGCCTTGCGCCCGAGCGCGCGCGTTCGTGCGTCGTCCAGGGATGCGAGGTCGGCGGCCTGCGAGATCGCGCTCAGGCCCTCGGCGCGTGCCGCCTCGAGGCCGGCGCGGATCTCGTCGCGCACACTCACGACTCGGGCCCCTTCGAGGGCAGGGTCACGGTGAACGTCGAGCCTTGTCCGGGCTCGCTTTCGACTGCGATCTTTCCGCCGTGTGCCTCGACCAAGCGGCGCGTGAGATACAGGCCGAGACCGGTCCCGCTCGGCCCCTTCCGCTGTCCCGCCGGCGCCGGGCCGGAGAACAACCCCGCGACCCGGTCGCCGTCTATGCCCACTCCCTCGTCCGTCACCGTGATCTCGACCCGGTCGTCCGGGATCGTCTGCGCCGAGACCACGATCGGGCCCTCGTCGGAAAACTTCACCGCGTTCTCGACGAGGTTGCCGAGCACGTGCTCAAGCCGGGCAGGGTCGCCCCAGACCTCGATGCCGTCATCGACCTGCACTTGTATTCGCTCCGCGCCGGGGAGCGCCGAGACCTGCTCAGCCGCCGCGGTGGCAATGGGGGCGAGCCTGGTCACGACGCTGGTGAGCTCGAGCCGGCCCGACTCGAGCCGGGCGAGGTCGAGGACCTCGGACACGATCCGGGCCATCCGCTCGGCGTCTTGATTGATGGTCTCGACGAACTGAAAGCGCTGCTCGTCGGTGAAGCGGTCCCAGCGCTTGACGAGGGTCGACGAGAACCCCTTGACCGAGGTCAGGGGCGAGCGCAGCTCGTGGGCGATCTTCGAGATCATGTCGGCGAAGCGCGTGTCGTCCATCAAGACGACGAGGATAAGCCAGCCCCACGCTGGCGGACGGCCTCGAACAGCAGGATCGAGCCGGCGATTCCGGCGTTCAGCGACTCCACCCCTCCCGGCATCGGGATGCCGACGACCTCGTCGACCGCCGCCCTTGCTTCGTCGGTCATGCCCCAGGCCTCGTTTCCCACCACGAAGGCGAGCGGCCGGCCGAGATCTGTGTCGAACGCGGACTTCCCCGCCCGCGCGTCGGCGCCCAGCAGAACAAGACCCCACGCGCGGAGCTGCTCGGCCGCATCGGCCAGGCTCACCCCGGAGACGATGTGGCCGCGAAACACCGATCCCGCGGCAGCGCGAACGGTCTTGGGGTTAAAAGGGTCGACCGCGCCCTGACAGAACACGACCGCATCGGCCCCCGAGGCGACGGCCGAGCGGATAAGCGTGCCGGCGTTGCCCGGATCCCTGACGTCCGCCAGGACCAGGACCAAGCTCGGTCCGGCGCCGATCTCCGCGAGCGATCGATCGGGGATGTCGGCGACCGCGATCGCCCCCTGGGTCGTGACCGTGTCCGACAGCGCAGCGGCAACCGAGGCGGTGACCGGATGGACGGTTACGTTCTTCGAGCGCGCCGAGTCCATGACCTCCTGGGCGTGCGGTGCGTCCGGCGCGACGAAGATCTCGCGCAGCGGGGCGTCGGAGGCCAGGGCCTCGAGGATCATCACGGGGCCCTCGATCAGGAACGCGCGTTCCCGTTCGCGGTGCGCCCGGCGCAGAAGCTTGCGGGCGGCCTGGACCCTGGGGTTGCGAAGACTCGAAAGCAGTTCTTCTCGTGAGCACAAAGCCCGTCGGCGCGGCTAGCGCGGCGCCGAAACCTTTGCACTCATCAGTGGCTCTTCTCGAGCGACTGCTTGGCGACCTCGACGAGCTCGGCAAACGCCCCCGGCTCGTTGACCGCAAGCTCGGCGAGGACCTTGCGGTCGACCTCGACCTCGGCGAGGCGCAAACCCGCCATGAACCTGCTGTACGAGAGGCCCTGGTTGCGTGCGGCTGCGTTGATCCGGGTGATCCACAGGCGCCTGAAGTCCCCCTTGCGCGCACGCCGGTCCCGAAAGGCGTACACGCCCGAGTGCAAGAGCTGCTCGCGCGCCGCGCGAAAGTGCTTTCCTCGAGACGAGTAATAACCCTTCGCCTGCTTGAGAACGGCGCGGCGTCTCTTTCTTCCCGTGACGCTGCGCTTGACGCGTGGCATGTCCCTTCCCTCCTACTTGCCGAGCAGCCTGCGGACGCGCTGGCGATCAGGCCGCGACACCTCGTCCATCTTCTTCTCCCGCCTGATCCGCCTCTGTGAGCGCCCCTCGAAGTAGTGCTGGCCGAACGCGCGGCGTCGGAAGATCTTGTTGCCACCCGACACCTTGAACCTCTTGGCGGCCCCCCGGTGGCTCTTCATCTTCGGCATCCGTCAACCTCCCTCGGCTCTCGTCACCTTCACCGGTCTCGCCGGCTTCGCCTCGTCCTCCTCCAGCTCCTCCTCTTCTTCCTTCTCCTCCGGAGGGCCGGGGGCTCGAGCCTCTCGTCTCGGGCGGGGCTGTGGCTTCGGTGCGCTCTCCTTCTGCTCGATCGCTTCCTTCAGCGGGTCGAGGACCATCGTCATGTTCCGTCCGTCGAGCTTCGGCGGCGTCGCGATCTTGGCGATGTCCGAGAGCTCGTCGGCAAGCCTGACCAACAGCTTCTCGCCGAGCTCGGGGTGAACCGTCTCTCGCCCTCTGAACATGATCGTGACTTTGACCTTTGCTCCCTGTCGCAGGAACCGGACGACGTGACCCTTCTTCGTCTCGTAGTCGTGAGTGTCGATCTTGGGTCGCATCTTCATCTCTTTGACGACCACGTTCGACTGCTTCTTGCGGGCGGCCCTCTGACGGACGTCCTGCTCGTACTTGTACTTGCCGTAGTCCATGATGCGGCACACCGGCGGATCCGCCTGGGGAGCGACCTCGACGAGATCGAGGTCCTGCTCCATGGCCATCGCGAGCGCCTTCTCCGTCTCGATGATCCCGATCTGGGTTCCGTCGGGGCCCACGACCCTCACGCGCGGGATCCGAATGCGCTCGTTAATCCTCAGTTCCTGCTGCGAGATGCGCTTCTCCTTCCTGCCGACCTGCACTTACAGGGGCGCTCGGCCCCTTACGCGAAAAAAGCCGACGACGCCAAGAAACCGGACGTCACCGGCTCCACGGGGACATCTGCGCTCCCCGCCACTGACCCCCACGACCATCGGCCGGGAGGTGAGGGATGTCGTTCCCTTCTTGGCGACTCTTCGCACAAAGAAGTATAAACCGCAGCGTGAGCGAGAACAGAGGGCACGAGGGGAACGAAGAGGACCAAGAGAAGCCAAGGCCACGCGTCGTCGACAAACGGGGCTCGGCGCGCGGTGCCGGGGCTGCGGCCGAGACCGCTCACACCGAACCGGCGCCGGCGGAGGCCCCGTCCGCCGAGCCACGAGCCGAGGAACCTCCCCCTCAGCAGGTCTGGACCCCCGAGCAGGAGGCCGAGGCCAAGCGCGTCGCCGACGAGATCGTGAAGACGCCCGGGCCGGACTGGATCATCAACGTCGCGGTCACGCTCGCAAACGTCGCCGGGGTCAAGCTCGACGCGGGCGAGCTCTCGGACGCGGGTCTCGTCATTGACGCGCTCGCCGGGGTGATCAATTCAACCGGGCCGCGGCTCGGCGACGCGGAAGCGCCGCTGCGCCGAACGCTGGCCCAGCTTCAGCTTGGGTTCGCCGAGCGGTCGGGCGGCGCGCCGAGCGCGTAGCAGCCTCGGGTTTCTGCAGCTTCCGGGGCGCCTGGGTCGAGGGTGCCCGTTACAGCAGGCGGACGTTGGCGGCCTGCTTGCCCTTGGGACCCTCGGTGACCTCGAACTCGACCGCCTGCCCCTCGGCCAGCGACTTGTAGCCCTCGGTCTCAATGGCGGAAAAGTGGACGAAAACATCTTCGCCGTCGTCTTGAGAGATGAAGCCGTAGCCCTTGTCGTTGCTGAACCACTTAACCGTCCCCTGCGCCACTTCCACACTCCCTTTCAAACCCAGGGCGGCAAGCCCTTCTGATGAAACTGCAAGAAGTTAGCACAACCAGGGAGTCCCCATCTGCATACCATTTTGGTATGCTGATTGTGTGACAAGCCGCCAGATCGCTGTGCGCCTCCCCAAGGAACTGCTTGAGAAGTTGGACGAACTCGTGCGAGCCGGCCTCTACGAGAGTCGCGCGGCGGCGGTCCGAGCGGGTGTGGAGGCGATTGCACAGATAGAGCGACGGCGTGAAGAGGATCGGTCGATCGCCGAGGGCTACAAACGAACGCCACCCACGCCGGCCGAGGAAGCCGCCGCCCTTGAGTCGCTTCGTCAAGCGATCGCAGAAGAGCCGTGGTGACCACTCCTCGACGAGGGGAGGTCTGGTGGGGGGAGCTACCCGATGTTGGTCGTCGCCCGTTTCTCGTCATGACCCGCGACGCCGCGATCCCGGTTCTCAACTCCGTGCTCGCCGCGCCGATCACTCGCACGGTGCGCATGATCCCCACAGAACTCAGATTGGGACCCGAGGACGGCATGCCGGCTGAATGCGCAGCGACCTTCGACAACCTCCGTGTGGTTCCGAAGGCACACCTTGTCCGGCGCGAGTGCAGCCTTCGCCCGTCACGTCTTGTGGAAGCGTGCAGAGCGATGAGGATCGCGGTCGACTGTTAGCGAATCCCGCTACTTCTTCGGCAGCTTCACCGTCTTGGTGCTCGCGATGGCGTCGTGGGGCAGTCCGTTCGTCGTCACGACGACTCCGGGGGCCGCGTAGATGGCACCGAAGAGGCCCGGGAGCGGAGCGATCGTCGACCCCAGCTTCGCCTCCACGGCCTCAAGCGGTACCGGGATGGTGATCGTGCCGGCGGTTGCGTCGAAGATCGCATTGACCACGACATGGACCCTGCAGTCCGCTCCCACGGTGCAGGAACCGGAGCGCACGAAGAAAGGGAAGTTGGTCAAGGCGCCGGGGTCGCCGAAGTTCGGCGGACATGCGGGGTCTGTGATCAAAGGGTTGCACATGCCGCGCAACAGCTCAGTGCGCCCGCCGTTGAGCTGATAGGCGTTGCCGTCGACCGAGAATTCCCAACCGTAGCGGACGCCCTCGGGGATGCCGCCCGCAGTCGGGCCCGCGAGCTTGAGGATGAAGTTGATCGCGGTCTTGTCCTCGGACAATCCGACCGCTGCTTCGACGAGCTCCATGCCGAGCGGGATCCCTGCGGGAGCAATGTTCGGGTCGACGTTTGCACCCCAGTCGTCGGCCGGGTCGGTGGCGACCACGACCGGACCTTTCTTCTTTTTCTTCTTCTTTGCCGCGAGCCCGGCGGGAGCGGCCAGACCGAGAAGGAGCGTCGCAGCGGTGAGGGCCGCGATCAGCGTGCGTGGCTTCATCGTGATTACCTTTCAGCAGGACGTTCTTCCTGCGTCTGGGTTCGCCTTCCACCTCACGTTTCCTGCCCACCTCGTCTGATCGAGGCTCCCCTTCCCTGAGAATTGGCATTTACGTGGACAGCACAGGATCGGTGGTTGGCTGGCGCGAGCCGCCGTCAGGTTCCACCGTGATGGCTGCTCCTTCGTAGGCGTCCAGGTCCTCGTCCGATTCCACGACAACGACAGACTCAGTGACGTCGAAGGTCACGCCGGGAGTGGGAACCCCGTCTTTGATCAGCCAGAGCTGGTAGTCCCGCCCGCGCGGAGCTTCTCCGAGATCGACCGCCACCAATACCAGTCCAGCATCACTGGAGGCGAGCATCGCCTCCGCCCCTCCTGGACCCTCGAGCGAGAACGCGTCTGGATCACGAACGAGCGAGGCCACGACCCTCTGGTATTCACGCTGGCGATCGGTGGCACGTAGGAGCGCGACCGCTGTGCCCAGAAGAAAGATGGTCGCCACTACGGCAACGATCGGTGCGAGTGCTCGCCTGAAACGCCTCCCTGCGCCCGTTCCTCTTGCCGGCGACTCGGGTTCACCGCGAGCCTTGGTCAGCACGCGGTCTGCGAAACCCTCGGGAACCGATGCAGGAGCGACGGATGTCGCCAACTCTGCCAGCGCTTCGGTGTAACTCTCTGCTTCCGCGAAACACGCCTCGCACGACAGGATGTGCGCGCGGATGGCCGGCACCTCTTCCTCAGGGACCGCTCCCATCGCGTATGCCGCGATCAAGGACTCGATGCGCTCGTGGATGTCATTCACCGTCTGAGTCCTCCCGTGTCGCGGACAACACGCTGCGGAGCTTGGCTAGACCATCTCGCATCCTGGTCTTGGCCGTTCCCTCTGGGATGGCCAGTTCTGTGGCGACCTCCCGGTAGGTGCGCCCGCCGAAGTACGCGAGCGCGATCACCTCGCGCTGTGACTCAGGGATGCGGGCGAGCGCCTCATGTATCTCTGCACGACTCTCAAGCTTGTCGGCGAACTCGTAGCGCTCGGCCGTTGTCGAGAATTCGGCGAGCAGCGAATCCTTGGTTCGACGGACACTCTGCTCGTGCCGTACCAGATCTACCGCCTTGTTGCGAGCCAGGGTCGCAAGGAAGGTTTTGAGGCTCCCGCGCTCGGGATCGAATGCACCGGGGCGACGCCACAGAGCGACGAACACGTCCTGTGCCACCTCCTCAGCGAGGGTGGCTTCTGCGACGATCCTTCTCGCCATCCCGTTCACGATCCCTCCATAGAGCTCGACGGCTTCTGCGAGTGCCTTCTCGTCGCGCGCCATGAGCTTGGCGGCAAGGGCTGCGTCGGCCTCTCTAGTCATCGTCCTCATTGAAGCTCGGTTCACTCACTGGGTTCGGATGCCACCGATCCCCCGGATTGCTTACTCAATGGTCGCAGCGATCTTGGCTGGAGGGGCGGAGATCGCGGGAAGACAGTGAACCTCGGGCCCAGGGATGGATCGAGGGCAGCGCCTCATTGGTAGCGAGGATGCAGAAAGATGTATGAGTAGCCCGCACCGTCAGCGAGATCGAGTCGGGGAGCTCGAGCCCTTCTCGCTGGAGTCGCCTCAGGTTGAGATCGAGGAAGTGACCCAGATGTGCCTGCCCGTAGGCCCGGGCGGCCGCAGCCGAGTCGGTTAATGCGGAGCGCGAGATGGCAGCTTGCCGGTGAGTTTCAGCCTCTGCCGGCGCGGGTGACCCGGGCGCGCCGGCGCACGCTGCAAAGAGCAATGAAACGAGGGCCCCCACAGACATCGTCAGGAAATCCTTCACAACCACCGTTCGCATCCCGCATGGCGTTTGGGTTGCCACGCGACAGAAAAAGGCGCCCACCGAAGCAGGGCGCCTCTTCCTGGCGGCGAGGAGGGCCTTTGCTGCTACCTAGAACATGTCCGGGAACTGGGCCACGATTGCGCCAGACAGGGCGGTCGCGATGCCGGGGAGGTGGCCGGCTGCCTCACGCAGCTTGTCGAAGGCCTTGCCGTCACCGGCGATGACCGAGTCGATCGCCGAGATGGTGGACTCGACGTGGGGCCTCAGGGCGTCTGCGACCGCATCGGCGGGGAGCCCGCCTTCGGTCGCGCCCTCGATGAAGGCACCGAAGTCGCTGCGGTAGCCGTCGAGCTTGTTTCTCGCCGCCTTCTGTCCGGCCATGTCGCCGCCCGCCTTGGCGAGCGTGTAGTCGACGAAGAACCCGATGTGGGCCCGCCACAGCGACAGGAACTTCTTGCCGCCCGCGTCGCCGTAGACCGACCCAATCGCGTCGGACAGTTGCACGGAGTTCTTGTCGAGTGCTCCCGCGGCGGCCATGAACTCGGCCGAATCCGTTCCTGCGGTGACGCCCTGGAGCACCGCGAGCCCTGCGAGGTACTCGTGGTCGGCGAGCAGAGCCGTGAGGTCGCGCTGCAGCTGTGATGCGCCATCGTCGGCGGTGCCGGTGAAGCCCTGCTGCTCGGAGATCGCACCGGACAGAGCGGTCGCGATGCCGGGGAGGTGGCCGGCAGCCTCACGCAGCTTATCGAAGGCCTTGCCGTCACCGACGATGACCGAGTCGATCGCCGAGATGGTGGATTCGACGTGGGGCCTCAAGGCGTCTGCGACCGCATCGGCGGGGAGACCACCTTCGGTCGCGCCCTCGATGAAGGCACCGAAGTCGCTGCGATAGCCGTCGAGCTTGTTTCTCGCCGCCTTCTGTCCGGCCATGTCGCCGCCCGCCTTTGCGAGCGTGTAGTCGACGAAGAACCCGATGTGGGCCCGCCACAACGACAGGAACTGCTTGCCGCCCGCGTCGCCGTAGACCGACCCAATCGCGTCGGACAGTTGCACGGAGTTCTTGTCGAGCGCTCCCGCGGCGGCCTCGAACTCGGCCGAGTCGGGACCCGCGGTGACGCCCTGGAGCACCGCGAGCCCTGCGAGGTACTCGTGGTCGGCGAGCAGAGCCGTGAGATCACGCGTCAACGTCGCGGCCTGGGTGTCTACAGCCGGAGCTTCCTCTTCGGGGGTCGTCTCCTCTTCCGGCGGCGCTTCGGTCTCTGTATCGGTGGCCGTGCCGGTAACATCCGAGGAACACGCGGCACCGATCAGCGCGAACGTCATCAGCCCGGCCATCAGCCGCAGCAGCCATGTCTTGCTCATCAAACCATCACCCTCCCAGTTGCTCTCTTGAAGCGGCTCTCGCTTCGGAGCATGTTCGCCGTGTGCGCAGCGCGCGGATTGGAACGCGGCGAAATATCTAGTGGATCTCCGCATTAATTACACGCGTGTCATTTAGGCTTCTCTCGTCGGCTTTCGACGAGAGGGAGGTCGGGTCATGTGGAGTCTGCGGCCGCTGGAAATCAGCAGCGACGAACGGGCGGAGC
>JBOGXF010000049.1:0-3927 GCA_050694275.1 Actinomycetota bacterium | reverse complement strand
GCTCGAGGTCCAGCTCCGCTTGGTCCATGCCCTGATTGGCGAGCTTGTCCGCGTCGGCGTTTTCCTCCCGTCGCACGTGACGCAGGGAATAGGTCTCGAACCGGTTGAGGAGTGAGTTCGCCCGGAGCGCGAGTGGCCTGAGCTTGTTGTCCTTGATCTTCCACTCTCCGGTCATCTGCGACACGACGAGCTCGGAGTCCGCCAGGATCTCGATATCCGTTACTCCCATTTCGACCGCAAGCTCGAGGCCTGCGATCAATGCCCTGTATTCGGCGACGTTGTTGGTTGCGCGCCCGATGCCTTCGGCGATCTCCCCGATTGACTCCCCCGACTCGTCCTCGAGGACGACCCCAATGCCGGCCGGGCCCGGGTTGCCGCGTGCGCCCCCATCGGTATGGAGCACTGCCTTCAAGCGGGATCCCTCATCAGGTCACGACGAGGATGCGGCGGCAGTTGTCGCACCGCTGAAGACCGCCCTCGCCGCGCAGTCGCTCGACCTCTCTGGCGGGGAGCTTCGTATGACATCCCTCGCAGGTATCGCCGACGAGCGCGGCTGCGCCGATGCCTCCCTTGTCGGCCCGGAGCCTGTCGTACAGATCGAGCAAATCGCTCGAGATGGTCGCGGCGATCTCTTCGCGACGAGTGGAATGCCCGCCGAGCTCGGCGTCGATCTCTCCCGTGATGTCGGCGACGGTCGCCCCGAGCTGTCGCGCTTCCGAGTCGGCCTCGCCTTGTTCCCGCTCGAGGCCGGCAAGCGTGCTGCTCGCCTGGTCGCGCTGGACCATGACCTCGAGCAGTTGGTCTTCGAGCCCGCCCTTCTTGCGCTTGAGCGCCTCGACCTCTGCCTGGAGCGCGCTCAACTCCTTGGGATTGGATACCGAGCCCGAGAACATCTTCTTCTCTTCCTTTCCGATCTTCTGATCCACGAGCTCGATCTCGCCTTCGATGCGATTCTGTTCTCGGGCGATCTCGTCGGTCTGTTTGCGCGCGATCTCGATATCGGCGTTCAGCTCGGCGAGCCGGTCGTTGACCTCGGTAAGCCGCTCTGCCTCGGGGAGCGTCTCCTTGCGATGAGTCAACCGTCGGATGGCGCTGTCCTCTCCCTGAAGCGCCAGAAGACTCTCGAGCGTGCCGGCATCGACGTCGGTTGTCATCGCGCCGAGCGTAACGCAGGGGTGGGTAGGGTGACCCGGACATGGACAGGTGGCCGGGAAAACCCTATCCGCTCGGCGCGACGTGGGACGGCGAGGGCACGAACTTTGCCTTGTTCTCCGAGAACGCGACCGCGGTCGAGCTGTGTCTGTTCGACGACGACGGCGGCGCCGAGAATCGCGTTGCGCTCGAAGAGGTGACCGCCTTCGTGTGGCACGGATACCTGCCCGGCATCGCTCCCGGACGGCGCTACGCGTTTCGCGTCGACGGGCCCTACGCCCCCGCCGAGGGCCATCGGTTCAATCCCGCAAAGCTCCTCATCGACCCGTACGCCAAGGCGATCGACGGCGACGTCGATTGGAGCGAGGAGGTGTTCGGCTATTCCTGGGGCGGCGACGATCCGGACCTCGCCCCCTCCGATGCAGACTCCGCCTCCTTCGTGCCCAAGTGCGTCGTGGTCGATCCGACCTTCGACTGGGGCGACGACCGCGCGCCCCGCACCCCGTGGCACGAGACGGTCATCTACGAGACTCACGTCAGGGGCTTCACGATCCGCCACCAGGGCATCCCGCAGGAAGCGCGCGGGACCTACGCGGGGCTCGCTCACCCCGCCGCGATCGAGCACCTCCAGCTGCTCGGAGTCACCGCGATCGAGCTCATGCCCGTGCACCACTTCATCCATCCCAAACACCTCGTCGACAAGAGACTGCGTAACTACTGGGGGTACGACCCCATCGGTTACCTCGCGCCGCATTCGGAGTACAGCTCGGCCGGTGGGGGCGGGGGCCAGGTCTCCGAGTTCAAGGAGATGGTCAAGGCACTTCACGACGCAGGCGTCGAGGTCATCATCGACGTCGTCTACAACCACACCGGCGAGGGCAACGAGCTGGGGCCAACCCTGTCTTTCCGCGGCGCGGACAACTCGACCTACTATCGCCTCCTAGACGACGATCCCCGTTACTACATCGACTTCACCGGAACGGGAAACTCCCTTAACGTCCGCCACCCGCAGGTCTTGAAGACGATCATGGACAGCCTGCGGTACTGGGCCCTCGAGATGCACGTCGACGGCTTCCGCTTCGACCTTGCGGCGACGCTCGCGCGCGAGCTGTACGCCGTCGATCGGCTGGCGTCGTTCTTCGACATCATCCACCAGGATCCCGTGCTGTCCGACCTCAAGCTCATCGCCGAGCCCTGGGACGTCGGGCCCGGCGGATACCAGGTTGGCAACTTCCCGCCCTTATGGTCGGAATGGAACGGAAAGTATCGCGACACCGTGCGCGACTTCTGGCGCGGCGAGGACGAAAGCCTCGCGGAGTTCGCCTTTCGCCTTACCGGATCCTCCGACCTGTACGAGGCCGGTGGTCGTAGACCCCACGCGAGCATCAACTTCATCACGGCACATGACGGCTTTACGCTCAACGACCTCGTCTCCTACAACGACAAGCACAACGCGGCCAACGGGGAAGACAACCTCGACGGCGAGAACCACAACCGGTCGTGGAACTGTGGCATCGAGGGCGAGACCGACGATCCGGAGGTCCACGCCCTGCGCGAGAAACAGAAACGCAACCTCTTGGTGACGATCGCGCTGTCACAGGGGGTTCCGATGTTCCTGGGCGGGGACGAGATGGGGCGGACTCAAGGCGGTAACAACAACGCGTACTGCCAGGACAACGAGATCTCGTGGTTCGACTGGTCGTTGCGCGACGAGAACATCGCCCTGCTCGGCTTCGCGCGCCGGCTCATGGATTTCCGTCGGAAGCATCCGGTGTTCCGACGCCGGAAGTGGTTTTTGGGACGAGACATCCACGGATCGGGCGTTAGCGACATCGCCTGGTTCAACCCCGACGGCGGCGAGATGACCGACGAGCAGTGGAACGAGGGGTTTGCCAAATCGATGGGGGTCTTTCTTAACGGCGCGCAAATTCCGACGTCCGACCCGCGCGGCGAGCCGGTAGCCGACGACAGCTTTCTGCTGCTGTTCAATGCCCACGACGAAGACATCCGGTTCACGCTTCCCGCCGATCGCTGGGGAGAGACGTGGACTGCGGTGATCGACACCCTCCGACCGCAGCTCGAGGAGGGAACCGAGGTCTACAAGGCCGGAGAGGAGATCCCGGTTGGAGCGCGCTCGGTGATGGTGCTTCAGCGTGGCGACTGAGCCCCGCGCAACATATCGGCTCCAGCTCCACAGGGACTTCGGCTTCGTCGACCTTGCCGATATCGTCGATTATCTCGCCGAGCTCGGAATCGACCACCTCTATTGCTCCCCGTATCTGCAGGCGCGCTCCGGCAGCCACCACGGTTACGACGTCGTCGACCACTCGAAGGTCGGCGACGAACTCGGTGGCCGCGATAGATACGAGACCATGCTGGCGGCGTTCGAAGCGCAGAAGATGCGGCACATCATCGATCTCGTTCCCAACCACATGGCGATCTCGGAGCGCGCCAACTCGTGGTGGTGGGACGTTCTGAAGAACGGACCCAATAGCCGGTTCGCGTCCTACTTCGACATCGAGTGGGATCCGACCGAGGCGAAGCTGCGCCGAAAAGTGCTCCTTCCGATCCTCGACGATCATTACGGGCGGGGTGACGTCCTGACCTCCCTGTAAAAACAAGCGGCCTGAGCCACCATACGGAAGACCGGAGAGTCGACCGAAGGAGGTCAGGCCAGTGAGAAGGGTACCGCCAAGCACATCGGCTCGGGAGGAGATCGGCCGTCTGTTCATGACCGGGGTCGATAAGGACGTCGGCCTCCTGTCGGCGCTCGCC